>JAHBVI010000228.1 GCA_019637635.1 Anaerolineae bacterium
CTAATCCCTAATCTCAATTCCAGGAAGTTTCTATGGAGATAAATCAACCAAGAATTCGCTCATTAATGCGACAGGCAAGCCGGGTGGAAGAAGCGGGCAAACGGGCGGCCGCCGAGCAGCTATACCGGCAAATTTTGGACGAAGCACCGGAAACGGAAGAAGCCTGGTTAGGGTTGGGACGGATGACCGTTGACCCGGCGGCGCAGGCAGAGGCATATGAGCGGGCGCTGGAACTGAACCCGGAAAATAAAGAAGCCAAAGTGGGGCTGGCCGATTTACGTGGCGAGCCGGTGCCGGAAGCCTGGCGCAAAGAAGTGGAAGCGGCGCGACTGCCGGAGCCGGAGCCGGAACCGGTGGTGAAAAAGGAGGTGGTTGCCGCTACGGCTACGGCCGTAGCCGCCCCCACCGACGACCACACCGAAGCCTACGAATTCTTCTGTTATCGCCACCCCGACCGGGGTACATCGCTGCGCTGTTACAACTGCCACAACCCCATTTGCGCCAGTTGCACCAACAAAACCTCTGTGGGCTACCTCTGCCCGGACTGCAAACGGGATTTGGAAGACAAATTCTTCAACGCTTCGGCCACCGATTATATCATTGCCGCCCTGGTCTCCTTGCCCCTGAGCCTGATTGCCGGGTATCTGGTCTGGCGTTTAGGCGGCGGTTTTTTCTTCATCTTTATTATGATTTTTATCGGCGGCGCGGTGGGTGGTCTGATCGGCCGTCTGACCAAAAAGGCGATTGGTGGGCGGCGCGGCCGTTACCTGCCCCATCTGGTGCTGGTGATGATGGTGGTGGGGGTGGTGATACCCGGCTTGCCCATTTTGCTAATGGCATTGGCTGGCAGCGGCGGTGCGCTGTTTGCCTTCATTACCCCTGCCGTTTATCTCTTTGTGGCCGGTGGTTCGGCGTTTTATTGGATGAAGTGATGGGTAGTGCCAGGCACGGGGCGTCAAGTCTCTGCATGATCAGGGCCTTTTGCCCCGTGCCTGGCACTGCTTAGGCGATTATGTTAACTGAACTTTCCATTCGCAATTTTGCCATTATTGACGAACTCACCATCTCTTTCAAAAACGGGTTTCACGTGCTGACCGGGGAGACGGGGGCCGGTAAATCCATCATTCTCGATGCCGTGATGCTGGTATTGGGCGGGCGCGCCGACACGATGATGGTGCGGGCCGGCGCGCCGGAAGCGTATGTAGAGGCAACTTTTACGCTGACGCCTCAACTGCACACGGCCGTGACCCCCATTCTGGAAGCCGAAGGATTAGACGACGAACACGGCAGCACGTTGGTGTTGGCGCGGGAGATTCGCAGCAACGGCCGTAACATTTGTCGGGTGAACGGCCGTACCGTCAACCTGGCTATCTTGCGGGACATTGCCGAACCATTGATTGACATTCACGGTCAGGGAGAACACCTCTCCTTGCTGCGGCCCAAATCCCATCTGCCTCTGCTGGACAACTATGCCCGGCTGGAAGATGAGCGCAAAGCCTTGAGCCGGGAAGTGGCTGCATTGCAAAAAATCCGGGCCGAACTGGCCGACCTGCGCCAGAACGAAAAGGCGCTGGCGCAGCGCGCCGACATGCTCCAATACCAGATTGAAGAAATCGGCGCGGCCAAATTGACTCCCGGCGAAGAAGAAGAACTGCGCGCCGAACGTACCCGCCTGGCCAACGCCGAACAACTGATGCGGGCGGCCACCGAAGCGGTGGCCTTGCTCACCGGCATGGATGATGAAATGCGCTCGGCGGCCGATTTGTTGGGGCAGGCGGAACGCGCCCTGGTGCAGCTCACCCGTTACGATGATACCCAGGCTCCCCGGTTGGAAACATTGCAAGGTTTACTTTTCCAACTCAGCGAGCTGTCTTCAGACTTACAAAGTTACCTGGATGGGTTGGAATTTAACCCGAAGCGTCTTGATTTTTTGGAAGAGCGGCTGGAACTGATCGCCAACCTCAAACGCAAATATGGCGAGAGCATTGAGGAGATTCTGGCGCTGCGCGAAAAGGCGCTGACGGAAGTGACCTACATCAGCAACAGCGAATCGCGCATTGCCGAACTGGAACTGGAGCAGGAAAAGTATCTGCGGCGGGTGGGGGAGATGGCGGCGAAGCTGTCGCAAAAACGGCAGGCGGCGGCGGGCAGGCTGGCGACGGCCGTGATAACCCAACTGGCCGACCTGAACATGGAAGGGGCGCAGTTCAGCGTCCACTTCGCCACCGAGCCGCAGGTGGACGGCGTGTACCTGGGCGAGCAGCGATTGGCCTTTGACCAGACGGGCATTGACCGCGCCGAGTTTCTCATCTCCACCAATCCCGGCGAGCCGCTGAAGCCAATGGCCAAAGTGGCCTCCGGCGGCGAGACGGCGCGGCTTATGCTGGCGCTGAAAACGGCGCTGGCGGAGGTGGACGCCACACCGACGCTGATTTTTGACGAGATTGACCAGGGCATTGGCGGGCGCATTGGCGATGTGGTGGGGCGCAAACTGTGGGGGCTGACGGCCGTTGCCGACCACCAGGTCATCGTCGTTACCCATTTGCCGCAGTTGGCCGGCTATGGGGACGTGCATTTTCACGTGAGCAAACAGGTGCATGACGGCCGTACCCTCACCCATGTGGAGAGTTTGAACCGGGACGGCCGTGTGCGGGAATTGGCGGCGATGCTGGGCACACGCGGCGAACATGCCACCGGCGGCGCGGAATCCATCTTGCAGCAGGCAGCGTTGGTGAAGGGTAGAAGATGATGGGGTCAGCAGGTGAAGGGGTGATGGGAGAACCATCTTTTTTGTCAATTGCCTGACGAGATAAAGAGCCAAAGGGTTCCCGTAAACCCTTTGGCTCTTGCCAATTTTTGCCAGCAATTGGCAGTTGTCATTTATCCCCGTGATAGTTTCTGACGGAAAAAGCAGCGCATACTCAGTCTCAGTGATGACCGTTAACCGATTACCGGTTACGGATTACCGATTACGGAGGATTGTATGCGCGAAGTAGCGATTTTAGGCGTGGGGCAAACGGCCGTGCGGGAGCATTGGGATTTGTCCATACGCCAGTTAGCCGTAGCCGCCGGACGGGCCGCCCTGGCTGACGCTGATGTCAGCCGTGTAGATGGCATTTACGTAGGCAACATGACCAGCGGCAACTTGAATGAACAGCATCATTTGGGCGCGCTGGTGGCCGACCATTTGGGGCAGTGGGGCGTGGAGGCGGTGAAGCTGGAAGCCGCCTGTGGTTCCGCCGGCTCGGCCATGCGCCAGGGCATCATCGCCATTGCCAGCGGGCAGATGGACGCGGTGCTGGTGATTGGCGTGGAAAAGATGACGGAAACGGTGATGGAAGAGACGACGGCGGCGCTGGTGACGGCCGCCGACGCCGATTATGAAGGCATTCATGGCGTCACCTTTGTCAGCCTGAATGCCCTGATCATGCGCCGGTACATGCACGAATATGGCTACCAGCACGGAGATTTTGCCCCCTTTGCCATTAATGCCCACGCGAATGGGGCTAAAAACCCCAATGCGCTGTTCCGGGAGCCGATTACCCAAAAGATTTATGAGCGGGGGCGGGTGGTAGCCGACCCCATTACGCTGTTTGACGCTTCTCCCATTGGCGACGGGGCGGCGGCCCTGCTGCTGGTGCCGGCGGAAAAAGCGCCGGCTGCGGTGCGGGTGGTGGGGTCGGCTGTGGCCACCGACACGCTGGCGGTGCATGACCGTGAGGATATGCTCTGGCTGAAAGCGGCGCAGCAGTCGGCGCAGCGGGCTTATGCCCAGGCGGGCATTGGCCCCGAAGACGTAGACTTGTTTGAACTGCATGATGCCTTTAGCGTGATGGCGGCCCTCTCGTTGGAGGCGGCCGGTTTTGCCGAACGAGGACAGGGGGTGCGGTTGGCGCAAGAGGGGGAGATTTTCCCAGACGGCCGTATCCCGGTAGCGACGATGGGCGGCCTCAAGGCGCGGGGGCACCCGGTGGGCGCGACCGGCCTCTACCAGATTGCCGAAGCAGCGCTGCAACTGCGTGGCGACGCCAGGGAAGCCCAAATTGAAGGCGTGCGCATTGCCATGGCCCAAAACATTGGCGGCAGCGGTGCGACGATAGCCACCCATATTTTGCAGAAGTGATCATGTGTTTACGTGTTCATGTGAACACGTAAACACATAGTCCATTAGTCCTGCCCACTTGCTTTTCCCGTCATTTTTACTGATAGCTTCTCATAGCACAATACAATCACGCCGTTGGCTTGATTGGTTGTTGTTGTGGCATAATAAGTGGCGTAAATAAAGTGGTGTGTCCCCTCCAGGGGGCGTGGAAGGAAGAAAATTGCTTCAATTGAACCGTACCGAACATGCACAAATTTCACCTCGGCTGCAAACCATTCTGCAACAGGTGGTAGACGATGTGGTCGAGCGTTTGGGTTGTGTGGGGGCGCTGGCAACGACGCTGGAAAATGACAAGGGGCTTTATTTGCGGGCATCCTCTTTTAATGTGCCCCCGGCACAGGTGCAGCAGTTTTGGACGCGCGGTGGGGTAAACCCCATCGGTTCCCAGGCCATTGTGTATCTGGATCAGGCCGGGCATCAAAAGAATGTGGCGGTCACGGCCGTGAATGACGTGCAGGTGCGTGACCGGGCCTACAGCCTCAGCGACACCCTCTATGACCTGTTCCGCCCGGCCGGCGATGAAAAGATCGTGGAGCAGATTCAGGCGGAGTTAAACATCCAGCAGGTGGTGGCCGTGCCCTTCATTGTGCAAAATGAGGTGGTGGGGACGCTGGTGGCGTTGACGGCCGTGCCCTTTTCTACCCAGGAAATTGACTTTCTGGTTGCCTTTGGGCATCAGGCGGCAGCGGCCGTACAGAGTCATTATCAACTAATAGCCATGGAAGCGTTGGAGCGAGTTATTTTTAAGCTCCAGGCGCGTATGACCGATGAGTTGGAAGTGCTGCAAACGGTGGTGGATGCGGTGGTGTATGAGTTGGGGTATCAGGGCGCGATGGTAGCCACACTGGAAGAAGGTAATGCCCTGCCGGTGCGCGCCTACGCGCTGGAAGGTTCCAATGCCCTGCTGCGACAGTGGGAAAAGATGGCGGGCGCGTCTCTGATCAGCACGGATGCGGTGGTATATCTGGATGATGACAAATACAAGGAGAATTTGAGTGTGCGGGCGGTGAAGGGGTATAACGGCCGTCCGCAAAACTATCTCACCTCCAACCACCTCTATGATTTGCTGCGCCCTGTGGCCCCTAAAGCGGTAGCCGACCTGGCGCAAACGGCCTTAGGCATCAAACAAGTTATCGCCGTCCCTTTTTTCATTGAGAATGAAATTGTGGGCAATTTGTTTGCCGCTTCCCGCCGCCCCCGCTTTTCTGCCTGGGAAATCTCCATCCTGACCACCTTTGGGCAGCAGGCGGCGGCCGGTATTCGTAATGCCCGCCTCTACCGCGAAGCCGAAGATCAGCGCCGTATTGCCGAACAGTTTGGCCGCATGGCCTTTAGCGCCACCGCTTCGGTGCATACCCTGGCCAATCATATTGGCGCGGTGCGCACCTATTTACATCTGTTGTCCGGCCTGGCCGGGTTTTCCACCAGCCAGCAGCAGGAAATCCTGAACAACAATGCCAACATGCTAGACCGCCTGCGCCGCGCGTCGGAGTTGTTGGCAAATTTGCACGAACCCTGGCAGGAAATGTCCGATGTGCCCGTCAGCGTGAATGACTGCCTGGTCAATGCCCTGAATGCCGTTTATCCGCAGTTGATGGAGAGCAGCCACACCGATAATCTGGTGCAGGAAATGGGGGCGCACGTACATATTTTGCTGTCGCCCAATTTACCACCCGTTTATACCGCCGGGGAAATGTTAACCGAGGCGTTCCGCGTACTCCTGAAAAACGCGCGGGATGCCCTACGCGAGATGGGTCGCATTGGGGATTTGTGGATTAGCAGTAAACTGGCGGCTGATGGGCGTCTATGCATCACCATTAAAGACAGCGGCCCCGGCATTCCCAAAGAAAACCTGCTCCACATCTTTGAAATGGGTTGGACGACCAAAGAGGGGCAGGGCATGGGGTTTGGCCTGTTTTGGGCAAAGGATTATGTGGAAGGTCTGGGTGGGCAGCTTGAGGTTGAGTCTACCTGGGGCGAAGGCGCAGCTTTTCACATCTATCTACCGGTTAAAAAGTAGGGGCGACCACGAGGGTCGCCCCTACTTTACAATTAACCAATACGGCTAAAGCGCAAAATTTCCTGACCGCCGGCATTGCGGACGATGAGCGTGGCCCCTTGAATTTCAAAGGTAGCTGCGGCCTGCAACAGGGATAAGTAGAGCGTTTCTTGCTGGCTCACGGCCGTGTCACAAATCATCATGCTGCTGGTGATGGAACCAATGGACAGGCTGGCGCCAGAGACGAAGTAGCTGCCGTTGTAATTGTTACAGCCACCGAAGCCGCTCAAAGCGTTGCCAGAGCCAAAGAAAGCGGTCACGCTGGTTCCCGGCACCAACGCGCCGGTTACGTTCATCGCCGTCAAGGCCCAACTACTGTTCGCCAAAGGATTGACCTGATTGACCGTCACCGTTAGCTGGCGGAATTCCGTGCTGCCATTGGTAAGCTGCACCCGCATTTCATAGGTGGTGGTTACAGTGGGGCAAACCTGGCGGCTGCCCTGGCCTGCGGCCGGCCAATCCTGGAAATTGGCCCCCTGCGGGTAAACCCAGACGGCCTGGATGTTTTGCACATCCCAGCGCAGGGTAGTGCATTGTCCCTGGTTG
>JAHBVI010000229.1 GCA_019637635.1 Anaerolineae bacterium
CTTTGGCAGCAGTTTCATGACCAGCAGGTCCAGGGGGGGTGGCAGGTCGCGGTGGTGGTTGCGGGGGGGGAGTGGGGGGGCGTAGAGATGCTGCGAGATGACGGCCAACGGCTCGTCGGCGTTGAAGGGAAGCTGCCCGGTGACCAGTTCATACAACATGACGCCAAAAGCATAGAGGTCGGTACGGCCGTCAATGGCCTGCCCCAATGCCTGTTCCGGCGGCAAATAGAAAACGGTGCCGATGAAAGCGCCCTCGACGGTGAGGCGGCTGGCGACGGAACGGGCCAGGCCGAAGTCGGTCAGTTTGGCCGTGCCGTCGTGGGTGATGATCACGTTTTCCGGCTTCAGGTCGCGGTGGATGACGCCGTTGGCGTGGGCATGTTCCAGGGCGGTGCTGATTTGGATGGCGATTTGCAGGGTTTCGGACAGGTTTTGCGGGCGGCGGTCGTAGAGCGACTCGCCCTCCAGCATTTCCATGATGATGTAAGACGCGCCGTCAAACTCGCCGGCGTCGTAGATGGTGATGATGTTGGGGTGGTTGAGCCGGGCGGCGGCCTGCGCTTCGTGCAGCAGGCGGGCGCGCCCTTCGGTGCCTAACGTGCCGGCAGAGAGCAATTTCACGGCCACGCGACGGTTGAGCAGGGTGTCTTGGGCGCGGTAGACGACGCCCATGCCGCCCCGACCGATTTCGGCTTCGAGCAGATAGCGGTTGTTTAAGAGTGTGGTTTCCATACTGTACCCGGCAGTGCCAGGCAAGGGGCTGTTCCCATCTGGTTAACCAAAACGGTTCTGCCCCTTGCCTGGCACTACTAAACGATGCCGCTCAATTGTTGCTTTATCCCGCCGGGTTGTCAATGGCAAGTCGTTTGATGAGGAGGATGGTCACGTCGTCGAACGGTTCGCTGCCGCCGACGAAGTTGTGGAAGGTTTGTTCGAGGGTTTCCATGAGGGTCACGGCCGTAGCCCGGCGTTCGGCGGCGATGATCTGGTGCAGGCGGGCGCGGCCAAATTCTTGCTGCTGGCTGTTGAGGGCGTCGGTGACGCCATCTGTGTAGAGCAGGAGGAAGTCTTCGGGATGCAGCCGGATGGTGCGCTGTTCGTAGCGCATGGTTTCGCTGATGCCCAGGACGGGGCCGGTGGGGGCCAACGATTGCCACCGGTCGGCGGCGGCCTGGTAAAAGAGGGGCGGGTCGTGCCCGGCGTTGACGAAGGTCAAGTCGCCGGTAGCCGGGTCGAGCAGGCCGTAAAAGAGGGTGACAAACATGCCGTTGGCGGCGTCGGCGCAGATGAGGCGGTTGGCCTGGCTGATGCCGTCGGCGGGCGCGGCCTGGGCCAGGCTGGCGCGCAGGATGCTGCGGCTGAGGGCCATGAAGAGGGCGGCAGCCATGCCTTTGTCGGAAACGTCGGCGATGAGCAGGCCGAGTTGATCACCGGCGGGCAGAAAATCGTAAAAGTCGCCGGCGACCTGGCGGGCTGGCTGCCAGCGGGCGATAAACTGCCAGCCGGGATGACGGGGCGCGTACTGCGGCAGCAGGCTGCGTTGCAGGTCGCGGGCCATTTGCAGTTCCCGTTCCAGGCGCCCTTTTTCGATGGCGAGTTGGTAGAGGCGGGCGTTGTCAATGGCGATGGCGGCGCTGGCGGCAACGGCCGTTAACAATTCCAGATCTGCCTTTGTAAAAATACCCGCTTGCAGCCGGTTGTCCACGTAAATGACGCCAATGAGTTTGTCCCGAAATTGCAGAGGCACGCAGAGGATGGAGCGCAGCCCCAGGCTCATCACGCTCTGGCGCATACTCAGGCGGTCATCGCTTTGGGCGTCGCTGGTGAGCAGGGGTTGGCCTTCTTCAGCGACGCGGGCCACCAGGCCGCGCGAGATGTGGAATTGGGGCGTGTCAATGGTTTGCTGCTCGATGCCACGGGCGACGTGGAAGTGCAACTTACCATCACCTTCTTTCAGCATGACAAAACCGCGTTCGGCGCGGGTGACGGCAATGACCTCATCCATAACCCGGTTGAGAACCTCGTCCAGGTCAAGCGAGGAGTTGAAGGTCTGGGACAGGCGGTAAAGCAGCGCCAGTCGTTCGGTGGAAAGTTGGCTCTGGTCGGTGGTCATTTGAAATGCTGAGTGCTGTTGGTAGGAATGTTGATCAATGGTGTCCCAACAAGTTTATCAGAGGGGATCATGCTCAATAACGGTAACAACGGCAGATGTTATATTGTCCATGACCTCAGTTGAAACGTTACCAATCTTGCGGACAAATCGTTGTGTATCCACGCCGCGCAATTGTAGCGTGTCTACTGATGATGGTTTGGTCAGGCCATTGATTGCGTCTGGGGTAATCTTCACGTGCCAGATGTTTTGAGCCAGATAATCTTTCCACTCGGTTAATGGAGCAACCAGTTTGACCGGAAGTTTGCCTAGCGCATCGGAACTGAGGACAACAACGGGTCGTGTTTTACGAATCTCTGCCCCCACAGTGGGGTCAAGATTAACCAACCAGATTTCGCCCCGCTTAATAATCACCAAAATCACCCCCCTGCCATTCTTCACGTTCTTTGGCCGTTTCTTCGTAATGCGATTGGATGAGCATTTCTTCAGCCTGCTGTGCCAATAACCGGCGACGTTCGGTCAATGACAGGCTCAAGAATTTAACCTGTAAGGATGGCGCAGGTGTTTCTTCATCGGTCAGCTTTGACAAAAAGGCGTAAGCGGCGGGCAATTTTTTGACCGGCAACCGCGTCACAAGTTCCTGAACCTGAGTATGCGTGATGTTATTCATAAAAATCACCTCGTTAAAGCAACCTGTTAGTTAGTCGTGTGCCTGCCAGTATACGCCATTTGGAGTGAACAAAAAAGCAAACCGCCATTGCAGGGTAATTCCAAAGTCCAGATATTCTATTCGAGGAGAGCAGCACGCCCTCGTGCTGCTCGTTCGCACGTGGGCGTGCGAACTCCTCAAATTCAGGACTAGAGGCTGAAAGGGGAGCGCATCAGGCTGCTCAACAACAGGCGGATAGGCCGTCGAGAAACTCGCGCAGGAGCAGATGGACGGCAACACCTTGTTCGCGGCGCGACTCTGGGGGCAGCGGGGCGACGGCGCGATGCCAGCTAAGCGCGGAGATGAGCGGGGCCAGGCATTGCGCCAGGCGGTAAGCCTTTATGATGTCGGCCAGCGGAGCCAGGTGGGCCCAGGGCTGCAAATAGGCGTCGCGGAAAGCGAATTCTTTCGCGCCGCCATCGGGTAGGTCAAAGCTGATCTCGACGCTGACGAAGACGGTGCGCAGGCTGACAAAGGGGTGCGTAATGCTGGCGTCGCCCCAATCAAAGAAACGGGGCTGCCCGTCCCACAGGAAGATATTGCCATCGTGCAGGTCGCCGTGATGGAGCGTGTCCGGGATGGGGTAAGCGTCAAGTTCCTGGCAGATGGCGGTCAGGCAAGGGAGGGCGCTGTCCAGTTGACGGCCGTGATCGTCGGTTAGCGCATCTTCTGATTCAACGGCCAAAGCGGGCAGGTCGGCCAGCAGTTGGGCCAGCAGCCGGGGCAAGTGGCACGGCCGTCGGTCGGGCACACCCATGGTCAGCATCGCCTCTACGTGGGAGGCCAGGGTCATTTGCGCCTGGGCGTAGAGAGGCAGCGCCCGCTCCCAATGGCCCAGATCGTGGTCGGCGCGGATGATTTCGCGCAAACGGTGGCGGCCATCGGGGGTGAGCAGCCAGCCACGTTCTTCCTCTATAGCCAGCAGGGGCAGCACAACGTCAGGGATCCAGGTCGCCAGGGCGTGGGTGAGGCGCACTTCGTGGGCAAGTAGTGGAGCGACGGCCTTGAAGTACCAGTCACCGCCGTCGGTGGGGATGCGCAGGACGGTGGCCCACGGCCGTTCGTGGACCTGCTCGATGGGGCCGGTGCGGGTACGGCCGTGCTGCGTGACGGCCATGTCAATCCAGGTATGGGCTGCGGGCAGCCAGGACGGTGTGGTCATTGGTGTTACATTTCCTTTACTTTGGCGCGTGAGTGGCGGGTGGGTGAATGGAGGAGAGGCTTTAGCCGATACGCGGTTCACCTAAAGGCTCTCATCCGATTGTCCACATTTCAGATTGGGTCGCTATAGTTGGTTGTGTGCCTGCCAGTATACGCCATTTGGAGTGAACAAAAAAGCAAACCGCCATTGCCTTTGCCTTTGAATGATGAAAGTTAAGAAAACAAATCGGCAATCTGCGAATTGTCATTCCGAGGTCTTCCGAAGAATCCTGTTCCTCTGGAATGATCGAAACATAGAGATTCCTCGCTCCGAAGACTACGCTCGGAATGACATGACTCTATTACCGATACTAATCCTTAATCTTCATAAGCCCGTTAGAGGCGGTGCAGCGGTAAGACATTCGATTTCTCCAAGAAATCGAATGTCTGAGTTCGACTTACTGACTATCTTTTTTGGTTGTGGCGGATAATTATTGTAGAGCGCTCGATGATGATGAAGGACATGTCCATGGAAGACCGATTAGCAATATCCCGCTTAAAACAAGGCGACTTGAACGGTTTGGAGACGTTGGTGAAGCGGTATCAGGCCACGGCCGTACACGCCGCCTACCTGATCTTGTATGACCGTGCCCTGGCGGAGGATGTGGTTCAGACGGCTTTTGTGAAGACGGCCGAGCGCATCCACCAATTTGATGAGGCGCGCCCCTTTGCCCCCTGGTTTTACCGGATGGTGGTGAATGACGCCCTGAAGTTGGCCGGTAAACAGCAGCGCGTGGTTTCGTTGGAAGAAGATCCAGACACACCGGCGGCAAAGGTAGCCGAGTGGCTGGTTGATCCGGCGCAGCGACCGGAGCAGCTTGTGGAACAGATGGAAATGCGTCGCCACATTCTCCGGGCAGTTCAAAGTTTGCCGCCCGAACAGCGCGCCGTAATCGTCATGCGCTACTTCCTCGATATGAGCGAAGCGGGCATGTCGGCCAAAATGGGCCGCCCGCTCAGCACCATCAAATGGTGGTTGCGCGACGCGCGCCAGCGCCTGCATCGCCTGATGGAAAGTTACGGTTGATAAAGGAGTTTGATATGAACGATAAAGAAATCCGCTCCATTTTGCAGGAGGCGCTGGAAGAGGAAATCCCTTCTGGGCAGGTCAACTTGTGGACGGCCGTGAAAGCCGACCTTGTGGCGGGAAAACGACATTCGTTTCAACAAGGAGACACAATGAACACAATTAATACAAGGCAACCGCGCCGCTTACAGCGCACGGCCGTTGCCCTGATGGTCGTCGTGGCGCTGCTGGCTTTGGCGGCGCTGACGCCCCAGGGCCGCACGTTTGCGCAAAACGTGTGGCAGCTTTTCAACCGCGCCGAAAGTGGCACGCTGCCGGTCCCGGCCACTCTGGTGATGCCGCCGACGGATACGGCAGTAGCAACGGCGCCGCCACCGGCTCCATTGATCAGCGTCGCGGAAGCTTCGGCGCAGGCCGGTTTCCCGGTGGCGGCGCTGCCGGCGGCGCAGTCTGATTTTGTGCTGCAAGGGGCGCGGGTGTATGGCGGCGCTGTGCATGTGGAGTATGAGGCGCGGGGTGGTGATGGTTACCTGATCATCTCCCAATCGCGTGATGGGTATTTGCAGTCGGATTGGGATCAGATTCCGGCAGAGGCGGCTGTGCCGGTGCAGATTGGCGAACTGCCTGGTGAGTTTGTGGCCGGTATGTTTGTGGTCTATGCCGGTGAGACGACGGCCACATGGAATGCCGATGCGCCGATTTTGCGCCTGCGCTGGGTGCAGGATGGGGTCTGGGTGGAGATGCGGCGGTATGAACACGGCCGTACATCGAATGACCCGGCGGATTTGGTGGCGTTGGCGGAGAGTGTGGTGAGCGGTAATCCGTAATCCATGAGCCGTGATTGGTAGACCCTAAGGGTTTTCCGAAACCCTTAGGGTCTTATGCGTTCTACGAATTGTTGCAGGTTGGTGAAGTGGGAGCCTTTCCAATAGATTTGGCCGCAATCCTGGCAGAGGCGGAAGTCGTCGAAGTAGAGGCGGGTTTTGGGTTGCAGGCGGTGTTCGATTTCGCTTTTGGGCACGGGGTGGAGACGGCCGTTGCAATTCAAACAGCGCGTCCACGGTTGGATATAGTCGTGGAGGTGGTAGCGGTGCAGCACGGCCGTGACCTGTTCCTCCGTGTTGGTGGTGCGCAGGCAGTAACCGTGGACGATCAGGCTGCGCATGAGCAGGCCGCGGTCGCGGCTGAGCATGACGCGCTTTTCGTCGTGGGCGATTTGGGCCAGTTCGCTGTCATCCAGGTGGGCGCGGGGATAGAGGGTGTCGAAGCCGAGCAGGCGCAGTAGGCGGGCCAGTTTGCCCAGGTGGTTGTCCAGGATGAAACGGGGGGGGTAGGCCAGCAACGGCCGTAACGCCGGCAGCGGCGCAATGTCTATGGTGTGGAAGACGGGGTAGACGCTGACGTGATCGTGGGGTTGGACAACGGCCGTGAAATCCACCGGCTGGCTGTTGATGAGGATGAGTTCCACTTCGGTGTGCGGGATGCGCAGCGCCTCGATGAGATGTTTGACCGTTTGTGGTTCGGTGAAGGGGTAGGCCAGGCTGCGCTGCCGCATTTCCGGCGGCAGGAAGTCGTTTAATTCCCCGTAAAAGCGAAAGGTGGCTTCGGCCATGATCCTTTTAATCTTCAGGCCAGGGGATAACATTTCCCTGTCTGTCTACCAA
>JAHBVI010000023.1 GCA_019637635.1 Anaerolineae bacterium
ACGGCGTCGTCTTCCGTGCATAAGGATGTGTGGCTGAGAAGAACGCCAAACCCCGGTTTGGTAACGAATGTGCCATTGCCTAAAAAGGTACCAAGCAGGTCATAAATTTCCACGGAATCGTCATCTACGATAATGATGTTGGCCGGCAGGATATGGACGCGGGCTTCGCCGGTCACGGCCGTTTCCAGCAGCGCCGTGCCATCTTCGCTATAGACCGTGACACTGTTGTTGTCAAAGAGATAGCTATACGGGGTGGGGGTGGCAGTGGGGGGGGGTGGTGCGGGGGGCTGGGGCTGTTCGTGCGGCGGCACATGCTCCTGCTCACACAGCGGGTTCAACTCTGGCCTGGGAATGACCATTATTTCGACGGTGTAAGCGAATTGGGCATTGGCCGCGCCAAAAACGCCGCCCATCGCCCCCACAGCCAGTGCCAGCGGGCTGCTATCTACAAAGCCGGGGCCATCGTCATCGTTGAGGGTGAGCAGAAGGCCCAACGGCCGTTCCAGGGGATGACAATTCAAATGGTTATAGAGCAAAATGGGGTATGCGGCGGGAAACGGGGCGACCGGCGGCGCATTTACGGCTACCGTACCGGCGGCGGGGATACGGCCGTCGCTGCCTTCGTGCCCCGGCTGCGCCAAAACCCAATCCAACCACAATTCGCCGGGATCATTCGCCTGGACGTTGTCCATGTCATCTAACACGTTGACGCCCAACAGCCAGACCACTTCCTGGAAGGCGGGTGGGCCGGGTGGGTCCAGGTGTGCCTGGAGATGGGCCGTGTTCATGCCGATGACGGCCGTGAATAAACAAATACCAATCAACCATAGCCAGATTCGTTTTTTCATTTCGTGTCTCCTGAAAATGTGTGTTCGTAGTCGGCGATTTATCGCCAGTCACTCTTACGCTCTTACCAAAGGGACGCACAACGGGTGGTAGACCTTTCCTTCAAGTTTTGGGGCATTAGGTTTTGTTGGCAATTCATTCTGTACCTGGGAATGAATTCCCAGGCTGAGATAAAAAGTACGCTAAAGCGTACTGAAGGCGGCCTCTTTAACGTGCTTTTAGCACGTTTTTTATCTCAGACGCCGAATTCCATTCGGTGGCATCCGGTTCAATCATCAAATGTCAACACGCCCAAGATGAAACAGGTTGGCATAGAGCCAACTCCCCTGGGGACGCAGTCCCCAGGCTGCCATAAAAAACCCGCTCAAGCGCGTTGGAGGCTGTTCAGCTTATAATGACCGGTATGGATGATGAATGGCGCAACGAGGAGGCGGAGTGGACGGCAGTACTCACGCTTTCCCCCGAAGCCCTGGCCCAACTGGAACAAACGGAACTGTCCCGTTGGCGGCAGTGGCATGAGGAAGGGGTGGCGGCGTTAGCGGAACGATTACGTGGCGGTGACACGGCCGTTGAGCCAGACTTTTTACGGCTGCTAGAGCGATTGGGCAACCGGCTGCTGTTGGATGATCCTGAAGCGTTTGTGGCGCTGGTGAACGGGGCTGCTGGTGTGCCCATCCGAGCGAGAGCGGGACAGCAGTTGCTCCACTACTTTGGCGGCGTGGCGTTGGGTTTGCAGGATCGGTATGAGGAGGCGCTGGCGGTTTTTGACGCCTTACTCGCGGCGGGGGAACTGGATGAGACGGTGTACGGCCGTGTCCTCAACTCCCGCGCCCTCTACTGCCGGGTCACCGGGCGGCTGCAAGAGGCGATCACCGGCTACCGGGCCAGTCTGGTCGTCTGGCAGCGGTTGGGCAACCGGCTGCGCGAAGGGATCGCCTGGCTCAATCTGGGCATTGTGGCCTACCAGTTGCAACAATATGACCAGGGGGAAGCCGACCTGAACCAGGCCTTAGCCTGCTTTACAGAAACGGGATCAGGCCAGTGGACGGCAGCGGCGCAAAGTGGCCTGGGGCTGATCTACCGCGACCGGGGGCAGTGGGCGCAGGCGATGGCCTGTTTTGAGGCGGTGGCGGCGCGCCGCCGGGCGGACGGGGCCAGGGACTCGTTGGGGCGCATTCTGGTGAACATCAGTGAAGCCTACCTGATGCAGGGTCGTCTGGACGAAGCGGCGGCGGCAGCACAAGAGGCGCTCTCCTATTTGGAGACCAAAATTTACGCCATGAATGCCCATCTGGCGTTGGGGCTGGCGTGGCAGGTTGGGGGCGATCTACCGGCTGCGCATAGCCAGTTTGAGCTGGCATTGGCGCTGGCGCAGACGATTGGGCGGCAGGATATGGTAGCCGAGGTGCATATGCGCCTGGGGGATGTGCTGCGCCGGTTGGGTGATGCGGCGGCGGCGTTGTGGCAGTTTCGCGCCGGGGCCGGCGTCATTGAAGCCACCCGCACCCCGCTGCGGGAGGAGGGCATCAAGATCAGTTTGTTGGGTCGCTGGCAGCAGGTGTATGAGGCGTTGGTGCTGCATTGCCTGGACATGGATCGCGCGGCGGAGGCGTTTGCCTGGGCAGAGCGGGCGCGGGCGCGGGCCTTTGTGGAAGCGGTGGGGGGAGAGATGGGGCTGGCGGAAGAAATGGATGCGTTGTCGGATATACCGCCGGGCACGGCCGTGCTGTCTTACTTTACGACCGGGGTGTTGGATCGGGAATTGCCCTGGCTGCAACAACTTGCAGCCGATAATCCGGTGCGGGCACACTTGCTGCCGCCGGCGCGAACGGTGTTGTTTAGTTTAACTTCGGACGGATTAGCCGCTCATGTTTGCCCGCTTGATCCCAATGACCTGGCCTGGCGTTCACCCCGGCGGGATGATCGTCGCCGCTTTTTGGACACGGCCGTTTGCCGCGCCCTGCATGATGCACTTTTGTCGCCAGAGATTGTCACCGGTCAGCAGCACATCGTAATTGCGCCCCATGGCCCGCTGCATGAAGTCCCCTTTGCGGCGCTGTTGGATGTGGGGGGACGGCCGTTTGTGCAGCCGGATAGCCCATTGTTGACCTTTACGCCCAGTGTCACCTTCTGGCAGCGTGCCCGGCAGCGGCCTGGCGATGCGCCCGCCGGTTTGTGCCTGGCGGTAGGGTACAAAGGGGAAAACCAGGTATTGCGTCACACAGAAGCAGAAGCGCATTTTATAGCGATGGTGACGGACGGGGAAGTATGGGTGGGGGGGCAGCCCAAAGCCGCGGCTCTGGCCGAGAGAGGGGGGCAGTTCCGCTGGTTGCATGTGGCCTGCCACGGCCGTTTTGATCCGCTATCTCCACTTGATTCTTACCTGGAAACAGGGGCGGAGGAACGGCTGACGGCGCGGCAGGTGTTGGCCTGGCGGCTGCCGGTGGAATTGGTGACGCTGAGTGCCTGCCAGACCGGCGTGAGCCAGGTGCAGCGCGGCGACGAACCCATGGGGCTGGTGCGCGCTTTCCTGACGGCGGGGGCGGGGGCGGTGTTGGTGAGCCAGTGGGCGGTGGCCGACTGGCCGACTTTTCTGCTGATGCGCCGGTTTTACCAGGAACTCATGGCGGGGGACGTGGCCGCCGCGGCTCTGCACGCGGCGCAGTGCTGGCTGCAATCGGTGACGGTGGCTGACCTGCAAACCTTCACGCCCACGCTGCCCGGCGGCGCGGATGAGGCGGTAAACTGGCTGGCGGGAAAGGAGGAGGCGGCACGGCCGTTTGCCCACCCGCGTTATTGGGCTGCCTTTGTGTTGGTGCAAGGCATGTAAATGTTGCCTGATTACGGCAGCCAGATGAGCCAGACCTCCGTGGCGTGGACAAGTCCGCCGTAAGTGTCCTGATAGACAATTGTCACCGAGCGCCCGGCAATGTTGGCAATTACGCTATGAGGTATTTCAACGAGAGCGGGTATGGGGTTGGGGGCATTTTCTTCAGCAAAGGTGTAGGTAAAATAGGTGGTGTTGCCGGATTGGATGGTAAGCTTGTCATCAATGACGATGGGCTGTAACTGGTCAGGGGCGGCTGAGAAGTAATAAGCGCCGCTGGTTGGCAAATCATCAGGAAGCCGCACATTGGTGACAAAGAAGATTTCCCCTACCTGTTGTACGGGGCGCGCAGGGATGGCGGGGCTGATGTGCAAGGGTAATGCAGGGGGCGTCTCGGCCATTCGTTTGATCAAGGGCAAATAAATAACATGGGGAATGGGCGGCGCTTCAACCGTATAAACATTAACCATGGTGGCGGCGTTCATGTGGCCGGCTGTGTTGCTGGCAGTGACCACGGCCGTGTAAGTTCCCGTCAGGGCATAAGTATATGTGACGATGGCTCCTGTCAGGATTGTGCCATCACCCAGATTCCAGGTGTAAATAGCATTGCTGCCAGAGGTGATGGCCGCCGATAGAACGGTTGTATTGCCTAACAGAGTTGGCCCATCGTTGACGGCTGTTAACCCGACGATTGCTTCGTCTATCACTTCGATAAGCGTGGTCGTTGCCAACGTGTTGGTGGAGTTGGTGGCGGTAACGACGGCCGTATACAGCCCCACCGCTGGAAACTGGTGGTTCAGCGTTGCCCCACTGCCGGTAGTGCCATCACCCAAGTCCCATAGGTACGTTACATTGCCACCACTGCTGATGGTGGCGGTGAGTGCGGTCACAGCGCCAATCACAGTGGGGCTATCATTGACGGCCGCTAGACCGGCAATGGCTTCATCTGTGATTATCACAGTAGTCGGGGTGGTAAGGGCGCTCACCAGGTTGGTTGCCGTGACGACGGCCGTGTACGTGCCAATAGCCGGATAGTTATGGACAATTGACATACCACTGCCGGTGGAACCATCACCTAAATCCCAGGTGTACGACACGTCTGTCCCTGTGGCGACGGTAGCAGCCAGGGAGGTGGCATTCCCTAGTGGAGTGGGGCTGTCATTCCAGGCTATGAGGCCAGAAATAGGAGCAAGGATCTGAACGGTGGTGTTGGCAGTGACACTGTTTGTGGAATTGCTGGCAGTAATGACGGCTGTATACGTGCCTGCGGCTGGATATTGATGGGAAACAATTGGCCCATTACCCATTGCGCCGTTACCCAAATCCCAGGTGTAACTTACGTTTGTGCCACTACTGATAGTCGCTGTGAGCGTGGTATGGTGGCCTAATGTGGTGGGGCTGTCGTTTACGGCCGTTAGCCCTGTAATCGCCTCATCAACAATTGTCACTGTAGTTTGGGCTGTCTGACTGCTGAGCGAATTGGTAGCCGTGACAGTAGCAGTATAGGTTCCAACTGCCGGGTAAATCTGGTTGGCGTGAGGGCCGCTGCCTGTGCTGCCGTCACCAAAATCCCAAGAAAATAACACGTTTGTCCCGGCAGCCACGGTGGCCGTCAGGGTAGTGATCTGGTTTATCAAGGTTGGACTATCATTAACGGCCGTTAACCCATCCACTGCTTCATCAATGATAGTAACACTGGTTTGTACAGTCTGGCTGCCGACGGAATTGCTGGCGGTGAGGACGGCCGTGTAGACGCCAACGGCCGGATAGGTATGGCCTATATTTGGCCCGCTGCCTGTGCTGCCGTCACCGAAAGCCCAGGTATATGACACATCGTTGCCGGTGACGATGCTCCCCGTCAGGGTGGTAGTATTCCCGAGTACAGTAGGGCTATCATTGGTTGCCGTCAGACCAGAAATGATGGAGGCGTCAATGCGCAGGCAAGCAGGGGCTGTGTTAATGACACCGTTGCCAGTACCCCGAAAGGTTAATGGGAATGCGCCTGACCCTGTCAGGACAGGTGTCGTAATAGTAAACACGGTTTGGGCAGCCGGTGTAACTGGGTTTGGCGCGAAAGTATAGCTGGAACCAGGCGGCAGCCCTTCAATCGTCAAGGTGACAGCGCCGTTAAAACCCTGACCAGGGTTCAATATGAGTGTTCCTGTGAAGGTAGCTCCTGGCAGTTTCACAAATCGGTCTGGAGTTGACGCCACAGTAAAAGACGGCAAGTTGTTATAAAGAATCACCAGACCATTGTTGTAATCGGCCAGACCCACATCGGGCGCTCCGTCGTTGTTGATGTCGCCAACTTCCAATCCTTGCGGCCCATAATGGGAAGCGTAGGGAACAGGGTACAATACATAAGGGGCCAGAGTGCCATTTGCCTGTTGCAGAAAAACGCCAACCCGTACCCAACCGCCATGTGCCACAATAACATCTAAACGGCCGTCCAAATTGACATCAGCAATTTCTACGGGTTCGGGAATATCAAAAGCATTATAGGTTGCCTGTAAGGTCAGTGTGCCGGTGATAGTTTGGGCGAAAACAGAAATCTTGGATGAAGGTCGGTTACCGCCATAGGCAACCACGACATCGTCCAGACCGTCCCCCGTCACATCGCCAACTGCCACACCGCCTCTGAATGAAGCGGAAAGGGTATATGGAACGGGTGGGTAAAATCCGCCAGATGGGTTCTGCAAAAAGACAGATAATAAAGGCGTTTGCCCCTGCCCGTTCATCTTAACAATATCAATCAACCCATCGTTGTTAACATCGCCCGTATCAATATCGTCCCAACCCGCTTGTGGTGAACTGTAAGTGGTACTTTGGAGTGTACCGTTTGGCTGTTGGATAAAAGTGCGAATATTACCGGCATTCCAGTGGGAAACAGCCACATCATCCAGACAATTGTTATTCAAATCCCCGGTAGCCACAGAGTCTGGTCCGGTGCTGGCAGCATAGGTCACTTGCGAACCCATAGTACCGTCAGCTTGTTGTAAAAGAACGCCGATATTGTTGTTACTAAAATTACCAACAACCACATCTTGCAGGCCATCATTATTAAAATCACCAACTGCCAAACTCTCTGGACGGCTGCCCGTACTGTATGCAATTGCAGTTCCTAAACCACCGTTTGGTTGCTGCAAAAGTATACGTAAACCGCTTGGGTAGTTGCTTACAGCTACATCACGCCAGCCATCATTATTGAAATCGGCAAACCCTACGGCATCAGGCGATGGCCCTGCCGGGTAAGTAACATAGGGATAATATCCGTCAGGCGATAAGTATGGGGGTTCTTGTGGTGATGACAATGTGGGTAATAGGCGAGTTCTGTCTGCGGACAACGGCCGTCCATAAACATCGAGCAGCACATCGTTTTGCTGGGCGCTTGTACGCATGGCCCAAACCAGCCATAAAAGAGAAAGCATGACACTGCTAATAATCAGAATAATACGAACATGGCTGTTTTTTTTGATTGACATGGGTGATTCATCTCCCGTATTGGCACTTTTACTACTGAACAACCAAAGGGTGATCAGATTCTAAAGGTAGACAGCAAATATAATAACAAAAGTCACAAAGATCGCATAGCGGACTTTGGTCAGTGCAGCAATTCTTAAGATGGCTTGTTCACCGCCGGCGATGGCAAAGCTATCTGGGCAAATCTATCTGGGGGAGCTATTCAATGATTGTTATTGATAAGGCAGCAAGGCCGTTCACCGGAATATGGGGAAAGGTGGCCACGCCCCAGGGGTTGGTGGTTTGTTGGTTGGTGTGGTCGGGGAGTTGCAGGGTGACGGTGAATCCGGCCAGGTGAGGCCAGGCACGGCCGTGTGGCTGCACCCATACTTCCACCAGACAATCCGTTGGAGATTGGGCGTCGCGGTAGACCAGCAGTTTGAAGGGAATGTCTGATTGCAGCGATTCGTCCGGCTCCAACGCCAGCAGCAATTCTGCATAACGCTCTTCATCGGACGAGGCACGGAGGGGGATGGGGGTGATTTGTGGTTGCAGCAGTGGCAGTAGATCGGCCGTGAGGCGGATACGCCAGCCATTGCCCCATTTTTCTACGGCCGTGCGCAACCGCTCCCCCAGCGAAGGTACGGTGGGAGTTGGCGTCAGGAAGGAGAGGTCGGGCAATCGGGGGTTTTGTAGGGAGGGCAGGGTATTGGTCTGGTCGGCCAGGGCCAGGCGGTACAGACGGCCGTAGGCCGCGGCGCACGTCAGGCAGCCGTCCAGGTGGGTGGCGATGTGGGGGAAAACAGAGAAGGGGGCGCCGTCCATCTGCGCCGCCACATAGTCACCAAGCTGCGCTAACACGGCGTCACAAGTGGCATCATCGTCTGTCACCTGCAATGCCGCCCGTAACTGTTTGTATGCTGCCCATTCATCGGTCATCCTGACCTTCTCCTATCGGCAAATCTCAATTTGACTTATCGGCCGCCAACGCCGCCGATTGGAAATCGGCGTCTGCTATACAAAACACGCTAAAGCGTGTTAATGAGTGTTGCGTTTAACGTGCTTCAGCACGTTTCCTGTATCAGCCTATGAATTCATTCATAGGCAAGGACGGTCGAAATGAGAGTTGCTGTTCTCCTATCTAAAAAGACGTTCGTGATGGCGGATTCCTTTCCCGGCAAAAGCAATGGGTGATGAGGAAAATCGCCCTACGGTACCTCCAACAAGGCTAATAACGGCGGCCACTGGCGCAGTTTGGCGATGTTTTTGGCGCGTGTTACCTGGATGTGGTTGGGCAGCACGGCCGTGCCCACCCGTTTGCTTTCCAGAGCAGCCAATACATCATCCGGTAATTCTTGCAGGTAGCGGCCAATGACCACCCGGCGAGAGCGGTCGCTAATGGGGGCGCGTTGTAGGGCAGCATAGAGGTCTTGCAGGTGGGCGGCGACGGCCGTTTGCTCTTCTAACAGCGGCTGCGCCAGCGCCGCGCCGCTTAAAACAACGTCCAGGTCATCTTCGGCGGCAAAAGTCAGCCGGGCGCGGCGGCGTAGGGTGTCAATCGCCACGTGGCTGGCAATTTGCCTGGCCCACACGCGGAAGGCCGCCGGTTCGCGGCATTCACCCAGCCGTTGGTGGATGCGAATGAGCGCGGTTTGGGCGCAATCTTGCGCCATCGCCTCGGCTTCTGGCTGATCATACACCACTTGCAGTGCCACCCGGCTGAGATAGACAAACAGGGCGCTGTAGGCGTCAGGCTCGGCGTGTTGGCAGGCGTTGTACCAGGTGGCGCTGTCTGTGAATGCAGCAGAGGGGGGATTCATAGGTAAAAAAATAGCACACAAAACTGTGTGCTACTTTTTTTGCGTTATCTATCTGTCTGGTTACGGTAAAACAACTACTTCTTGGGCTTGCAAACCGTTACGGCCGGGGCCGACGGTATATTCAACAGCCTGGCCGTCTTGCAAGGTTTTGAAACCATTGCCTTGTATGGCGCTGTAATGCACGAACAAATCGTCGCCGCCCTCACTGCGCTCAATGAAGCCAAAGCCTTTGTCTTTGTTAAACCACTTGACAGTGCCAGTTTCACGCTCTGCCATATCAAAAAACCTCCAATTTTCAGGCAACCCATCAGGTTAACCTGCTGTGTAAATATCGGCGAGAAGGCTAACACAGAGCAAGGGGGTTGTCAATGCGCCCGCCGTTTTGCCCAGAGGTTGTTAAGGGAAGGGGCATTTGGGTAATGGGAGATTGGGAGATTGAGAGATTGAGAGATCACCTGCTCACCCCTTCACCTCTTCACCTGCTCGTCCTCTCACCCCCTCACCCCATGTCGGGTATAATCAGACGCCATGCAGGTGGAACGGATTTGTATTGTGGGATTGGGGTTGATGGGCGGGTCGTTGGCGCTGGCGCTGCGGCTGGCACAGCGCACGGCCGTGCCCACCTTCCCCCTCCATCTGACCATCGTAGACACCAACCCGGATACACGGGCGGCGGCCGAGCGGTTGGCCGATGTGGTCACGGACGACCTGGCCACCGGCGTGGAAGGGGCAGAACTGGTCATTTTGGCGACGCCTGTGCGGACGATTTTGCACTGCCTGACGACGCTGCCGGGGATACGGCCGTCTGGCCTGATGGTCCTCGATCTGGGCAGCAGCAAAGCGGACATCTGTGCGGCAATGGATAACCTGCCCGCCCCGTTTCAGGCCATTGGTGGGCACCCTATGGCCGGCAAAGAAGTAGCCGGTTTTGGCGCAGCCACGCCGGACTTGTTTCAAGACCAGACCTTTATTCTCTGCCAGACACAGCGTACCACCCCCGAGCTAGAGGTGGTTGCTTTAGACCTGGTCAGGTGGGTGCGGGCGCAGCCGCTCTTCTTGCCGCCGGCAGTGCATGATGATATGGTGGCCGCTATCAGCCATTTGCCGTATGTAGTGGCTGTATCTTTGATGCGCACAGCGGCGGGCATGGCCGATGACCGGCTGTGGCCGGTGAGTTCATCCGGGTTTCGAGACACGTCCCGTGTGTCTGGCACGAATCCGCAGATGATGTTGGATGTGCTGCTCACCAACCGCACGGCCGTACTCACCCAAATAGCGGCGTTTCAGGAACGGCTGACGGCCGTGACCCACCTGCTGCAATCGGCCGACGAAACAGCCCTGGCCCATTGGCTCAGCGAAACGCAACGGGCGTATCAGACGTACCGGCAGTTTAAACCGTAATCGGTGAACCGTAAGCCGTGAACCGTAAGCCGTGAACCGAAGTCGGATAACGGATAACGGATAACGAATTACGGATTACGAATTACGGATTACGAAAATTAAGGAGGACCCCATGTATCTATTAGTGATGGTATTAGACGACGCTGCGCGTCTGAGTGAGGTGCTGGCGGCCTGGACGTCGGCCGGCGTACCGGGCATCACCATTGTGGAAAGCACCGGCGTCAATCGGGTGTTGGCGCGCCAGGCGCCGGAAGTGGCCTTTGCCCGGTTTGGGCAGATATTTGGCGGTGGCCGGGTGGGGCACAACACCATCTTTTCGGTTATCCCGCAGCTAGAAATGGCCGATAAAGCGGTGGCCGCCACAGAAGCGGTGCTGGGTAAATTGAGCGAACCTCATACCGGGGTGATGTTTCTCTTGCCGGTCGTCCGTGCCTGGGGTAAATCGCTGGAGGCAGCGACGGCGGAGGGAGTCGTATGATCTGGCTGCAATTTATCCTTAGTGCGGCCGTGGTCGTAGTTGCTGCCCATTTTCTGGCGCAGTACGGCGATATTATTGCCGTGCGCACCAAATTAGGCGGTCTGTTTGTGGGTACTGTTTTTCTGGCGGCGGCCACCTCGCTGCCGGAGATGCTGGCTTCGATCAATGCCTTTCGGGTGGGCGCGCCTGACCTGGCGGCGGGCAACTTTTTTGGCAGCAATATGGTCAATATGGCCCTGTTGGCTATCCTGGGGCTGCTCTTTTTTCGGCAGCCGTTGATGCGCCGGATCGCCATCAACCATGCGCTCACGGCCACGTTGACGATCCTGTTGATGCTGGTGGCCGTTATCGCCATTCTGGCTGATGTTGACATAACCATTGGCTGGGTGGGATTGGACAGCCTGGTGATCATCGCCGGTTATTTTGGCGGGTTATGGGTGGTGCAACAGGGGATGCGGGGTGGGGTGGCTACGGCCGTGATGCCCGACATTGAACCCGGCCCTAACTTCCCCAGCCTGCGCCGGGGTATTATCGGGTTTGCCATTGCCACCATCGTCCTGGTTGCCGTTGTGCCCATTCTGGTAAACGCCAGCACCGGCATTGCCGAAGTGACCGGCCTGGGCGCCGGTTTTGTGGGTACGTCCCTGCTGGCGCTGGTAACATCCCTGCCGGAATTGATCGCCGCCGTGGCCGCCATGCGCATGAACGCCTTTGACCTGGCGGTGGGCAATCTGTTTGGATCAAGTGTATTTAATATGTTTGCCCTGGGGCTGGCAGATTTCGTATATTTTGACGGCTCCTTTTTGAGTGCAATTGATCCCACATTTGCCCTGGTGGGGCTGTTGGGACTATTGCTCACCAGCATGGCCCTTATGGGCACATTGGCCCGCGTGGAGCGCCGCTTCCTCTTCATAGAACTGGACAGCCTGGCGATATTGATCGTCTATTTCCTGGGCATGTATCTGTTGTTTTTGCGAGGGGTGGGCATCTAAATAGCGGTGGGGCGATTTTCAAAATCGCCCCACGAATGGAGGCACATCATGTATGAAACCAATCAGTATGAAGGCATGTTAGCCGAGACGGTGACGATGGCCGGAGCCAATGGGGACATCATCAACGCCTATTATGCCCGGCCGCTTGGCCCCGGCCCCTTTCCCGGCATGGTGGTCATTCACCACATGCCCGGCTGGGATGAGTGGTACCGAGAGGCGACGCGCAAATTTGCCCATCATGGCTATGCCGCGATCTCGCCCAATCTCTATTACCGCGCCGGGCATGGCACGCCGGAAGACGTGGCCGCCAAAGTGCGCGCTGCCGGCGGCGTGGCCGATGCGCAGGCGGTGGGCGATATTGCCGGGGCGCTGCATTTCCTGAAGGTGCAGCCCATTTTGAACGGCAAGGTGGGCGTCTGGGGCACGTGCTCCGGTGGCCGCCATGCCTATCTGGCGGCCTGCCGCGCCCCCGGTTTTGACGCGGTGGTGGATTGTTGGGGCGGGCGGGTGGTGATGGCCGCATCTGACCTGAATGACAAATATCCGGTAGCACCTCTTGACTATACCAAAGACCTTTCCTGCCCGCTGCTGGGTATTTTTGGCGCGGATGACCACAGTCCCACGCCCGAACAGGTGGCGCTGCACGAGGCCGAACTAAAGAAACATGGCAAGGTCTACGAATTTCATATGTACGATGGCGCGGGGCACGGTTTCTTTTATTATGACCGGCCGGCGTACCGCCAGCAGCAGGCGGTGGATGGCTGGCAGAAGATTTGGGATTTTTTGGCGAGGCATCTGGCGTGATCCGTGGTCCGTAATCGGTAATCGGTTTACGTTTTACTTCGTACCGGAGCGAAATGTGCGCCAAAAGCGTAAAAAGATCAAAGATTACGCAGAAGCGTTAACAAAACAATATGAACTTTCTTGTGTCATTCCGAGGAGTCTTCGACGAGGAATCCCTGCCCCTTGTACAGGAGAGGGATTCCTCACTCCGAAGACTCCGTTCGGAATGACAGGTCAAGTGTTAAAGTTAAGAAGAGTTCTTTGACGATGTATTTCGCAGATGGCGGAGAAAAATCTGCGTAATCTGCGAAATCTTTGATTATTTGGTTGTGGCTCTGCCACGTTACGATTTACGGGTCACGCATCACAGGAGAAAGACAGTGTGTACCATGATTGTGCAGCAAGTAACGATTGCGGGTAGTGGGAAAGGGCGGGAAGGCTGGTTTGCGGTGAAGCAGGCTAATGTGTCTTATGATCATCCGTTTCATGCGCCATTTGAACATGCGCTGAACATTGATTTTGTGGACGAGGCGCAAGGGCCGGGGGCGCGGGTGGCGGTGGAATTAAGCGCCGAAGCCGCCCGCGCGCTGGTGCAGACGATTCAAGCCGTGTTGGGTCAGGCGGAGGCCGGTGGGCACCTCACCGATTCAAGCGAGTAGCAGGTTGCGCTGGTGGGAAATGCTCCTGCTGCTGATGGGCTTGTTGCTATTTGCCGGGCAAGCCTTTTTTAGTTCCCCACAGAAGTCGGCGGCGTTTGATGAGCAGTACCACGTAGCCGCCGGGTATGCTTACCTGAAAACGGGCGACTTCCGCATGAGTTTGAGCCATCCACCATTGGTGAATGTACTCACGGCCGTGCCCCCCCTCTTCCGCCACGATGTCAACCTGCCACTCGACCATCCGTCTTGGGAGGCCAGGGATTATTTTCACTTTGCCGACGTGTTTTTGTGGCAGGCCCAGGCTGACCCGCAATCCATCCTGGAATGGGCGCGTTGGCCGGTGATTGCCCTGGGCACGTTGTTGGTGGCGGTGTTGTTCTGGTGGGCGCGGCAGATGGTGGGGGTGTGGGCCGGCTGGATCGCTCTGACGCTGGCGGTGTTTGACCCCAACCTGATCGCCAATTCTCGCCTGGTGACGACGGATTTGGGCGTGACCTGCTTCCTGTTTTTGACGATGTGGCGCTTGTGGTATTGGCTGGTACGGCCGTCTACACCCAACCTCTTGCTCTGCGCCCTCTTTGCCACCCTGACCATGGTTGCCAAATTTACGGGCATTATTGTGTGGCCGATGATGGTGGGGGTGGCGGTTATCTGGAGATGGGAGAAGGGAGATGGGAAGCGGCAGGCATGGTTTTTGTTTAGCCGTTTCTTGATGATGGGCGTGGCGGCCTATCTGGTTCTGTGGGCCGTTTATCGCTTTGATATGACGCCATGGCCGGGTACGGCCGTGCCGCTGCCGGCTTCCTTTTACCCTTACAGCCTGTGGCAAACGTTCCGGGCCATTGAAAGCGAGGCCAAGGTAGGCTACCTGTTTGGGGAAATCTCACGCGGCGGCTGGTGGTATTATTTCCCGGTGACGCTGGCGGTGAAGAGCAGTTTGCCCCTGTTGATCCTGGCGGTAATAGGGACGGTGCTGGCTTTTACAAACGAGGGCTGGCGTAAATCGTCCATTCTCTGGTTGCCGGTGGCCCTGTTCCTGGCGCTGGCGATGGCCGGTAATATCACCATTGGCTACCGCCACATTTTGCCGGTTGTCCCCTTCCTCATCATGCTGGCGAGTTATGCCGCAAAGTGGAAGATTCTCCGCCCCAGTTACCCAATTACCCAATTACCAATTACGCAATTTCTCATTGCCTTTCTCCTGCTGTGGCAGGCGGTGGGCACACTGCGGCTGTTCCCCCACCAGGAGGCGTTTTTTAATGAACTGGTGGGTGGGCCGGTGGGCGGCGGGCGGGTGCTGTCTGATTCCAACCTGGACTGGGGACAAGATTTACTGGCGCTGCGAGATGTAATGGCGGCGCGGGGGATTGATGAACTGTATCTGAGCTATTTTGGCACGGCCGTGCCCGAACGCTATGGCATCCGCTACCGGCCCCTGCCCGGTTATCTCCGGTTTACAGCCGGGGCGGAAGTGGACGGCTACAACCCCTACACGCCGCCGCCGGGCTGGTACGCCATCAGCCAGTCCAGCCTGCACATGGGGCTGGTGCTGCAAAACAATGACCTGTATGCGTATTTCCGGGAGCAGACGCCGGTGGCGCGGGCCGGTTATTCCATTAACCTGTACCGGGTGGAATATCCGGCGGACATGCCGGTGGAGCGGGTGGTGGTGACGGGTACGGCCGTGTCCGACCTGCCGCTACAAGAGCTAGAGGCGTTAGCCGTTAGCCAAAATCCGTTATCCGAAAACCGTTTACCGATTACCGATAACGGATTACCGATTACGGCACACAGCCGTCGCCTGATTACCAAATGGACAGCCCATGACGCCACCACCATTATTCCGTTCACCGAGCCGTTTACGCCGCCGCCGGATTTCCAACCTGTGGGCGCTGATTTTGGCGGGGTGATGACGTTGTGGGGTTACACGCCGCCGGTAATCGGGCAGGATGGGGCGCTGGCCTTGACCCTCTTCTGGCAGCAGGGTCTATCTCCCGTGCCCCTGCCGGCGCCGGCCAATGGCGCGCCGTTGGCCGCCTTTGTCCATCTGTCCGGCGCAGACCCATCGCAGATTGTGGCGCAGGTGGATGGCTGGGATACGGCCGTGTCCACCCTGGAACCCGGCGACATCATCATCCAACGCCTCACCCTCACACCCCCGCCAGACGCGCCGCCGGGGGAGTATTTCTTGCGTGTCGGCCTCTACTCCCCTCAAACCGGCCAACGTTTTCCCCTGGCCGACGAAACGGGTGATTTTGTCACCCTCGGCCCCCTTGATTGGCAGCCTTGATAATTGTCAATTCGCCATTGACAATATCCTAATGCCCCGTACACCCTTCCAGATTGGCGCAGAACGTCTGGCACATTTCCGGCGTCAGGCCGGCATAGATGATGTAAAACTCATTATCGTCGCGGGCCAGGGTATAGCTGTGGGAGCAGGGTTCGATGGTGACGGATTGGATGCCTGGCCCCCGGCTGCCGGGCACACATTGTAAAAACGTCACCGGGTTCAGCAGTGCCTGGCGGTCGCCCACGGCCACAATGCCGCTATTTTGGGGGATGTTGGGGTCGCTGTAGACGCGGGCGCTGACGGCCCCCGCCTCCTGATAACAGCCCACGATGGCGCTGACGCCGGCAATGGGGCCGCCGAATTGGGGCTGCCCGGCCAGCGTGGTCATCACCCCCAATGTGGTCAGGGCGTCGGTGAAACTTTGCCCCTCGACGGTTCGATACCCATCCAGTTCCGGCAGTAGCTCAGCTGCCGAACCGCCGCCGCCCCCCGGCAGCAGATCACAACTAACCAAAGCCAATAACAACATGCTCATCATGCAAAATCCCAAAAATTTCATTGACATCTTCTCACTCCTTCAAACAGTGTAGGGCGATTTTGCAAAATCGCCCTACATATTTTCATTCATCCCTGCCTTACCTGCGCCTACGGGATAAAATTGTCACCATGACAACAGACACAGGCGGTTACGAACATCATTTTATCCAGACTAACGGCATCACGCTGCACGTGGTGATGGCCGGGCCGGCCGATGGCCCCCCTATTATACTCCTGCATGGCTTTCCTGAGTTCTGGTTTGGCTGGCGTAGGCAAATTCCGGCGCTGGCGCAGCAGGGCTTCCGGGTGATTGTGCCCGATCAGCGCGGTTATAACCTGAGCGACAAACCACGCGGTGTGGCCGCTTACCACCTGGACGAACTGGCAAGGGACGTGGTTGGGTTGATGGATGCCCTGGGCTACCAGGATGTGTATCTGGTGGGGCATGATTGGGGGGCGGTGGTGGGTTGGTGGCTGGCTGTTCACTTCCCGCGGCGGCTGCGTAAACTGGCAATTCTGAATGTGCCTTTCCCGACGGTGGCGGTGGACGCCATACGAGGGGGGAACAAAACGCAGCAGCGCAAAAGCTGGTATGTGCTGGCTTTTCAGCTTCCCTGGCTGGCAGAACGGGGTTTTCAGCAGCAAAATGTGGGCGAGGGGCGCAACATCCTGCTGCGTACCAGCCACAAAGCTACGTTTTCTCCGGCGGAACTGGGGGTTTATGAACATGCCTGGCAGAAACCGGGGGCGGTGACGGCTATGCTGAACTGGTATCGGGCCAATCTGCGCCTGTTCCTGACGATGCCCTCCCCGCCGCCGGGTTCTATCCAGACGCCGACGTTGATGCTGTGGGGGGAACAAGACCGGGCCTTGGGCAAGGAGTTAGCGCAGCCGAGTATTGAGATGTGTGCCAACGGCCGTCTCCACTTCTTCCCGGACGCCTCTCACTGGGTGCAGCACGATGAGGCGGAGGCGGTGAATCGGGAGCTGGCAGTTTTTTTTAGGGGAGATTAGAGATCGGAGATTGGAGATTACCCAATCTCTCAATACACAAACGGCACCAGCTTCCGCACCCGTTTTTTATACGCCCCATAATTTTCATATTTTTCGGCCAGCCATTGTTCTTCGCGGCGGGATTTGGCGTCGAACAGGAGGAAGAGCAGCAGCACCAATGCCAGGGTAAGGCCACTGTGCATGAACAGCCCCCAACCCAATGCCCCCAGGATAATGCCGCTGTAAATGGGGTGGCGTACCAGGCGGTACGCGCCGTGTTCTACCATTTGCGCGTTTTCTTTGGGGTGGGGCACGGCCGTGATGTTATCCCCCAGACTCCACACCCCCGCCAGCGCCAAAACCAGACCCACGCCCAATAACACCAGACCGACTACCAGAGTGATGGTATGCCAGGGTTCGGGCCAGGGGGCGGACGACCGTGACACAAACGGCGTCACGGCAATCAGCCCCAGCAAAACAAACTGCACCACAACATACCCCTCTCCTCGTTTGCCAGCCCAATTTCGTTTGTCCAAATTGGTTCCTTCATCTTAAATAGAACGCGGATTTTCGCCGATTTGGTGGATACACGCGGACAATCATTAAAAAAATCCGCGTGTATCCGTGTTCATCCGTGTCCCAAAATCTTCTAACCACAGCCCCCGCTGCCGGGGGCGCGTTTTAATTGTAGCTGAATTTTAGGGATGTAGGTCAGGTCAAACAGGTGCGGGTCGGGGCTGGCGGCGGCGTGGCGGGCGCCCAGGGCGGCAGTGAAGGCATAGCGTAGTTGATCGTCACGGCCGTCTACCGCCACGTATTCTGGCCCAAATGTATCCTTCGTGAAAGTCGCCAGCCAGTTGTTGACGCCCCCGTCCAGGATGTACACGTTAGGCACACTTTCGGCCACCAGCAGCTTCCACGCTTCGGTAGCGGCCGTTTCGTCATTGCTCATCACCACAAAGACCGTGTTTTCCGGTTCGGCGATCAGTTCCGGCGTCAGCGCCAGCAGATCGTCCGGCGCTACCCGCTGCGCATCCAGAATGTGGAACAGGTTGTAATCCGCCTCGCTGCGCACGTCCAACATACGCACCTTGATCTTGGGGTCTTTCAGGGAAGCCAGCAGTTCGCCGGGGTGAATCTGCACGGCGCGTTCGGCCAGCGTGGCCTCTTTTTCCGGGGCGATAGCCTGCCAGCGGTCGGCGGTGGTGGGCTGGCCCAGAATAATCAGGACAATGCCACCCAGGAAGATGAGAGCCGCAGCCACATAGCGCCAACGAGGGGCAGTGTTGGGGTCGGCGTCGCCAAAGCGTTGTTCCAGCTTTTCCGCCGCCCAAAACATGCCCAGCGCCATCACAATAATGGCCAGCACCACCACGCCGGTGGGCAGGCCAAACAGTTCCGGCAGGGTGAAGCGCCCCATATAGCTGCTGTTCCACCATTCGTCATACAGCCCCACCGTTTCGCCAAAGAGGAAAATGCCAAACAGGACGCCTAAGACGAAGAAAACGCCGTCTAGCTTGGCGGTGGCCGCCGCTACCAGCGATGTGCCGGGGCAGAACCCACCGATGATGAAACCAAAACCCATGATCAGCCCGCCGACAATGCCGGGCCAGAGGTAGGTGGGATTGACCCAGATCAGGTTGTAATCCAGCCAGCCCAGGCCAGAAGCGGTGAAGATGAGCAGCATGGCTACAATAATCGCGCCAAACATCACCTTGAGTACGGTCATGTCTTTGAAGTAGAACTGGGCCGCCAGCTTGCGGCTGTTGCCAAAACCGGCGCTTTCCAGCACGTAACCAAAGCTAAAACCAATCAAAATATAGACGACATACGCGCCGTAATGTCCGAGTAATTGGGTGAGGGGTAAGGGAAAGGGAGACATTTTTTTAATTATGAATTAGGAATTAGGAATTATGAAATCGGCTTCATAATTCATAATTCATAATTCTTAATTCCTCCTTTAGTTCCAGAGTTTGCGTAGGGAGTAGGCCAGCAGGTAAGCGCCGGCGAAGACGGCGAACATGAAGGCCCAACTGCCAACGGACAACACCGCGCCGCCGGAGAGGGCCTGGCCGCTGGTGCAGCCGCGCGCCAGACGCGCCCCATAGCCCATCAGCCCGCCGCCGACGAAGGCGGTGAGCCAGCGCAGGTGTTTGGAGACGCGGGGGCCGCCGATGGTTTCCACTTTGACACGGCCGTTCACCAGCCCACTGGCAAAGCCGCCCAACAGTGTGCCCACCGTCAACATCACAATCCAGCTATCCAGCGGGTTGGCTGCGCCCCCGGCCATTGTTACCAGATAGGCTACCCGGTCTACGTGTTCCGGGGCGATCAGGTCTTCAAAATAAACCAGGATGCGGTTCAGCCCGCCAGACGCGCCCAGCCCATTGCCGGTGATGAAAAAGGCCAGGAACAGCACCACGCCCAGGGCAATGGCTGCCGCATAGGGATTGATATATGCCTTTGCCTCCCGCTGCGTCAGCGAAAAGCGCCGGGTTTTGGGTTGGGTTGGTTTTTCGGTTAAGGTGGTCATATTTCCTCGGACTGGTAATTGGGTAATTGGGTAATTACCCAATTGCCCAATTACTCAATTACTACCTCGTCATACCCGATCACCATGCCCTTTATAGCGGCGGTGGGGGTGTGCCCGGTGGTGGTCAGGTAAACGTGCATGACGACAAAGGCGGCCAATGCCCAGGCGATCAGCGTGTGGAAGGGAGCCAGGAAGGGCAGGCCGCCGGTGCGGGCGGCTACGTCCGGCCACTGCTGCGCCCCCCACATCAAGATGCCGGTGAGGATTTGCAGCGGCAGCAGCACGTTGAGCAGCCCAAAATAGGTGATTTGTTGCAATGGGTTCAGCTTGCGGTCGGGCGTTTTCTCAAAGGGATGGGGATCGCCGCGAAAAATGCCGCGCAGGTAATAGATGGCTTGCTCGGCGGCCTGGTCAATAAAGCCGCGAGGGTGGGGCAGGTATTGGCGAATTTCGCCAGAGGCCAGGTGGTAGAACAGGGAGAGGGCGGCGTTGACCAGCAGGATGAGGGCCAGGATGTTGTGTACCTGTACCACGTAGTTGAAGCTGAACAGGCCAAATTTGTCCGGTTTGTGGATGATGAGGCCGGTGAGGAGCAGACCGAGGATCACGGCCGTTTGCAGCCAATGCCACAACCGTTCATAGACGCCATACATGTAGACGCGCTCGGTAGTGGCGTGTGTCGGCTCATTTTTGCGTCCAAAGTAGAGGCGCAGGGAACTATGCAGCACAATGCCCAGGATTACACCCACAAACAAGAAGATGCCCAGCCAGTCTACCCAGTAGACGCTGCTGTGGCCGAAGATGTAGATGCTGGGAATGGCCTCATCGTCGGACGTTGTGGCCGGTTTGAAGAAGAGGGCGCCGTCCTGGTTGAGAATATCGCCGCGCACGGCCGTGCCGCCGCTGTTGACAAACGTAGGCGTGACGCCGCCGGGTGCGCTGCCGGACAGGGCGATGGCCTGGGTGATGCGTGACTCTTCGGCGTGACAGGTACGGCAGTCGCGGGTGGCCCATTCACCGGTAGCGGTGTTGTGGTTGATGGAGTACGGCCGTATCTCCCCCACAATGCGGGCGTTGGGCAGCCCCCGTTCGGCGAGACGGGTCGCCAGCAGCGCCTCTTTGGCCGGGGTGTCAATCACTAGCTCGGTGGTAGAGAGACGGCCGTCGTGGTCCGTGTCAAACACCTGGAGCATGTGTGGTTCGTAGTTGTCGCCCTCCAGCCAGACCGCCTGCAAATCGCGCAGCGGTACAGGCCGTTCCGGGTCGCCATAGACCCAGTACCAGGCGGTGATGAGGTTATAGGGGGCCAGGGGCGCGCTGCCATCACTATTCTGGCGAGGCAGCAGCACCGGCTCATACCCGGTAATCAGCGCATTCAGGTCGCCTACTTCGCCGTCAATGCCGCGCCAGGTGGTCAGGGGAGAGCCGTCGGAGGTCACGGCCGTCCAGTTCACCGATTCCAGCGCTGGGGCATACAACTGCGGCGTGTGGCAGCTTTCGCAGGCCATCGCTTCCGTATGGCGCTCTTTGTAGGGCAGCCAGTTATGCGTCTTTTCAATGCTGTGGCAGCTTTCGCAGCGCCGCAAGGTGTTGTCCAGTTCCGGGGCAATGGCGCTCTGGGCGCTCTGCCCTTTGGCAAACTGGTGCAGCGGCCGGTAAAGGTATTCGCCCAAATCCAGGCGACGCGGGTCATACGTCAGATGTTCCGGCTGGTCGCCGCTGAGCGCCTGGAAATGTACCGGGTTGTTCAGGGAATAATGGCAGTCGGTGCAGGCCAGCACCCGTTCCGTGTGAATGTCCCAGGAGCGGTTGAGGGTTTGTTTGTCGGCCAGGTTCAGGCCGGAATTGAGCAATTTTTGGCCGGATATTACCTGCCCGGTGGTTATGGTGGAGTAGACGTCCGACTTCTCGAAGAAGTCGGACGTCTCAATCGCCAGCGTGAGCGGCGTTTGCAAATCGGTATGGACTGTGCCATGACAGGCGCCGCAGTTTTCGCTGGTGGGGTCTTGAATGGTGACATAGTTGGGCAAAATTTCGCCATTCTCGTCAAAAGCGCCGGCGTTGTAATGCCAGCCATCCAGCGTCGGTTCTACGATGCCGCTGCTGAAAAGGGTGGCCGTGTTGGCCCAGGCAAACTGGCCGGATTGCAGCATTTGGCTGCGGGCCTCGTTGTCTGGGCTGGCGGTGTGGCAAAGGAAGCAGTTCATCTCCACCGTGCCCGACTCGTCCCAATCCCAGGCTTCCAGTTCGCCCGTTTCCGGGTTGACGATGCTCGTCTGTGGGTCTTCGGGTCTGATGGGCAAAACGGTCAGGGGCACACCCTTGCGGCTGGTGGTGGCCGGGCCGCCGCCGGCGTGACGCAGGCCAATGGTCATCAGCCATTCGGCCGTCGTCAGGTCAATTACGCTGTCTTCGGCCGGGGAAAGGTAGCGGTAGGTGATGGGGTCCCAGCGGCCGAAAAGGCCGGGGCTGCTGTCCCAACTGCTGACGCCGGGCTGCCCCAACTGGCTCAGGCCCACGTCGGCGTGGAAGCTATGACCGGCGATGAATTGGGTGTCGTGGCACTGGCCGCAGGTTTGCATGGTGGAGATGGGCGCGGCAGAGTCCAGGACGTTGTTACCGTCCGCATCCAGCAAGGCAAAGGTGGGGTGGACAGGGGAGCCTTTGGGCGTGGTTTGCTCCTGAGCTACGGCCGTCTGCCTGACGGCAACGAAACCGGCTAGAACGAGAAGCGTCAGACCCAAACCGTAGAGCAAATGGTGTCGAGAATGATTGATCGTGTGCATGATTGTTTATGGAATGGGACGCGGATTTTCGGGATTTTCGCGGATTTTTTCCCTGAAAAACCCGCGTTTATCCGCGTTCATCTGCGTCCTATTTCCCTGTGAACCCTTGTTGGCTGCGGCCGCCCCAGCGGAGGGGGTCGCCGTAGTAGCCGAGAGATTGCCAATCTATACGGCCGTTCTGACGGCCGTCTTCCCCATGACAATCATTACATTGTAGCGCGTTCTCTTTGGGGGCCACCATGTGGCTCAGGTTCCAATACATCTCCGTCGGCGCAAAGCCATATTCGCCGCTGTAAGGCAGCCCGGCCGCCGCCATGCCCAGCCGCGCCGACTGATCCCAATCAAACGTCGTCCAATACCCGTCCTGGCCGACGGTTTGCGGCTGGATCAGGTAGTTGTAACCGGCGTCATAAATCTGGTTGGCAAAGTGAACCTTGAAGGGCCAGATTTTGGCGTTTTCGTCACGAATATCACCCAATGGCGTGTTGATCCGCGTGGAGACGGTGGGGTCTATAGGGTCGCCTAAAATGTAGTGGTCGGATGTGCCGTTGTACCAGAGGTAGGTGGGTGTGAAGCCTTGTTCGTAGATGAAGCTGCCCTTGATTTTCAGGTAAGTATGCGGGTCTTCGGGAATGGCGTCGTTGCCGGCTGTGGACCAGTCCCAGTGCATCTTGGTGGCGTCGCGCACCGCGCCTTCGGGTATGTGGCAGGTCTGGCAGGCCACGCTGTCAACGTGAGCATTGATGCGGGCATCGCTGTGCAGGTCGGCGGCGTGGCAGTCCGTACAGGCCACCTGGTTTTCGCTGTTGACGCTGACGGACATGGCCTGGCCGGCGATGCGGTGGTCTTCGGCCTGATGGCAGTCAATACATTGGAAATCAAAGCGGCCCATGTGTACGTCTATATTGGCGGTGGGGAAGTAAAGGGTTTCGTCCAGGTCGCCGTGTTTGACGGCATTACCACCGCCGCCGTTAAAGTGGCAACTGCCGCAGTTTTGGCGGGTGGGGTAATTGACGCTTTGGGCGGCGGCGGCCAGGTCCAGGCCCTCGGCGGGCAGCCCGGCGGCCCCTTTGCTGTAGAGGCCGGTATCGGCGTGGCAAACCAGGCAGTCAACGTCCGTTTCCGTGGCGGTTTCCTGAAAGTCGGCGCTGTCCCAGCCGTAACCGGCGTGGCAGCGGGTGCAGCCCGTCCAGTTGCTCTGGATGCCGATGCAGAAGTTGTTGATCTGGTTGGCTTTGCCGATGGTGACGGGTTCGTCACGGCCGGGCAGCAGCACCGGCTCGCTCTCCCAGGTGAAGTGGGTGGTGTGCATCACCTGACTGGCGGCGTTTTCGTGGCATTCCAGGCAGGCGGCGGTCACTTCCTGGCCCGTTTCGTAGGGGCCGGGCATCAGTTCGCTGTGGTCGGTGTGGGGGACTCGTTGGGGAACGCTGCTCCAGGGGTTGGCGGTAGCGGCTGTTTCGGCCGGTTTCACCAACGCCCAAATGGGTACGCCAATGAGCAGGGCCGTGCCGATGATACCAAGTAGCCAGATGTATTTGAAATCGCGCATGTTGCACCGGAAATGGTAATCGGTAATCGGTTATCGGTAATCGGTAAACCACCACCGATTACCGGCCACCGATTACCGATTACCGACTAAAATATCAGACTGCTGCGCCAACACAGAGCGGAGTATCTGGCGCATGGTGTTGAGGACTTCGATGATACGGCCGTCGGTGAGTGTGTAGGTCACGGCCGTGCCGTTCCGTTCCGTCTGCACCAACCCCCGGTCGCGCAGCACGGCCAGGTGACGGGAGACGGTGGGCTGGGGCATGTTGAGCGCCTCGGCCAGGGCGGTGACGTGGCGAGGTTCGTCGTCTAGCGCATAAAGGATTAAGATGCGTTTCGGGTCGCCCAACGCCTGGCAAATGTTGGCGTGCAGCAGACTGAGTTCGTCAAGGGTGGGGTTGAGCATAGTGAATACCTGTTGGTGGATTCAGAGATTGAGAGATTAGGGGATTGAGAGATTCGCAATCTCCTAATCTCCAATCTCCCCTATATCTTTTGATATTCATCTATTCGCTTATCCGAATAGATGCCCAAAGTGTATGCCGATCACCCCAAAATGGTGAGGGAGGATTGTCATTTTCCGATTGTGACATTTGTCACAAGTTCTGTTTGTCGGTTTAGTTTGGCCGGAGGGGAGGCTTCAGCCGACCCTGGCTAAAGCCTCCCCCCCTTTTGTTTGATGCGTTTATGTTAAAATTTCCCGGCAAAATCACTCCGTGATGCGTGATGCGTGACCAAAAGGCCCCCACGCATCACGCATCACGCATCATCACTTGAGGCGATATGAAACAAAGAGAAATCGTTATTGTTGGCGCCGGGCCGGTAGGGAGTACGGCCGCCATTGCTTTAAGGCAACTGGGGCATGATGTCCTGCTTATTGACCGCCAAACGTTTCCGCGTGACAAGTCTTGTGGGGATGGCATCCCGGTTGGTGTCACCGAAATAGTCTATGATTTAGGATTGAAAGAGGTGTTTGACCAGGAGGATTTTTATCCGATAGATGGCGTATGTCTGGTATCACCGGCCGGGCACATCTACGAAAGCAAGATGAAAAGAGGCAAACAAGGGGGGCAGGCGCACGTGATCCCGCGTGTGCAATTCGACGCCCTGCTACAAGAGCAAGCGGTGCGGGCGGGCGCTGAATTTTTCCAGGCGCGCGTCAAAGAACCCATCGTGGAAAGTGGGCAGGTACGCGGGGTAAAAGCACAGGGGGCGGATGGTTTGCTGGTTATTCCGGCGAGATTGGTACTGGCAGCCGATGGCGCTACCTCGGTTATTAGCCGGGCTTTGCAGCCACAGCGCCCGCCGGATGTGCATCGGGCGGTGGCGCTGCGGGCGTATATGGAGGAGCTGGAGGTGCGGCCGCACCAGGTGGAGTTCTTTTTGCATCGGGGAATTTTGCCGGGGTATGCCTGGATTTTTCCCATGGGGGCGCAGAAGGCGAACATCGGGTTGGGGATGCGTCTGGACAAGTTCCGCCAACAACAGTTGAGTCTGGAACAACTGCTAGAGAAATTTTTGGCGCTGCCTTTTATGAAAGAGCGTATACGGGGCGACGGCCGTTTGCAGGATGTGGCGACCTGGCAGCTTAACTTTGGCTCTTACAAGCGGTTGCCGCGCGCTTTTGATGGGGCGCTGCTGCTGGGAGATGCTGGCTGGCTGATCGATCCGCTGACCGGGGGCGGCATTGAGAATGGCATGACATCGGCGCTACTGGCGGCGCAAACGGCGCACCGGGCATTGCAGCAAGGAGATTTTTCGCGCCGGATGCTGCATGAGTATGAACGCGCCTGCCAGGCGGCTATGTGGCCTGTTATGCGGCGCTCTTATTTTGTGCAGCGGTGGTTGCTGCGGTATCCCTGGCTGCTGGATGGGCTGATCAAATATGCCCGTAACCACCCCAGGTTGGCGGAACTCCTCCTGGCAAAATTATAACGCCCCTTCTCGGTGAAACCGGCCACGAACTGTATGAATGATGCCGGAAATATCTTCGCGCCCTGGCATTCTTTGCGGATAATAGTCACGAGGTATGATGACATTGTCTGAGAAATCGTTGGCTACTGAAAAAGATGCTTTGACCCGGCGCGTGATTGAACTGGAGACCATTGCCCAGATCAGCACGGCCGTTTCCGGCATCCTGGACCTCGATCAGCTTTTACAATTTGCCCTGGTGCGCACCAAAGAGCAGTTCAATTTGTATCATGTCAACATCGCCCTGCTGGACGAGGCCGGCGAGAATTTGCTGCCGGTGATGGGTGATAAGGACTTGCTGAGTAAGGATTCGCCGGTGCCGGCCATCCCGCTGCAACAGCGCCCGTCCATCTGTGCCCGCGTTGCCCGCGAACGCATTGTGATGGTGGTGAATGACGTTCACAGCCACCCGGACTTCATGCCCCATCCGGTGCTGCCAGAGGCGGCGGCCGAACTATGCCTGCCGATGACGGTGGGGGACCAGTTAATTGGCATTTTAGATGTACAGGCCAGGGAGCGTGACCGTTTTACCGAGGAGGATGTGCGCATCCATAAGACGCTGGCGGCGCAGTTCGCCATTGCCATCCAAAATGCCCGCGCCTTCCGCCTGTTGGCGCGGCGTGCTGAAGAATTGACCATCCTCAACGAAATGAGCCGCTCGCTCAGTTCCACCCAGGGCATTGAACCGTTGTTGACAACCTTTGTGCAGTATGCCGCCCGGCTGATTGATACCACCAACCTGTTTGTGGCTTTTTATGAGCCGGAAAATCCGGAGGCGGGGGAGATTGTTTTTGCGTTGGATGTGGCGGACGGACAGTTTAACTGGTATCGTCACCGCCGTCCTTTCCGAAATGGGCTGGTAGAGTACATTATTCGGACAGAACGGCCGTTGCTTATCCCCGTCTTTGTGGCTGAAAAAGTGCAGGAGCTAAAATTGGATGTACCGCGTGGTGTCCGTTCCAAATCGTGGTTGGGGGCGCCGATGATCGTCAACGGCCGTGTGATTGGCGTCGTTTCTCTGCAAAATCACACCACGCCTTACCGATTCAATGAAGATACACAGCGTTTGCTGGTTTTGATGGTGAACCAGGTGGCCCTGGCTGTAGAAAATGCCCGTTTGTATATGGCCTTGCAGGAACAGGCCGCCCACTTAGAGCAAGAGGTGACCCGGCGCACCACCGAGCTAACCGCCGCAAACCAACAGCTAACCAGGGAGATCAACGAACGAGAACAAGCTCAGAAGTCACTGCAACTATATTCTCAAGAACTGGAACGCAGCAACCATGAATTAGAAAATTTTGCCTATATTGCTTCCCACGATTTACAGGAGCCGCTGCGCAAAATCACCACTTTTGGCAGCCGGTTGGAGGGAAAATACGAAACTGTATTGGATCAACGCGGCAGGGATTATCTCAAACGGATGCAGTCGGCAGCGGCCCGGATGCAGGAGCTGATTTTGGATTTGCTGACCTATTCTCGCGTGACCACCCACCGCCAGCCGTTTAGTTTTGTTTCTTTGAATGACATTATGCAAGATGTCTTGTCTGATCTGGAAGTGCGCATTGAGCAAACAGGCGCGACGATGATGGTGGGTAGTTTGCCTGAAATAGAAGCTGACCCGATCCAGATGAGACAACTGCTGCAAAATTTGGTGGGCAATGCCCTGAAATTTATAAGCCCGCACAGGCTGCCGGTTATTCAGATTTACAGCCAGCATATGACGGATGCCGGACGAGAGATGTGCCAGATTTTCTTTGAGGACAATGGCATTGGCATTGAGGCACAGTACCAGGAGCGAATTTTTGAGATTTTTGAGCGGCTGCACGGCCGTACTGCCTACGAAGGTACCGGCGTGGGCCTGGCCATTTGCCGCAAAATTGTGGAACGGCACGGGGGTTCAATTTCCGTGGAAAGTGTGCCCGGTGAAGGGGCGACGTTTGTGGTGATGCTGCCGTGCAGGCAATAGGGAGATTGCGCAATTTCCCAATCTCCTAATCTCCTAATCTCTCATTCCCCAACCGCGTGGCCGCGGCGGCCAGCCCTACCAACAGCCAGAAGGCAGTGACGGCGTGGTGAAATTCCAGGTTGAACAGGTAATGGTCAAACAATCCGGCAACCAACCCGCCGATGATGGCCGCGTGTAAGCCCAACCAGACAGGGTCTTTACGGCCGTCGGCCTTGATCGTCCCCCGGTTGAAAAAGGCATAGGCAAACAGCGTGCCCAACACCGCAAAAAAGGCCAGCAGCCCCACCAGCCCCATCGTCTGGGCGATGGTCAGATAGACGTTAGCTACCCCCAGGTAAATGTCAATGTCCGGCGTCCCGGCAAAACCAACGCCAAAAACGGGATACCGCTGCACCAGGATCAGGGCGTCTTTGTATTCACCAAAGCGCATTTGGGTAGCCAGGTCTTGCCCCTGCACCCCTTCTACAAAACGGGCGATGTAGGTTTGGGCCGGCGGCAGCAGCAAAAAGAGCAGGCCAATGACGACCATGTACGGCAGCAGCCGCCGGTAACGGGCCAAAGCCACAAAACCTAACCCGGCTACCAGCCCTACCAGCGCCCCCCTTGAAAACGTCAGGATCAACGCCAGAAAAATGGAGCCGACGACAAAATAGGTGAGCCAGCGGGGGAACAACGGCCGTTTGGCCACCAACTGCGGCCCGGCCAATGCCCCCAGCATCAGCAGCAGTCCGCCCAGCACGTTGGGGTCTACGGAGGTGCCAATGGCCCGTTCCGAAAGTTCCGGGTTCTCCTCGATGTACCGGATGACCCAACCGCCGGGGTAGCCAACCCGCGTGAGTACGTTCAGCAGCTCATTGGTGGTTTCTTCCGGCAGCAGCCACAAGCCAATTGCCAGCAGCGCCGCCCCGGCCCCGGCCAACAGCAGCACCTTCACCAGCCGTTCCAACTGTTCCCAGGTGCGGCAGTAATCAACAACCACCAGCACAAATAGTAGGCTCAAGATCAGTTCGGCAAATTTGCGCAGCAAGGTGGGGGTGAGCGGCCCGTTAGCCAGCCCAAAAATGAAGGCAAACAGGGCGATGATGATAAAAATGAGCAGCGGTAGGGTGATGGGCGTGATGATGACGTCCCGTTGTTTGCCCGTGACCAACTCCAAGGCCCAGACGCCCACGACGGCGGCCAATGCCAGGTCTAAAAATGTGGGCGTCAGGCCAATGTCAACGGGAATGGTGGCAAAGGGCAGCAGGCAAACGACGGCCATCACGCCCCAAAAGCCCAGTTCGATATTGCGCAACACTACCACCACCGCTACCCCGGCCAACAGCAGCGCCAGTGCCGCCAACGGCCCGCCATACGCCAGCAGCAGGCCACCGAACACGGCCGTGACGGCCACTAACACCGCTAACAGCAGGGTGTTTCGTGAGGCGTGATGCGTAATGCGTGATGCGTGATCCGTGTTTTGTTCCATCAATCCACTCGTAACAGGGTGAGTTGTAGGAAGTCATCGGTAGGACGGCCGTCGGCCGTAATCCGCTGCAACCGTTGAAATTCGCCGGTGGGGGAGAGCGCATACAGGCCAATGATGATCGGGTACACATCGGCGGGCGTCTCCGGGTTGAGCGGCAGCGTCAGAGGGACGGGCTGCGGTGCGCCCACCGGCCACTGCGAGGTGGGAACAGACAAATTCACATTTGCCCAAAGTGTTGTGTCCTGGTCTACGACCTGGGCAAAGATGGTGTAATCGGCCGTAACAGGCTGGCTTAACTGCCAGTACAGCGTTAGCTCTGCCGTTTCCCCGGCCGTCGTGCGGCGGGGATTGAGTTCATAGCCGACCAGGGTGAACCCCTTTTCAAAGTTGACGGAGATGGGGTTAGGCATTTCGCCGGGCACGGCCGTGAGCGGCACATCGGCCAGCGCCACCGCATTCTCATGCACCGGCAGGCGGCTTTCCGTCACGGGCAGCCGTTCGCACGCCGGGCAGGTAGCGTAGTCGTAGAGGCCCACGGTCAGTTCCAGGTCAATGGGGGCTACGGCCGTGTCGGGCACAGTCAAAGCGTGGCGGGTGACAATGCGCTCGCCCGGCTGCAAAAGTGAGGTGGGGCGCAACCCCTGGCCATGAAACATGTCCCGTTGGGCAATCGGCCGTTCCAGCACCGGGTCATTGAGATGGACAAAGATGCTCCAGTTGCGGGCAATGGGCTGCGTGACCTCCCATTCTAATGTGACCCAGACTGTCTCGCCGGGCTGCACGGCCGTTGGCGACCATTCATAGCCCACCAGTTTAAGTTCATTGCCAAAGGTGACGGCCGTTTGGATTTGTGGCGGGTTGTAATGGGGTGGTTGGTAAGACGGCCGTATCCATAAAAACGGGGCCAGCGCCGCCACCACAAACATAAAACTGCCTAAACCGGCTATCACCCAAACTGCCGGGCGGCGCGGCAGCCAGCCCACCAGCCCCACCACCAGCAACGTTGTCAATGTAGAGAGCGCCGTAAACACCAGCCGCCCCTGCGAAGACCAGGTCGTCGTTGCCCACTGAATCAGCCCCACCACCACCGCCGCCGAAAAAAGCAGGCAGACGATGAGGGCAAAATAGCGTTCGACGAAGCGGAGGAGATTGGAGATTAGAGATTGAAGATTGAACCGAAAATCTCCAATCTCCAATCTCCAATCTCTAATCTTTTTTAGTGCATACACCACAAACCCCACCACACTTACCACCAACACCCCATTCAACAGCGCATAAATCCAGCCGAGCATGGGCACATTGACGCCGCCAAACAGACCCCAGTACGCCATCAGGAAGCCGTGCCGTTCGCTCCACAGTTGGTAGAGCGATGCCGGCGTAGCCCGCTCTCCCAGGACGGCGATAAAAGCGTTCCAGCCCAGGAAGTCGCCATACAGCCGGATATTGCGCCAATACCACCACCCGGCAATGAGCACCACCGGCAGCAGCATGACCAGGAAGGTGAGTAGGGTGTGGAGGAGGATACGGCCGTAGGCGGTTATCGGTAATCGGTAATCGGTGATCGGTAATCGGTGGGGCGTGATGCGTGATGCGTGATGCGTGACCGATTCACCTGACACCTGAATACCTGACACCTGAGCACTTCTTCTCTGCCACTGCGAAATGAAAGCCGTGCCTAAGGCAATGGGGAAAAGGCCAAACGTGCCTTCTTTTGTCAGGATGGCCAGGCCGATGACGACGCCGATCAAGAGCCAGTGGAGCCAGTAATCGGTAATCGGTAATCGGTGAACGGTAGACCGATTACCGATTACCGATAACCGATTACCGACCACCCGGATCAACAGCAGAATGGCCAGCGAGGCCAGGGGGATGGCCAGGTTGTCGTTGTTGACCGAGGCGGTGATGAAGAGGAACATGGGCAGAAAGGCGTTGACGGCGGCGGCGCCCAGGCGAATTTCAGGCCGGTCTGGTTCCACTTCTCTGGCAATCCGGTACGTCAGGTAAACGGTGGCCGCACCTAACAGGATGGAAAAGAGGCGCACCAGCCGCGCCGCCAGCAGTGTGCCCTGCCAGGGGTTCCAGGCCGGATCGTGAATGGTCAGGTTAATGTTGCCATCGGCGGTGATGATGCCGTTGTCTACGTGCGGGTTTTCCCAGCGCACCGTTTCCATATCGGCCGTGTCAATCCAAAAGGTCAGCGCCGCGCCTAAATAATAGTAGAGCGGCGGCTGGCTGGCTTCCTGTTTCCAGGGGCCGGCCTGGGCGGGGTCAAATACCTGCACCGGCAGGGGGTTGCCCGCCGCCAGATGGCGCACCATGGGATAATGCCACAACTCGTCTGACGCTTCAAAGATGGGGGTGGTGAAGGCATAAACGCCGCCAAGCAGCACAAAGAGGAGGAGGATGAGGGCCAGCCAACGGTTTTCCGTCATAGAGGGGGGATTTTACCTGTAAGTGCCCCCACTGCCACCTGTGGTCGGCACATGCTCAATCTACGTTTAGTCTGTGATTGATTGTCGCTGCTTCCGCATTTATACTTGGATGAGCGATTCACGGCCGTCATCATCCACACGAATTGCCGGGTACTGGTTTTTACGTAGAATCCAGGAAAGGCCAAATCTGATGCAGTCCACCCATTTGCCATATTTACTGCCTTACGTGATTTCCTTCTTCATTTCGTTGAGCGTGGCCGTGTATGCCTGGCAGCGGCGCGGTATCCCCGGTGCGCGGTCATTTGCGTTGGTGGTGGGCAGCCAGGCGGCCTGGACGTTTGGGTATATTTTTGAACTGAACAGCGACACACTGGCGGGTAAACTGTTTTGGGACAACATGCAGTTTGTGGCCTCTTTTATCTGGCCGCTGGTCTTTCTGAGGTTTGCCCTGATTTACACCGGACGGTCGTTCAAACGGCCGTACCTGGCCTGGTTGTTGCTCAGTGCGCCTTTTTTGCTTTTTGTGGGATTCATGCTGACAAGCAGGTTTCGCGGGTGGATACGGCCGTCGGCTGACCTCATCCCTGGTGAACCTTTTGCTGCCCTGACATATGAATTTACGACGGCCGTCTGGTTAGTTAGCAGTTACGCCTATATCCTCGTTTTCATAGCCCTTTACCTCTTAATCATCACCTTCATCCGAAGCCAGGAGTTGTATCGGCGGCAGATGCTCATTGTGGTCACTGGTGCGCTTATCCCTCTGGTGGGTGTTCTGCTCACGCTCCTTGGTATCACTTTCTCCCTTCAACGGGATACAACGCCTATCACTTTTGCCATGAGCAATCTGCTGATCGCCTGGGGGCTTTTTCATTACCGGCTTTTTGACATTGTGCCCGTCGCCCGCGATACGGTTTTTGATGGCATCAGCGATTATGTGTTGGTGCTGGATGCAAACAACCGGCTGGTAGATATTAACCCGGCGGCGCAGCGCGCGTTGGGCGTGCCCACCAGCCGGTTAATCGGCCAACCGGCCATGCAGGTATTGGCAGCCTGGGGTGATCTGGTCAGTGAGTTTGGGCCAGAGACCTCGCTCAAAACAGAGATTAAGATTGACCGGCAGGGGCAGACACGATTCCTGGCGCTGCGCATTACGCCGCTTCACTTGCATAAGGATAACGGCCGTGGCGGTAACGGCCGTATCATTGTGGCCCGTGATGTCACCGAGCGTAAACGGGCTGAACAAATGTTGGAAGAACGCTCGGAGCAGTTAGAGGCGGCCAATGAAGAACTCCGCATTCTCAGCCAGGTAAAAGATGAATTTGTAGCCAATGTCTCGCACGAACTACGCACCCCACTGACGAACATCAAGCTGTACCATGATCTGTTGGTGCGCTATCCTCACCGGCAGGAACAATATCTGGCCGTGTTGCAGCGGGAAACAGACCGTCTGGAGACGCTCATTGAAGATTTACTGCTGCTTTCTCGGTTAGATAGAGAGGTGGTTGAGCTAAAATTTGAAACCGTAGACCTCAATGTGCTGGTGGAAAATATGGTGCATGACCGGCAGGCATTGGTCGAAAGTCGTGGTCTAGCAGTGGCGGTTCGTTTGTTGGCTACGGCCGTGTTGGCTGAGGCCGATGCTACCCTTATCAGCCAGGCGTTGAGTGTGCTGCTGACCAATGCCACCAATTACACACCGGCAGGTGGCGCGATAGAGGTTTACACGGAGGTGGAGTGCAGCCATGGCCATAACTGGGCTGGTTTTTGTGTGCAAGATACCGGGCCGGGCATTCTCCCCGCCGAACAAGCGAAACTGTTCAGCCGTTTCTTTCGCGGCGAGGCAGCCCATTCCAGCCACACCGCCGGCACTGGCTTAGGACTGGCTATTGCCAAAGAGATTATTGACCGGCATCATGGCCGTATCATCGTCGAAAGCACCGGCATACCCGGCGAGGGTGCGGCGTTTCATGTCTGGCTGCCGGTTGGCTCGTGATCCGTGATCCGTAATCGGTGATCGGTCACTCGTCACTCGTCACTCGTCACTCGTCATTGGTCATGGCATCACTTCATCATCGGACTTCGGGCTTCGGTTCACGGATTACGGGTCACGGCTTACGGACTTGGCTATACTTACTCCCTCATGCAAGAAGAAAAAGTGAATGGTACGGTAACGGCCGTCTATGCCCAGTGGCCCCGGTTCGCGCTGTTGTATGGCGGCATGGTGGTCACGTTGTTGTTCATGGGCGTTAGCCTGGATCGGGGCTGGCTCAGTTTTGTTCCTCTGGCAACGGCCGTGCTGCTGATATTGGCCTACTTTTTTCTGGCTTCTCTCTGGGTGGTTTACCAGCTCTATGACCGGCGTGGTTTACGCCCATCCCATATCTTGTTTGATATGGGCCAACTGCTGCCCGAATCCCGGTTGGTCTACGTGGACGTGGGCCGGCGTTATCGGCCCATCTTGCTCAGCCGCCGCCTGACCATTGGGCACATCACCATCGTGGACATCTTTAACCCACAGTGGATGGCCGCCGGCGTCTTAGGTCGTTGGCGCCAGCAGTTGCTTCATCCCCAACCTGACCCCCGCCTCAGTTGGCGCGAGGGGCAGTTTGATCTGCTCCCCCTGCCCGATGACAGCGCCCCGGCGATCATGCTCTGCCAGGTCACGTCGCCCATCTGGCAGCATGGCGACCGGCTGGCGTTATTACAAGAAGCGTATCGGGTGTTGCAGCCGGACGGCCGTCTCCTCTTTGCCGAACAATCGCGCACCCAAACCACCTGGCTCACTGCCGGGCCGGCGGCGGCCCAACTGCCCACCGCTGCCTACTGGCGTAGTTTGCTGGTCGAAGCCGGGTTTCACATTCAACGCGAACAAAACCCCAACGGCCTCATCACCCTCATCCGCGCCCAAAAGCCCGGCCCCACCCAGGTGCGCCAGCTTGCCTTTGATCTGAAATTCTAATGGCTGAAGATACCCCCGCCAGGACTCGAACCTGAATCTGCCGCTTAGGAGGCGGCTGCTCTATCCATTGAGCTACGAGGGCGTCAGGCTATAATGGTAACGCACGCAGAGGGGTGGGGCAAGATGAGGTGAGCAGGTGAGCGGGTGAATGGGTGAGCAGGTGAAGGGGTGAAGGGGTGATAGGGTGATCAATTACCCAATTACCTGATGACGAATGACGAATGACCAATAAAACTCCTTATCTTCCCTTTTTTGTCTACGGCTCTTTGCTGCCGGGGCAGGCGAATGCGGCCTTGTGGGGCGATGCGCTGGTGGCGCAGCAGACGGCCGTGTTGGCGCACGGCCGTCTCTACAGCCTGGGCGATTATCCGGTGCTGATCGAAAACGGGGGCGGCCCGGTGAAAGGCATGGTGATGACTGCCCGGCCCGATGCGTATGCCGATCTGCTGGCCCGGCTGGATGCCCTGGAAGCGTACAATCCAGACGCGCCGGAACAAAGCGAATATCTGCGGGTGATACGCGAAGCCAGGCTGGGTGATGGCGCGGTCTCACCCGCCTGGGTCTACATCGGCCAGGCCAGCTTCACACCCCACCTGCCACTCGTCCCCGATGGCGACTGGTTGGCTTATGTGGCTGGGAGATGAGAGACTCAATCTCCTAATCTCCTAATCTCCCAATCTCCCAATCCCCTCCCCCTAACCCGCCCAACAAAACTCCCCTAAAAATTGGTTGCCTTAGCCACTGAACGATGTACCATTTACAGGTATACTGGTATGGCTTATTAGTTGCAGGTGGCAAGTGGCAAATGATTACCTGCAACCCTTTGACAGGCTCAGGGCTGGCTCTGCATCCTGTTACTTGCCACCCAATTCCCCACTTCCCACGACACATCCAACATAAGGAAAAGAGTGGTTGTTAACATGAAAAAAATAGGTGTATTAACAAGCGGGGGCGACGCTCCCGGTATGAATGCGGCTGTCCGTGCCGTTGTACGGGCGGCCCTGGCGAATGATGCCATACCTTACGCTATTTACGAAGGCTACCAGGGTATGGTAGATGGCGGTAAGCGTATTCGCCGGATGGCCTGGCAAGATGTGGGCGGCATTTTGTATAAAGGGGGCACCGTCATCGGCACCGCCCGTTCTGAAGCCTTCCGGCAGCGACACGGCCGTCTCCAGGCTGCGGCCAATTTACTCCAACATGGCATTGACAATCTGGTGGTTATTGGCGGTGATGGCAGCCTGACCGGGGCCAACCTGTTTCGCCAGGAATGGTCGGGGCTGCTGGCCGAACTGGTGCAAAATGAGCAGATCAGCCCGGAAACGGCCGCAGCCCACCAACAACTGACGATCATGGGGCTGGTCGGTTCCATTGACAACGATATGTGGGGCACCGACATCTCCATTGGCGCGGATACCGCCCTGCGCCGGATCACCGACGCTGTAGACGCCATTTCCAGTACCGCCGCCAGCCACCAGCGCACCTTTGTGGTGGAGGTGATGGGGCGGCGCGCCGGTTATCTGGCGATGATGAGCGGCCTGGCTTCCGGCGCCGACTGGGTGCTGATTCCCGAAAACCCACCCAACCTGGACAATTGGGAAGACAAGATGTGTTCGGTGCTGAAGTACGGCCGTGAAATCGGCCGCCGCGACAGTATTGTCATTGTGGCCGAAGGGGCGCAAGATCGGCGTGGTAACCGCATTTCCTCCGAGTACGTGCGGCAGGTGCTGGAAGACCGGCTCAAAGAAGACGCCCGCGTCACCATCTTAGGCCACGTGCAGCGCGGCGGCTCCCCTTCCGCCTTTGACCGCAACCTGAGTACGCTGACGGGCGTAGCGGCCGTAGACCTGATCATCTCCGGTGAACTGGACGGACAGGCGCACGTGATCGGCCTGAAAGGGAACAAAATTGTCCATACCCCCCTGGAAGAGTGCCTGCAAAAAACCCGCGAAATCAACGAGGCGGTAGATTCCCTGCAATTCAACCGGGCCATGGAGCTGCGCGGTTCCGGTTTCCGCGAATCCTTCCAAACCCTGCGTACCCTGGTGCGGGCGCAGCCCCACGGCCCCCAACCCGGTCAGCGCCAGCTTCGGATTGGCGTATTGACGGCGGGCGCACCATCCCCTGGCATGAATACAGTGATGCGCGCCGTCGTGCGCCTGGGTTTAGACCGGGGGCACAAAATGGTGGGCATTTACAACGGCTTTGCCGGTCTGGTGAATGACCAGATTGAGGAAGTGAACTGGATGACGGTGAACGGCTGGGCTTATCTGGGTGGCTCTGAACTGGGCACAAACCGGCATATGCCCGCCAATGGTGACTTTTATGCCATCGCCCGCAACATTGAGAAGCATAATATCGAAGGATTGCTGATCGTGGGCGGCTGGTCAGGATATGAGGCGGCGCTGTCGCTCTACAACCAGCGCACCCATTTCCCGGCGTTCAACATTCCCCTGGTGCTGCTGCCCGCTACCATTGACAACGACTTGCCCGGTTCGGAATTGAGCGTGGGCGCTGATACGGCCCTGAACAGCATCGTTGAGGCCGTAGACAAGATCAAACAATCGGCCGTGGCGTCGCGGCGCGTCTTTGTGGTAGAGGTGATGGGGCGGCGCTGTGGGTATCTGGCGTTGATGGGGGCGCTGGCCTCTGGTGCGGAACGGGTCTATTTGCACGAAGAAGGGGTCTCTATTGACAATATGCGCGATGACGTGGCCCTGCTCAAAGATGGATTCCGGGGCGGCAAGCGGCTGGGGGTGATGATTCGCAGTGAAGGAGCGAATGATACCTATACTACCGAATTTATGTGCAAGCTATTGGAAGAAGAAGGGCGTGGCCTGTTTACGGCACGGCAATGTATTTTGGGCCATTTGCAGCAGGGGGGTAATCCATCGCCGTATGACCGGGTTTTGGGTACACGCCTGGCGGCCAAATGTATTGCTTATTTGGAAGAGCAAATCGGGCAGCCGGAATCGCAGAGCGCCTGTATCGGCTTGCAGCGCGGTTCCTATAAATTCACCGATTTACAAGATTTGCCCCGGTTGATGGACGAGGCCAACGGCCGTCCTAAAGAACAATGGTGGCTCAATCTCCGCCCCATCGCCCGGATGTTGGCTAAACCGGCAACGAATGATCAAATGACGAGTGACGAGTGACGAGTGACAAGTGACGAGGGACGAGTGACCAATGACTGAATCAATTCGTTTACTTCATTTTGCTGACGCCCATATTGATATGATCAATCACGGCCGTCACGACCCGCAAACCGGCCTGCCCATTCGGGTATTGGACTTCCTGGCGGCGCTGGATCAGGTGGTAGACACGGCCGTAGCCGAAAAAGTAGACCTGGTGCTTTTTGCCGGGGACGCCTACAAAGACCGCAACCCCCAGCCCACCTTCCAGCGGGAATGGGGGCGGCGTATGATGCGCCTGTCCCAGGCCGGTATTCCCACCCTACTGCTGGTGGGCAACCACGACGTGGCCCCCGCCACCGGTCGCGCCCATACCCTGCACGAATTCAGCACCTTACACGTCCCCCACATCCACGTGGCTGACAATATCCGCCTGTGGCGGCCCGATGACCTGGGGCTGCCGGTGCAAATCATCACCGTGCCCTGGGTCTCGCGCAGCCGCATTGCCCGCCTGTTAGAAGCAAAATCGCTGGCCGACGCGCCCGCCGCCGACGTGTACGAGCAGATGGAAGAAGTGGTGGGTGATCTGATCGCCCGGCAGATTGAAACGGCTGACCGGGACCTGCCGCTCATTCTCACCGCCCACGCCAGTGTGCAGGGGGCGAAATACGGCAGTGAACGCGCCGTCATGCTGGGGCATGAACTGGTTCTCAGCGGCGGGTTGGTCAATGACAACCGGCTCGATTATGTGGCGTTAGGTCACATTCACCAGCACCAGTCGCTCAACGGCGACGCCCACCCGCCCATCGTCTATCCCGGCTCCATTGAGCGCATAGATTTTGGCGAGGCGCGGGAGAAAAAGGGATTTGTGCTGGCTAACGTGAGCCGGGGCAAAACCACCTGGCAGTTCCACGAACTGCGCACTCGCCGCTTTGTAGACCCGGAACCGATTACCCCTCGCGCCGACCACTTCATGGCCGATATTCTCAGCCAGTTACCGGCGGCCGATGCCGTGAAAGACGCCATTTGCCGCATTCGCCTGGCCTACCCGGCCGACCTGGAACCGCTGATGGACGAAAAAGCGATACATGACCATTTGCGCCAGGCGTTTGAGGTGCATATTCGCAAGCACCACATTCAGGAAAAACGCGCCCGGTTGGGGGATGCCGCCGGGGTAGAGCAAATGACCCCCGCCGAACTACTGTCCATTTACTGGGACACCATTGGCATGGAGAGCGCGGAAGCGAATGTATTGCAACAGATGGCCAAGGAGGTGTTCACGGCCGTAGCCGAATCCGAATAGCAGTGAGTTCACCGGGTCTATACCATCTGTGCTAAAATAGCCGGTAACAGGTTTTCTTTGGCAACTGTTGAGTAGAGGAAATTATGCGCCTGGAAGATTATTTTGATTTTTTAGATGCTGATACCATTCGGTTGAAAGGCCATCGCCTGGGCATTGAAGATGTCTTGGATCTCTATTTGGAAGGGTACAGCCCAGAGCAAATAGCCCTGGAGTTTCCAGACTTAAACCTGGAATTGATTCATGCCACGATTACCTATTATTGGCATGACCAGGACAAAATAGAGACTTATCTCACCCGCCTGGATAACATTGTCGCCGAGAGTATACGCCAGGAATCTCAGAAAGACGCTTCAGCCGTCGTCAAGCGGATTCACGCCTCACAACAAATGCAGCCAGCATTATGACCGTTAAATTCTTGTTAGATGAGAACATTACCCCACGTGTCCAGGCAGCCATTCAACGTCATTATCCTCAAATTGATGTACCACGTGTGGGTGATGAAGATGCGCCTGCACTGGCGACCCTAGACCCTGAAATTCTACAATATCTGGAAAAGTCGCAGCGAATACTAATTACCAGAAATCGAGCCAGTATGCCCGGACACGTAGCGGATTACATTGCCGGGGGTGGGCAACATTGGGGTGTCCTGCGCGTTCGCCCGAACACATCCATTATGCAACTTGTCCAAACACTTGAACTGATAGCGGAAACAAGCAAAGCCGAAGAATGGATCAACGAGATGTGGTGGATACCTTTTTGAGCAAGATCAGTAGGCCAGGATGAGCAGCAAACCGCAGGCTAGTTCGACGCCGACTTCGGTGAAGCCGAATTTTTTGATGTTGGGGATGGGGCGTATACGAGGATAGGCCCAGAGGGCGCGCCCGGCCAGGGCCACAAAGGGGAGAATGGTGAAGTAGGGAATGTGGCCGGTGAAGGCAACTGCCGTAACCATCCCCACGCATGCCAGATGCACCAGTAACATAGATCGCCGGTCGGCCTCACGGCCGTGTGTATCCGCCAAACGCAGCCTCACATACAACACCCCCAACACATTCAGCAGCGCCAGCAGCAGCCACAGCCACCAGGCAACGGCCGTTATCTGCCCGGTAGCCGCGATCATAGCGGCGGGTGCGGTGAGCGCCAACCCGGCGGCCCCGGCCAACTCCATCCACAACACCCGCACACTGGTCTGGCGGCCCAACGCGGCGGCCACATACACCGCCAGCAGCCCGGCCACCGGCAGCGCCAGCCATACAATAGCCGTCACGCCCAATGCCAGCAGCCCCAGCAAACATAGCAGCGCCACACCACTCAGCCCAAACACCAGCCGCCTGACAATGGGCGCGTCGCTCTGGCGGCCGCGCCCCTGGCGAATGCGCAGCCAGACGGTGGCCGGTTGGCGCAGCAGGAAGAGCGCCAGACCACCCACCAGGACGAGCAGCGTTGCCAGATTGAATGTGCCGGCAACGGCCGTGCCCACCAGATACGGTACCAACAACCACGACCACGACCCATGTTCGGCCGGCAGCAGCAATTGTTTCCTAAACCTTCCTTTTGCCTCACTCTTTACCACTTGATCACCTCATCACCGCTTCCTTACCCATTCCACAATCCCCGCGCTGACCACGTACCAGAAGAGAATATCCAATACCAACCACAGCCCGTTGAACTCAGAGCAGTTTTGTTCCGGCCTGCACGGCCCCCAGGCAAGGAAGAACTCAAGGGGAAATCCAAGCGGGAAGGTGTCCGAGAGCGTCGCCATGACATACATCCGCCAGAGCAGGGAGGAGATAATAAACAAGGCAAAAGTCAAAATGATCTTTGATATCGTGGGCTTGAGAATTTGTTTCATGCGCGATGTCATTCACATTTTGTCCTACATTTTTCGGTTTTTATCATTTGCCTGCTGCTTCTTCAAAAATGAGCCTGATTTTTTTATCACGAATAATTGCTCGGAACTTCTCGGATATGGCAGAGGTGGCAAGCTCAGTAGACCAATCGGGAAAGAAATCAAGTTGTTGCACGTCATGTTTGGCTTCATCGGCAATAATGGGCTGTCGTAAATTTCCACTTTCATCAATTGGGTCAATCATTACAAAGGGCATGTGGGTGGGTAACAAAGCTATAACAACCTTACCCTCGGAGATAGTGACCCGCGCAACGGGAAAATTAATAGCCATTTGCGAGGTAGCGTCTAAAAAAATCCCCCCATAAATGAATTGATTATCTACTTGCACAATAAAAGGATGGATATACAACGCTCGTTCAATAGGGTTTCCCCAACCGAAACTTTCTTTCAGGTTATTCAGATTTTCAATCTCAGCAGAGGCTGCGCCGATATTTAACAACGCTTCGCCCAGTTCGTTGGTCGCATTAGATGTTAGTGTAATAGTTTGTAAATCCCAGTCATATTTTTCGATTTGATCTTTGCCTATTACAAAAACAGGTTCACTAATATCAGCAGAGCTTAGGGCTGACTGTGCTTTTTCTGCTTCATAGCCAATTTCTAAATCAAACCAATTTTCTTTCAGAATGATTGCCTTGAAGTCTGTTTCTGGGGTTGACTGGCGAGGCGCAGAATTAAAAGAACAGGAGGACAGAATTACGGCAAATATAAACATTGTGACGAAGTGATTATTCATGAGTGATTTTGCCACCATTGTTCGTATTCTAGTGAATTCCTGCGCCTGATGCTCCTTCAACTCTTCCGGTTTAGCCGTGATGGCGTGAGGCTTCCTCGCCGGTTGTTTGTGACGCCAGGGCGCGCCAGCGGAATTTGGGTAACCAGGGGTTGGCCCGGCCTTCCACGGCGTCGGCAATCAGGTTGCCCAGGACGGGGGCGAATTTGAAGCCGTGCCCGCTGCCGCCGGCGGCCACCGTCAGGCCGGTTATGGCCGGGTGGCGGTCAATCCAGAAATGTTCGTCTAGCGTATCGCAGTAGAGGCAGCGGCGGGTGTAGACGATGGGCGCGTCGGCCAGGGCCGGGAAGGTGGCGGCCAGAAAGGCGCGGAAATTTTGCTCGTCTTGGGCCGTGACCACCCGTTCGTCGTCACGGGGATGCAGGCGTTGGCCGATGCCGTGATTGGCAATTTTGACCACCCCTTCGCCGGGGTGCAGGGGGAAGCCATACCAGCCAGAGCGGGCGATGTCGGCCGTAAACACAACAAAGTCTGGCGCGGTAAAAAGTTCTGGCTGCGCTGGTTTCAGGTGAAATACGGGATGGCCGGTGGATTTCATCGCCGGGGCCAGTTCTGGCAGCAGCAGGTGGGTCCAGGTACCGGCGGCGACAACCACGTGGCCGGCGGTAAAGGTGTGCCCTTCCTCGGTGCGCACGGCCGTGACCCTTCCCCCTTCACGCACAATCTCGTTAACCGTCTGCCCGGTGAGCACATCCGCCCCCAACCTTTGCGCCTCGGCCAGCAGGGCGCTGATCACACGGCCGCTTTCTGCATAGCCACCCTGCGCATGGTAAAAGCCGTCTACAAATGCGCCCGGTTTCCAGGCCGGAAAACGGCGGCTGATCTCATCAACGTTCAGCCGCTCCGGGTGGTGGCCGCGCTTCAGGAGCATCTGGTAACTTTCGTATTCAAAACCGCCGGGCGCCATTAGCTCTTGTGTGAACATGGTCACGCCAATCTCGTGGAAAAATGGGCCGAGCGATTCATTCCACTGCCGCCAGCCTACCAACGATTCTTCCACCATGGCCATGTACTGTTCGTCTGGGCCGTACTCCATGCGGATCACTTTGCTGATGTCGGTGGAGGCGGCCAGGGGGTGGGGCAGGGGGCCGGGGTCCAGCACGGCCGTGCGCCAGCCGCGTTGTTGCAGGGTCACGGCCGTCGCCATGCCAAAGATGCCACCGCCGATGATGAGGATGTCGTAACTCATGTGATCTCCTTTAGCGTGAGGGGGTGAACGGGTGTCATGGTAGGTATTTTATCCTGGTTACGGCCGTTGTTCACGTATATCATTGGTTGAAACCGGACTTCGGCTTACAAATGACGAGTGACGAGTGACAAGTGACGAGTGACAAATGACCAACAGGATAAAAGCGATCATATTCGACTTTGGCGGGGTGATTTTACGGACGCAGGATTGGTCGGGCCGGCGGCGTTGGGAGAAGCGCTTGGGGCTGCCCGAACATGGCGCGGAACAGTTGGTGTTTAACAGCGAAATGGGGCGGCAGGCGCAGCACGGCCGTATTACCACCAACGAACTCTGGCAGTGGGTGGGGCAAACGTGTGGTCTCTCAGCAGCCGACCTGGCGCAGTTCCGGGCTGACTTTTGGGCCGGGGATGTGCTGGATGGGGAGATGGTGGCGATGATACGGGGATTACGGCCGTCCTACCAGACCGCCCTCATCAGCAACGCCTTCAACGATTTGCGCGACGTGCTGACCAACCAGTTCGCCATCGCCGACGCCTTTGACGTCATCGTCATCTCCGCCGAAGAAGGCATCATGAAACCAGACCCGCGCCTGTACCAGATCGCCCTGGAACGGCTTGGCTGCCGCCCGGAAGAGGCGATTTTTATTGACGATTTTGCCTACAACATCGCCGGGGCACAGGCTGTTGGCCTGCACGCCATTCACTTTAAGCCGGGGGTTGATTTGGGAATGGAGATTGAGAGATTTAGAGATTGAGAGATTGAGAGATTGAGAGATTATGAATCTCCCAATCTCCCAATCTCCCAATCTCATCTAGTTGTGAACGTTGACCAGCGTACCGACGGACGCCCAGTAATAAATCCATTCGGCGTCGCTGGTTTTCAGGTTGACACAGCCGTGGCTCATGGGTGTGCCAAAATTGCTGTGCCAGAAGGTGCCATGTAAGGCGTAATCACGGTAAAAGTACATGACGTAGGGCACATTTTCCAGGTAATAGTCGTAGCCGAGCAAACGGCCGTCCATCGTCTGGCTTTGATAGGTAAGCCAGATGCGGAATTGCCCGGTGACGGTGGGATGCTGCGCGGTGCCGGAAGAGATGAGCGTCTGGAAAACCAGCTCATTGCCCACATAGGCACGCAGCGTTTGGGTGGACAGGTCTACGTCTATCCACTTTTCGTCGGCGGCCACGCCAAACGGCCGTGTCAGATACGCATTACCCGATTCACTGACGAAGGTGGGCGCCCAGGTGGGCGTTGGTGTGGGGGTGGGCGTGGGCGTGGGCGTTACCGTCCAGGTGGCGCGGGGCTGGCTGCCCCTATCGGCGGCAATCTGTTTGGCGGGCACAAAGGGGGTAGGCGTTTCCGTAGGCGGGGTGAGTACGCTGTTGACCGCCAGAGGAACTGGTACCATTTCTTCCGGTAACGCGGCGGCGCTTTGCCGTTGCACTGGCGCGGGGTCGGGCACGGCCGTAACCGACCGCGCCTGCCACATCACCAGACTCGCCACGCCCATGAATGCCAGCAAAATCACCAGGAGAAGCGCGCCCCATAGGATGGGCACTCCCCGGCGTTGGCGACGACTCTTACCTGCGATGGGTGTGGGCGCAGTTGCGGCTGCTTTGGCCAGGCGTTCCTCGGCCCATACCCGTGCTTCTCTTACACGTGGCTCATCGGGGCGCAGCCGTTCGGCACGCTGCACGTAGTCCAGGCTGGCCTGTGGTGTGGGCGCTACCCCCGCCAGCCAGAGCCACACCCGGTAATCATGGGGGTCTATGCTGGCGGCTTCATGCAGCAAATGGCGCGCCTGGGTGCGGTCGCCGGCCTTGAGCGCCTGGCGGGCCTGGTGAATCAATTCCGCCGCCGAAAATGACGAGGAGGGAATGGCGCTGCTCACCGCACCCCCAATTGGGCCAGATAACATTGAATGCCGTTAGCGACGCCAGCCGCCGGCTCGTGGGGGCGATTGGTCAGAATGTCCCGGTCTAAATTCATAAAACCCACTTCGATAATGATAGCAGGCACCCCCAGCGGGATTTCGCGGAAGACGTGGTAGTCGGTCATATGCTCAGTGATGGTGTGCGGGTGATAAGGGAGGTTGGTGGCACGGCCGTACTCCTGTTCCACGCACGCTTCCAAAGCCGAAGAGTTGGTGTAGGCCGAACTGGCGATCTTAAAGCCGGTCAGTTGATCGTGATAATAGACACAAGAGTCGGCGTGGATAGAGACGACGGCCGTCGCCCCGTAACGTGGCAAACGCGGGTCAAACTCGTCTAAAATATCCACCGGAATTCCATCCGCCTGCAACTGCGCGGCTACCAGGTTGGCGATGTTCTCGTTTATTTGCGCTTCTGTCAGACCATCCGCGCAGACCGCGCCGGGATCAAACCCCTTGTGCCCGGCAATCAGGCCAATGCGTAAGGGGCCAGGGCTTTGCGCCAGCCTTTGCACTACCGGCTGCTCCGGCACTGCTTTGTAAATGGGGGCGGCCAGACGGCCCTGCGTGGTAGCGGCGATAATCTCGGCGGTGGCCTCTTCCGGGCTGAAATACCAATACACCAGCAGCATCCCTGCCAGTGACGTCACCAAAAAGACCACAATGCGGATATTTGCCAACAGCAGGTGCAGCCAGGAAGAATCGGATTGCCAGGAGTTTTCTTGGTTCGTCTGCATTATGTTGACTATTTTACACGAAAGTGTGGTAAATGTCAGCAGTGCCAGGCAAGGGGCAGAACCATTTTGATTGACCAATGTGGTACTGCCCCTTGCCTGGCACTTTCCAAAGTTACCCTTGACAAAGTGTCATAATTACACTATACTGCCCGTGATGTAATTTAGTGTAAAAATGACACGAAAGGAGATTGATTGATATGACAACCCAATTCCCAACCTTTTATCAGCCGCAGCGCATCGGCACGCTCTATTACCCAGACTACGCGGCTATTGCTGCTGAAGCGGCCACAGCAAACCTGGCCCCGGCAACGGAAGACAAACAAAACATCCATCTGGTCATCATTGATATGCAGGTGGACTTTTGCCACCCGGATGGCAGTTTGTTTGTGCCCGGCTCGGTGGGGGATATTCAACGCACGATTGAATTTATCTACCACAATGCGGCTCGCATCACTAACATCACCTGCTCGCTCGATTCTCACCTGCCGCATCAGATTTTCCATCCGGCGTGGTGGGCCGATGAAAGCGGCAATCATCCCGCGCCTTTTACCCTCATCACCTATGCCGACATTAAAGCCGGCAAATGGCGGCCGCTGGTGGCCCCGGTGCAATCAACGAACTACGTCAAGCAACTAGAGGAACAGGCCAAAAAGACGCTGACCATCTGGCCCTACCACGTGATGATTGGCAGCATGGGCAACGCCCTGGACCCGGAACTGTTTTCAGCCATTTTGTGGCACAGCCTGGCGCGCAAAACGCAGCCTACCTGGCTGACCAAAGGCACGATTCCGCTGACAGAGCATTACTCCATCATCCAGCCGGAAGTGCCGGTGCCTAATCATCCCATGGGTGGCAAAAACAAGGCGTTCCTGGATACATTGGCGGAGGCGGATGTGGTGGTCATTGCCGGGGAAGCGGAAAGCCACTGTGTGCTGGAAACGGTGGAAGATCTGGTGGAAGATTTCGCCACCCGCCCGGACGCCCTGCAAAAGATTTATTTCTTGCGTGACTGTACCTCGCCGGTTGTACATCCCGATGTGGATTTTCACGGCATCGCCCTGGCCCGCTTTGCCGAATTTGAAAGGCAGGGTGTGAATTTTATCAATAGCACGGATACGTTGCCGTTTTAGAGGCTGGAGATCAGAGACTGGAGATTAGAGATCGCCCCGATCTCCAATCTCTAATCTCCAATCTCTTTCTGGAGAATGACGATGATAACCAACAACGGATTAGGCAACCTGGATGACTTGTTTCAATCGGCGCAGGATGATGGACTGACGGCCGATACCCTGGATTTAGTCATTGCTAATTTGAATGGGGCAGCGGTGGCTACGGCCGTACACACCCCCCTGGATCAACTGGCGACCAACGACGTTACCCTGGCTATGAACATCCTGGACATGAGCGGCTCTATGGCCCCCCATGCCCAAGACCTCATTCGCGCCTACAACGATGATTACCTGGCTGCCATGGCCGGGTCGCCAGTGAGCGACGACATTTTGGTCAGCACCCTGGTTTTTGAAGATCGGGTAAAAACGCTGCACGGTTATATCCCTCTGGCCGATACACCACGCCTGACGCCCAAAGAGTACAACCCCGGCGGCAGCACTGCTCTTTACGACGCCGTGGCGGCCGGGCTGACCAACCTGGTGTTATATGCCCAACAACTGCGTGGCAGCGGCGTCATGGTGCGCGGCGTGGTCATCGTCTACACCGATGGTGAAGACAACGCTTCCAAACAGCGCGCCAAAGATATTCAACGTGCCGCCGCCGACCTGCTGCGGCAGGAAGTGTATACCCTGGCGCTGGTTGGTTTTGGCCTGCAAAAACCCATTGGTTTTAGCGGCATGTTCAGCCAAAGCCCCACCCAACAACTGGCGGCGACCATCGGCTTCCCCATTGGCCTGGATGCCGGCCTCGACCCCACCGGCCTGCGTCGCATCTTTCACATGGCCTCCATGTCTACCATTCAGGTGAGCCAGATGGGGGTGTTTGGTAATTGAGTAATTGGGTAATTGGGTAATTACTCAATTACTCAATTACATAACCACAAGGTGTACCATGCTAATTTCGCTTACTGCTCTGATTACCATTACCGCCATCGCCTTCATGTTGGGGATGATTGTGGCCTTTATGCTGATGGTGAACGCCATTTCGCGGATGAAGGGTAAATAAAAAGAGGGACGGCCGTGTCACGGCCGTCCCTCTCTCGTGATCTACCAGGCAGTGCCAGGCAAGGGGCAAAACCGCCCTGGCTGGCTGGAGCCGGATTGCCCCTTGCCTGGCACTACTCCAATTCACCCACCGATTGAATAATCTTGCCCACCAGCCCATACTCCTGGGCTTCTTTAGCCGACATCCAGAAGTTACGGTCGGTGTCTTTTTCCACCTTTGCCAGCGGTTGGCCGGTCTGGTCGGCAAAAATCTGGTTCAGGCGGCGGCGCATCTTGATGATTTCCGTGGCTTCAATAGCGATATCAGACGCCTGCCCCATGGCCCCACCGGCCGGCTGGTGCAGCAAAAAGCGGGTGTTGGGCAGGCTGTAACGGTTTTCCTTGTCGGCCGCCGCATAAATCAGCGCCCCCGCGCTGGCTACCCAGCCCGTGCCAATCACTTTGACCTTTGGTTTGATAAACCGGATCATGTCAAAGATGGTGTCACCCGATTCCACATGCCCGCCAGGAGAGTTGATGAAAACCTTAATCGGCTCGTCAGAGTCGGCTGCCAGCAACAGAAGCTGCTGCGTCACATCCTGCGCCTTTTTCATATTGATCTCGCCAAAAATGGTGATCGTGCGGGTTTTCATCAGCCGGTCAAACGGGCTGCCCGGTTTCTCCGGCTGATCGTTGTTTTCTTCTGGCTTTTCCACAGGTTCCTGGGGTTCGTCGTCGTCTTCGTCAAATCTGTACATACTGGTTTCCTTTTTAGGCTGATAGATGAGCCGGTAGTGTAGCCGGGTTGGGTTAGATTCGTGTTAGCAGACCTGACAGGTTTCTGAAACCTGTCAGGTCTTTAACGCAGATTCGTAAACGCCTTCATCCCCGGATAATAGGCATTATCTCCCAGGTCGTCTTCGATGCGCAGCAGTTGATTGTATTTGGCGACGCGGTCACTGCGGGCGGGGGCGCCGGTTTTGATCTGCCCGGCATTGAGGGCTACCACCAGGTCGGCAATGGTCGCGTCTTCCGTTTCGCCACTGCGATGGCTGACCACCGTCGTCCAGCCATGCCGGTGGACCATATCTACGGCGGCAATAGATTCGGTCAACGTGCCAATCTGGTTCACCTTGCACAGCAGGCTGTTGGCCGCTTTGCGTTCAAAACCCGTCTGAATGCGTTTCACGTTGGTCACCAACAGGTCATCGCCCACAATCTGGACGCGGTCGCCCAATTTCTGTGTCAGCAGCGTCCAGCTATCCCAATCGTCTTCATGTAGCCCATCTTCAATGGAGATGATCGGGTATTTGTCGCACCAGGCGGCCAGGAACTCTACCATCTCCGGACCGGTCAGTATCTTGCCTTCCGTTTTTAGATGGTATTTGCCATCTTCATAAATTTCCGAGGCGGCGGCGTCCATGGCTAACATGATCTGTTCACCCGGTTTGTAACCTGCTTTTTCAATGGCCTCCAGGATAAGGTCAAACGCTTCGCTGTTGGCTTTGACCTGGGGGGCAAAACCGCCTTCATCGCCGACGGTAGTGCGGTATCCTTTGCTGTCCAGCACTTTTTTCAGGTTGTGGTAAATTTCTGCGCCCCAGCGTAATCCTTCCCGGAACGATTCCGCACCGATGGGCATAATCATAAACTCTTGCAAATCGGTAGCCCCGGCGGCGTGTTTACCGCCATTCATAATGTTCATCATGGGCACCGGCAGGGTACGGGCCGAGACGCCGCCCAGGTAACGATAGAGGGGCAGCCCCAGGCTGTCGGCAGCGGCATACGCTACGGCTAAGGAAACGCCCAGGATGGCGTTGGCCCCCAGGTTGCTTTTATTTTCCGTGCCATCCAGTTCCAACATGGCCTGGTCAATACCTACCTGATCGGTGGCGTCCCAGCCCACCAGTTCTTCGGCGATGGTTTCGTTCACGGCCGTGACTGCCCCCAACACTCCCTTGCCCATATACCGCCCCTTGTCGCCGTCTCGTTTCTCCCACGCTTCATGCACGCCGGTTGACGCGCCAGAGGGTACGATGGCCCGGCCGTAGCCGCCATCAAACAACTCCACTTCCACTTCAATCGTCGGATTTCCACGCGAATCCAACACTTCCCTTGCGTAAATAGATTCTATGTAACTCATTGTCACTCCTTTATTTGTCGCGCGATTTGCCAAATCGCGTTACGACATCAACCGCAACTATACAGAACCCACCCCTACCCGGCAACCAAAATAGCTGACAAAAGGCACATATTTTCCCCGACAAAACACACCAAACGAGGCCAGATGTCCGAAGCCCGAATTCCGAAGTCCGAAGTCGGACATCGAGCTTCGAACTTCGGGTTACAGCTTACCGATTACGGCTTACCGAGTTACGGCTTACCGGTACCACGTACCCTTGTCCTCTTGCCAGACACGCCCCTCGTGGTTATAACTTTCCCTGTATGATGATGAATGAGGCCCCAACCCTGACGACCCGGCATGTGCATCACTTGTGGCAGGCTTTATCGGCTGAATTGGCCAGCGTATTTGATGCGCACGGCGTCTGTGCGGTGGTTGCCAGCGAAGTAGCCGCGTTTTGTGGTGTCACGGCCGTTGTTGGCATCAGCGACCCCTTCAAAAAATACTTCGACGTGTGGGTGTGCCAGCCAGATGGCGCCATCGAACAAATCCGTTGGGATAATACCAAAGCCAGCTTCTACCCCCTCATTGAAGAAGACCAACCCACACTGGCCGACAAATTCAGCCGCCCCCCCGCTGAACTGGTACACAGCGCCCTCTGGCAGCTCCCCCACGAACAAATCCTGGCGCTGCCCTTGCCCGCGCCCGGCGAATATCAGCCGCTTACGCCGCCCGGTATCCTCTGCCTGATAGACCCGCCACCTGATTGCCCGCTCACTTTGGATAATCTGCCGCCATTGGGCGTTTTCATTACCACCATACTGGATCGCACCTTTTTGCGCCATACCGTCCACCGTCAGGACATCGAATTTGCCGTCGTCTCCGACATCAGCTTTGCCCTCACGTCCACGCTCAGCCTGCAAAACATCTACAAGCAGTTGATGGGGTCGGTGAAACGCACCCTCAACGTCGGTTCTGTCTCTGTGGGCCTGATTGACCCCCCGACAGGTGACATCATCTTTGTGGACATGTTGTTGGGTGATATGTTCAAAGATTTGCCACCACTGCGCTTGAAAAGTGGGCAAGGCATTGCCGGGTGGGTGGCCGATAATCGCCAGCCGCTCATCATCAATGATGTCTATGCCGACAACCGCTTCTTTGCCCGTTTTGACCGCCAGTCAGGCTTCCACACCGACTCCATGATTTGTATCCCCTTGCAAGTAGAAGAACGGGTGATTGGCGTCTTACAGGCCATCAACAAAGTGGGCGGTGAATTTATTGAAAATGATTTGCGCCTGTTGCAGGCTATCGGCGGCCCATTGGCGGCGGCCATTGAAAATGCCGGGTTACATGCCGAAGTATTGGCCGAAAAGCGGCGCATTGAAACCATCTTCGCCAGCATGTCTGAGGGTATGTTGACGGTCAATGCCGATGGGTTTGTCACCCATGCCAATGACGCCCTGCTCAGTCTGCTGCGGCAAGAGGCCGTTCATTTGCTGGGCCAGCCCGCCCACAAGATGATCCGCTTTTCCACCGGCGACCTGCCGGATTTTATGCAGCAGGTCTTGCAGGACGCCGATGAATACCCGCAACTGGCCACCAATTTGTACCAGAGTGATGGGCAAATGGTGCCCGTGTTGGTCAGCGGCGCGCCCATTTACCATGACGATGGTACGGTCAGCGAGATTATTTTTGTTTTTAGTGACCTGCGCCAGATTCGGGAAGTGGAGCGGATGCGGGATGACTTTTTCCACGGCATCATTCACGAACTGCGTACCCCATTGGCTACCATTTTGATGTATGCCCGTCTGCTGCGTGAAGGCAAGGCGCAGCAGAAAGAGAAAGCCGACCGTTTTCTAGGTGTCATTGAGCGGGAAAGCGACCGGCTGCAAAAAATGGTGCGGCAGATGTTGGAACTGGCCAAGATGGAAGCGCGCGAATTTCAACGCGGCGCGGAGCCGGTGCGGCTGAACCCGTTATTTGAGGAAATTTTGCCACCATTGGCCGACCGGGCCTCCGAAAAAGGGTTGACTTTCCGCCAGAAGATTCAGCCAGACTTGCCGCCGGTATTGGGCAGCCAGGATTCTTATCATCTGGTTATTAAGAATCTGGTGGAAAATGCCATCAAGTTCACGCTGTCGGGCACAGTCCGGGTGGATGCCTGGAGTGAAAACGGATCGGTGCTGGTGAAGGTGCAGGATGAGGGCATTGGCATTCCTGAACAGGCGATGCCCAATTTGTTTGGCCGCTTTTTCCGGGCGCAAACGGCCGTAGAACGGGGCATTGCCGGTACTGGCCTGGGTCTCTATATGGTCAAAGAAGCGGTCGAGAACTATAATGGCACCATTGCGGTAAACAGCAAAGAGGGGAAGGGGACGACGTTTACGGTGCGATTGCCAATTACAGAAGAGTAGCAGTTTGCGTATGGCGGCACTTGCCCAGGCGCAAGCTGCCATATGCAAGATGAAACACATACACATTTACCTCGATCACGGCGCGTCTACGCCGGTTCATCCCCAGGTGATTGAAGCGATGATGCCGTTTTGGACGGATTTTTACGGGAATCCGTCGTCGGCGCATGCCCACGGCCGTGACGCCGGTTTTGCTCTGGAAGAAGCCCGCCGTACATTGGCCGAGCTATTGGGCGCACGTTCCAACGAAATTGTCTTCACCGGCTGCGGCTCGGAGAGCGATAACCTGGCGGTGCGCGGGGTGATGTGGAATGCGCGGTTGCAAGGACGGGGCAACCACCTGATAACCAGTTGTATTGAACATGAGGCGGTGCTGGAAACGGCCGTGCAACTGCGCGACCTCTTTGGCTTTGACGTAACCATTTTGCCGGTGGATGGGTACGGCCGTGTCTCCCCCGATGATGTGCGCGCCGCCTTGCGCCCCGATACCGCTCTCGTCTCTATCATGGCCGCCAATAATGAGATTGGCACCATACAGCCCATCCTGGAAATTGGGGCCATCACACGGGAACATGGCGCATTGTTCCACACCGACGCGGTGCAGGCGGGGGCCACCACGCGCTGGAATCTGGCGGAAATGCCTATTGATTTGCTCACCCTGGCCCCGCACAAATTTTACGGGCCGAAAGGAGTGGGCATTCTTTATGTGCGCGACGGTATCCGGCTGGTTTCGGCGTTAACGGGTGGGGGGCAGGAAGACGGCCGTCGTTCCGGCACGGTCAATGTGGCCTTTGCGGTAGGCGCGGCGCAGGCGTTGCAACTGGCGCAGGTGCAGTTGGACGAGCGCATCGCCCACTATACCCGGCTGCGTGACCATCTCATCGCCGGGGTGCTGGCGACCATTCCGGCCGACGACATTCGCCTGACCGGGCACCCCACCGAACGACTGCCACACCATGCCAGTTTTGCCCTGCGCGGTTTGAGTGGGAATGATCTGCTCATTCATTTAGATATGGCCGGGTTTAGTGCCAGCAGCGGCTCCGCCTGCAAAACGGGCAATCCCAAACCCTCGGCCATCTTGCAAGCCATTGGCCTGGGCGCGGAGTGGACATTAGGCGGCCTGCGTTTTACTGTCGGCGCGCAGAATAGTCTGGCCGATGTAGACGCTTTGATTACCGCTTTGCCGCGTGTAGTAGGGCAGGTACGACAGTTTAGCCAGAAGGAGTGAAACACATTTATGTGTTTTATGGAACACGTAAACGTGTTCCACTCCTTAGGAAAACAGGGAGTGAGAATGACTGATTTACAGGCCGAAGTGCGGCCAGGCGCGTATTACGATTCGGTGGTGCTAATGCAGTTGCAAAAGGGGCTGGCGGCGCTGCCTGGCGTGGTGGATGCCGGTGTGGTCATGGCCACCGACGCCAATAAAGAACTGCTGGCGGCGATGGGACTGCTGCCGGAGGGGATTCAGGCTAAGGCGGATGATCTGCTGATTGTAGTGCAGGGCAAAAACAAAAAAGCGACGCAGGCGGCGCTGGCACAGGTGAACGAGTTGTTGCAGCAGCGGCGAGGTGGGGCGGTGCAAACATTCCGGCCAAAGAGTTTGCACACGGCCGTCACCCAACTTCCTGTTGGCCAACTCCCTTCTTTCCAAATTACCCTTATCTCCGTACCGGGCCGCTACGCCGCCAATGTTGCCGAAGACGCCCTGAACCTGGGCCAACACGTCTTCCTCTACAGCGACAACGTGCCCCTGGCCGACGAAGTGCGCCTGAAACAAATCGCCCGCGCCAAAGGTTTGTTGTTGATGGGGCCGGATTGTGGCACGGCCGTGATCAACGGCATCGGTCTCGGTTTCGCCAATCGCGTCCGGCGCGGGCGCATTGGCATCGTGGCCGCCTCCGGCACCGGCCTGCAAGCGGTCAGCACCGAAATCCACAACCTGGGCGGCGGTATCTCCCAGGCCATTGGCGTCGGCGGCCGTGATTTGAAGGAGGAAGTGGGCGGCATCACCACCTGGCAGGCGTTGGATTTGTTGCAGCGGGATGCGGAAACGGCCGTGATCGTCCTCGTCTCTAAACCACCCGCCGACCGGGTAGCGGCCACGCTGCTGCGCGCTGCCCAAAGCGGCGACAAACCCGTCATCGTCAATTTCATCGGTTATGCGCCGCCGGGCCGCCGCCTGGGGAACCTGTTCTTCACCTCCGGCCTGGTGGATGCCGCCGAACATGCCGTGCGCCTGAGTGGGGAAGTGGTGGCGCTGCGGGAAGAGCGACGGCCGTTAGGTGGCTATTTGCGCGGCCTCTTTTCCGGCGGCACCCTGGCCTATGAGATGCTGCTGGGGCTGCAAGCCGTCCTCACGCCGCTCTACAGCAATATCCCCATCCGCCCCCACCAACAGTTGCCCGATCTGATGCAAAGCCGGGCGCACACCATTCTCGACCTGGGCGAAGATGCCTTTACCCAGGGCCGCCTGCACCCCATGATGGACAACGATTTGCGCCTGCGCCGCCTGCGCCAGGAAACGGCCGATCCCGACGTAGACATGATCGTGCTGGATGTGGTGCTGGGCGAAGGGGCGCATCCCGACCCGGCGGCGGAACTGGCCCCGGCCATCGCCGAAGCCGCACGGGCGGATAAACGGGTGGTCGCTATTGTGGTGGGTACGGAGCTAGACCCGCAAGACCTGAACAGCCAGATCGAACGGCTGGCGGCGGCGGGGGCGCACATTTTTCCCAATGTCAGCGAGGCGCTCGATTACGTGTATAACCGGCTGCCGCCGCCTACCCGCGATTTTCCGCCGGTGTCGTTGGCTGCTTTTACCGGGGAGGGGTTAACGGCCGTGAACGTCGGCCTGGAATCGTTCTATGAGAGCGTGATCGGGCAGGGTGGTGGCGCGGGGAACGCACAAGCCGTGCAGGTTGATTGGCGCCCCCCGGCCGGCGGTAATGAAAAACTCATGGCGATCTTGGCCAAAATGAAACAAGGAAATGGGCAATAAACTATGGAATTTAATCCACTTTCACCCGAATTTCGGCTAAATCCCTATCCCTTTTATGACATGCTGCGCACCCATGCGCCGATTTTCTTCTGGGAACCGTGGCAGTTCACCTTCCTGTCCGGTTACGAAGATTGCGCCGCCCTGCTGCGCGACAACCGCCTGGGGCGCGGCCATTTTGACGATTCCATGGCCCCCGCCTCGCAGAAAGATTTAGTACGTATGCAGGCTGATTGGATGCTCCTGAAAGACCCCCCCGACCATACCCGCCTGCGCGGACTCGTCTACAAGGCATTTACGCCGCGCATGGTGGAGCAACTACGCGCCACCATCCAAACCATCACCGACCAACTGCTGGACACTGTGCAGGCTCAGGGCGAAATGGATCTCATCGCCGACCTGGCCTACCCGCTGCCCGTCACCGTCATCGCCGAAATGTTGGGCATTCCCCTGGATGCCCGCGAGCAATTCCATGATTGGTCCAATGCGTTGGCATTGACGCTGGACATGACAGATGACACGGCCGTGTACGATCAAGGTTCCGTCGCCGCCGCCCGCTTCACCGAATATCTGGCCGACCTGGCCGAACAACGCCGCCGCTCCCCGAAAAACGATCTACTCAGCGCCCTGGTCAGTGTGGAAGAAGCGGGCGACCACCTGACGGCTAACGAACTCTACGCCACTTGTGCCCTGCTCTTTGTGGCCGGGCACGAAACGACCATCAACCTGATTGGCAACGGCACGTTGGCCTTGCTGCGCCACCCGGATCAATTTGAACTGTTCAAACGCGAACCGGAATTGGTGAAAACGGCCGTAGAAGAGTTCCTGCGTTACGACAGCCCCGTGCAAATGACCGCCCGCATCGTTCTGGAAGAAATGGAACACAAAGGGCACACCTTCCAACGCGGCTCCCAAATTGCCTTCCTGCTAGGCGCAGCCAACCACGATCCCGAACGCTTTGAAAACCCGGCCCAATTGGACATTACCCGCCAGAAAAACCAGCACCTCTCCTTTGGCGGCGGCATCCATTACTGCCTGGGCGCACCCCTGGCCCGCCTGGAAGGAGAAATCGCCTTCACTACCCTCCTGCGCCGAATGCCCAACCTGCACCTGGCCATAGACACCCCCACCTACACCGACAACTACCTGCTGCGTGGCCTTAAAAGCCTGCCCGTCACGTTTTAGCGGTTTCCCACCCTCTTATTGGCAAATGGAGTATACTGCCATTACTTGACGGTAATCTTGTAAGGAAACAGGAAAATGGCTCAAATTTCAACGATGCCCGGTTGGACGTTTTCTCAACTCAACAAACTGCGCAAACAGCAGCCTGAACTGGTAGACAAGGCCCTGGCAGACATGATGCAGTCAAACCAGGAACTACGCTGGTCGCTGGTCTTAACCGCCTACCTGGATGAAGAAATAAATCTGGGCAAAGCAGCCGAACTGCTTGGGCTATCAGAATTAGAATTGCGCGAACGATTTATAGAATTGGGTGTTCCTTTGCGTCTTGGGCCGGCCGACCTGGTTGAAGCACAAGCCGAAGCCAATGCCTTGCGCACCTGGATGGCAGACAAATAATAGCGCATGTTTTTGCTGGACAATACAGTCCTTTCCAACTTTGCTTTGGTTGGACAGGCATCTTTACTGCATAAAATTTTGGGGAATACGGCCGTAACGACAACGGCCGTATTGACCGAATTCAATCAGGGCGTAACTGCCCACCGTGTACCGGCAACTGACTGGACATGGCTGACCGTCACCGAACCAGACCCCGAAGAAACGAAACTCTACACAAACCTCTTGGCACGTATCAATGCTGGCGAAGCATCTTGCCTGGCTGTGGCTGCTAAACGCAACGGCCGTTTGGTGACAGATGACCGCGATGCCCGCCAGATTGCCATGCAAATGCAAGTGCCGGTTAGTGGTACATTAGGTATCCTGGTGCAACTGGTAGAAAAGAAACATCTCACATTGGCCGAAGCCAATCTTTTGTTGGAACAAATGATTGCCAAAGGATACCGTTCACCGCTTAAGACCCTGAATTCGTTATTGTCCCCAGCAGAGTGAGGAGGAAGTGATGATTGATATTGAAAAGGCAAACGAAACGGCCGTGACCCGCATGATGTCCGCCCGCCCCATTTTGCGCACGGTGGCTACCGCCCGTGATGTGATACCGGGAATGCGGGACGATTTATTGTTACACGCCGGGCCACCCATCACCTGGGAACGCGCCTCTGGCCCGATGAAGGGGGCCATTGTCGGCGCGCTCATTTTTGAAGGGCGGGCAACCGATTGGGACAGCGCCGAAAAGCTGGTAGCCACCGGGGAGATCAGCCTGGAACCGTGCCACGAACACGACGCTGTGGGGCCAATGGCCGGCGTCACCTCTGCTTCCATGCAGGTGTACGTGCTGGAAAATGTGACGTTGGGCAACAAGGCGTACTCCAATCTCAACGAAGGGTACGGCAAAGTGCTGCGTTACGGCGCGTACAGCCCCGATGTGCTGGACAAACTGCGCTGGATGAACCAGGTGATGGGGCCGATGCTGGCCGAGGCGCTGGCGTTCAGCGAAGACGGGCTGGATATTCGCGCTCTACTTGCCGAAAGCCTGCACATGGGCGATGAAGGGCACAATCGCAACAAGGCCGGGTCGCTGCTCTATGCGGCCAAACTGGCTCCCCTGCTCGCCCAGACCGGCGCACCCAACGCCGAGAAAGTGCGCGTGCTGCAATTCCTGGCCGACAATGCCCTCAGCGTCCTTAACCCGGTGATGGCCGCCTGCAAAGCGATGGCCGACGCCGGGCATGGTGTGGCCGGCAGCACCATTATGACCACCATGGCCCGCAACGGCACCGACCTGGGCATTCGCGTCAGCGGGTTGGGTGGGCGCTGGTTTACCGGCCCGGTGGGGCAGCCGGACGGCCTATACTTCCCCGGCTATACCGCCGCTGACGCCAGCGGTGACATCGGCGACAGCACCATCACAGAGACGGCGGGTATTGGCGCCTTTGCTATGGCCGCCGCCCCGGCCATCGTCACCTTCATCAGCGGTACGCCGGAGATGGCCGTGAACACCACGCTGGAGATGTACGAAATCACCACGGCCGAACACACCGCCTTCACCATTCCCGTCCTCGGTTTCCGGGGCACACCGGTGGGGGTGGATATTCGCAAAGTGGTGGAATTGGGCATACGGCCGCAAATCAACACCGGCATTGCCCACAAGGACCCCGGCGTGGGGCAGGTGGGCGCGGGGCTGGTGCTGCCGCCGATGAACGTGTTTGAAGAGGCGCTGCTGGCGTATGCGGAGCAGTATGGGTTGTTGGGAGATTGAGAGATTGAGAGATTGCCCAATCTCCTAATCTCCCAATTTCCCTGTCTCCAGCAATTTCAACACGGCCGTGACATTCAACAATGTTTTAGGTACCAGCGAGGGTACGTAGAGGTATTCCTGTTCCTTACGGCCGTCGTCGCTCCGTTCCGAACAGTGGGCATTGCCGCCCGATGGCCCCAGGCCGTCCAGCGTGGGCACATGCGCCCAGAGGTGGTTGCCATCACTCAGGCCGCCGCGCTCTTCGCGGCGCACCGTGTAGCCTAATGCTTCGCCAGCTTCTTGCCAGATTGCCAGCAGCCGTTCGGTAGCCGGATTGACGGGCCAGGGCTGTGTTTGCCCGGTGATAATGACTTGAGTGCGGCAGGTGAAGTCGCCGTTGGCGCTGCCCACGCTGGACAGGTCGTTGAGCGCCAGCATGTGGTGGACGCCTTGGGTATACACGGCCGTGTCAAACGCCCGCATCTCCACCGAAGCCGCCGCATAATGAGGCACCCGGTTGCTGACCGTGCCGCCCATCACCGTGCCCACATTAAACGTCAAATCCTTCTCATAGTCAGTAAAGTGGTGAATTTGTTTAATCACCTCGGCCATTTGCACGATGGCGTTGGCCCCTTTGGCGTGGGCCGAACCGGCGTGGGCGGCTTTGCCTTCCACTTCGATGTGGTAGGTAGCCATCCCTTTGCGGGCCACCACCAGTTGAAAGGTGTGGCCGCGCATGTAGCCGGCTTCAAAGACCAGGCAGGCCAGTGTATTTTGCGCCAGCCGCACCTGGCAGAGGCGACCAAAATCATCCTCGCTCACCTCTTCGCAGGCGTTCAGGCCAACCACCCAGGTGATCTCCTCAAAAACATCGGGCCGGTGCTGCCGCAGCGCATCCAGCAGCATATAAATCAGCACTGTGCCCCCTTTGATGTCTATGGTGCCCGGCCCATAAATGCGCCGGTTCACCCGCCGCCAACGGAAATCATTGCGTTCCTCTTCTTCGGCGGGGAAGACGGTGTCCAGGTGGCCGATGAGGGCGATCTGGCGGCGGCTACGGCCGTGTCGGGTGAGGAAAAGGTGACGGCCGTACAGCGGATTTTCAGCCTGGATGGTTTCGGCGGTAAAACCGAGGCGAGAAAAGGCTACGGCCGTGAGTTTCCCCAACTCGTTCACCCCCTCTGGATTGGCCGAAAAGCTGTTGATGTGTACCATCTGCTCCAGCAGCGCCAGATACTCGCCTTCATGGGCTTGCAGATAGCTTCTCATTTGTTCAATTGCGTATACGTCAGGCATGATTTACCTCTGTTTGGGATTCACGTGTGCAGTTATAGCACCGGGTAGGGTGGGGAACAACTAACAACTACTTGACAATAACTAAAATTTGGCGTAAAAATTAGAACATGCGGTCTATTGCAGATTGGTTCAATCTGGAAGATTGAACCGATCTTGATGAATGATGACACGATTGGCTTCGCGCACGTCGCGCTTACGGCAGATTGAGGAGATTTTGGTGCTGCACCCGGACGGGATGCGGGCGATTGACCTGGCTGAAGAAGTAGGCGTTGACCGGCGCACGGTGTACCGGGATGTGGAGTTTTTGTGTGAGCAGGGGGTGCCGGTGTGGCAGAAAGACGGCCGTTTTGGGATTAACCGCACCAGCTACATCAGCACCGTCAACCTGACTTTCCATGAGGCCATTGCCCTGATGCTGGCCGGGCTGCTGCTGTCGCGCACCATTGATGAACGCAACCCCCACGCCATGACGGCGCTGCGTAAATTGGCAATGACCCTGCCACGGCCGTTTACCCCCCACCTGAAACGCGCCGCCGACCGGGTGCTGGCCAACCAGGAGGGGCAGCGCCAAATTGCGGTCATGGAAGCACTGGCTGAAGGATGGGGTACCGGCTATAAGGTTAGAATTGGCTACCGGTCGCCGCGCAGCGGCCAACTGCGTGAACGGCTGTTGGCCCCGTATGCCCTGGAGCCAACCCCCTCCGGCATCTACGTTATCGGCCATGATGATTGGGCTAATGACATCCGCACCTTTAAGCTGGATCGGTTGGAAACGGCCGTTGTTACCCCACGCAAATTCACCATCCCGGAAACGTTTGATCTGGAAGCGCACCTGGCGTCCGGCTGGCGCATTATGGCCGGGGATACCATTTCCGAGGTGGTGCTGCAATTCACGCCAGAAGTGACGCCCCACATTTACGAGCGGCAGTGGCACCCCACACAAAAATTGGAACGGCTGGAAAACGGCGGCTGCCTGCTGAAAGTACAGGTGGCCCAGCCGGAAGAAATGCAGCCCTTCATTCGTAGTTGGGGCGCGCAGGTGAAGGTGCTGGCCCCAGACTGGCTGCACGACCAGATCGCCGCCGAACTCTACCTGGCGGCGCAGCAGTACAAGACTGAAAGAGCCTGAGGGTTTCTCAAACCCTCAGGCTGTTGTGTATTATTTCACCACCAGTGGCAAATAGATAACCCCCCCGTATTCAATACTACCCACATCACAGGCGGCGCCCAATGGCCGGGGCCAGCCGCGCTGGTCAACCGCCGGGCAGTCCAGCGCATAGTCAATGGCCGGGCTGCCGGGCAGCAGGGCGTAGGCGCGCGCCGGGCCGCCTTGCGCCTGCCAGATGCCCAGCAGCGGATCCGTGCTGTGCAGGTCGCCCACAATGGAGGGGTTGGGCACGCAGGAGTTGTCGCTGATGATGTTGCGCCCGCCTGAGGCCAGGAAGGGGCCGTCACAATTCAGACTGGGGCTGCCGCCGGCTTCGTTCAGGCTGTTGGCGAAGATATTATTTTTAACGGTGGCGCTGCCGCCGCCGTTGTAGAGCGCGCCGCCGTTGTCAGCCCGGTTTTCGCTGAAGGTGTTGTTGGTGAGTACGGCCGTGCCTGTCTTATACAACCCACCGCCACGATCGGCCCGGTTGTTGGAAAAGGTGTTGTTCACCAACTGAATTGTGCCGCCGCTGGCGTAAATGCCGCCGCCCCAACCGGTGGCGATGTTGCTGCGCAGGGCGGACATCTCCACTGTCACTGTACCGCCCATGCTCATAATTCCCCCACCGTTGACTGTCTGGTTGCTGATGAGGTAGCTGGAGCTGATGTTGACCGTGCCGCCATTGTTGTAAATGCCGCCGCCGCTGCTGCCGGCGATGTTACTGCCCAGCGAACTGTTATTCAGATTGAGTATGCCCTGGTTATGAATGGCGCCGCCCTCACCAGTGGCTTCATTGCTGATGAGCATGCTGCGGTTGATGGTGGCGGTGGCCTGAGCTTCAATGGCTAATCCACCGCCGCTGCCAGCGTTGCCGTCAATCAGCACCAGGTCGTTCAGGGTGAGGTTGCCATCGCCATAGACGTAAAAAATCTGACGCAGGTTTTCGCCGTCCAGGGTGATACGGCCGTCGCCATTGACAACCACCGTCTGGTCGGTGGTGTTGGTGTTGACGACGATAGTGACCATTTCTGGGCCGCAGTTGAAGTCAATGACGCCGCCGGCAGCGACGGCCGTGCCCAGGGCATTGGCCGCGTCTTCGGTCTGGCAACTGGCGGCGGTGCCATCGCCAATGGTGGCCTGGACAGTCTGACCGTTATGGGCATTGGCCAGATGTAAACTGCTGGTGATCAAAGCCAGCATCAGGATGAGCAATAAAACAAATTTCAAACGCATGGTGTTCTCCTTAGTGCTGTGATGTCAGATTAGTTCAATCTTTATGATTGAACCAATCTTTATGCGGGAATAATACGACACGGCCGTCCGAAAATCATCCTTCCCGCGTCCGAACTGTTGTACAACTATAATTTACAAGTGTACATTATTATGGTACAATGGTGTCAGTAAAGCTGGTCCCCGTTCACGATGCGAACAGGGACGTTCCGTTGATGCAGGTGGACAATGACACAATCTACGATTCTTGTTGGGCAACGTTTACGGGCGCTGCGGGAAGAGCAGGGTTTATCGCTGCGGGCGCTGGCGGAGCAGTGCGGTCTGTCGGTGAATGCTATCAGTCTGATTGAACGTGGCGAAACGTCGCCAACGGTCTCTTCGCTGCACCAATTGGCGATGGCGTTGGGGATACCCATTACCCGCTTTTTTGAGGATGAACAGGATCAGGCGGTGGTGTTTACACGGCCGTCTGCTCGTCTGCGTTCTGAAGCCAATGGGGTGGTGCTGGAAAGTTTGGGCATTGGTCTGCGGCAGCAGCAGCTAGAGCCATTTCTAATCACCATCGCGCCCGGCGCCGGCAATCTGGATCAGGCGGTGACCCACGCGGGGGAGGAGTTTGTGTACTGTCTGTCTGGGCAGGTGGAGTATCACATTGGCGAGCGCCTTTTTATGCTGGAGGCGGGCAGCAGTTTGCTGTTCCAGGCCAGTTTACCGCACTGTTTTTGCAGTGTGGGCCAGGAACCGGCGACGTTGATCATGGTGTTTTTTGCCGGGGCCAGCAATCACCTGGTGCGGGCCTTGCATATGGAAGCGCACCGATTGGAGGGGACGTAATCCGTAATCCGTGAGCCGTAATCGGTTGACGGATTACGGTTTACGGTTTACGAAACAGAGGCAGGGTTATGAACAAGAGATATGTCTTAGCGATGGCGTTGGTTGTTTTGTTGGTGGGGCTGCTGATGGGGTGTGCGGGGAATGTGGCTGAGCCGGAGGTTACGGCCGTGACCCCCGAAACGATCACCGCCCCGGCCGAAGTGGTGGTGGTGCGTGATGCGGTGCTGGGTTTTTTGCGGCAGGGGGCGAATGAGTGTGTGCCGCCGGCCGGAGCTATCTGGCAAACCAGCACCGGCGGCGAACAGACGCCTGCCGGTTATGCGCTGTATCGCTTTACCACGGGCGATAACTGCACTGTGACCATTTCTTATCTGCTGGAAAATAAGGCCGAACCCCTCTATCACGTAGCATTGGGGCATGGGGCCACCGGTTTTTGCTGGCAGGCGTTGGTGGATGGGCGGGGGCGGGTGGTGAAAACCGGCCTGGCGGCGAATACCGACCCCGATATGGGCAACCCGGCAGCTATTTATTGTGAAGCGCAGGGCTACACGTTTGAAGTGGTATCGCAGCCGACGGGATTGCAGTGCGGCTATTGTGTCTTCCCGGACGGCAGCCGGTGTAATGGCTGGGCGTATTTGCACAATGAATGTCAGCCAGGAGACCAGCCGGTGGAGGATGGTTCCTGACATGGTCGTCAGATTGGTGGCAAGTGACGAGTGACAAGTGACAAGTGACCACCTGCCATGCCATCTTGTTTTTGTGCGGGTAACGGGCTAGGATAGCAGGCTATACCCAAAAACAGGATGACAAGATGAGTGAAATTGCACAGATAAATAATGCCAGCCCGTCGCCTGAACCGGCACGGCCGTTTGAAATTGGCCTATA
>JAHBVI010000230.1 GCA_019637635.1 Anaerolineae bacterium
TGCGGGCAATGTGGTCATACGGTTCTAATTGGGTCAAGACGTCGGGAGGAATTTCAAAGCTGATCATAGCCGCCATTTTCGTCGGTGCCGCCTTATCCGTCAAACAAAAAAGGCGCTCTGTGGTTAACAGAACGCCATTGGTATGAGATGAGATTGGGAGATTAAGAGACTGGGAGATTGTAAAACTGCCAATCTCGCAGTCTCCCAGGCTCTTTATCTCTACTGCTCTGGATGCGCCAGCACTTCATCCACCAGCCCATACTGCATTGCTTCCTGGGCCGTCATGTAACGGTCGCGGTCAAAATCCTCGGCAATTTGGGTAACGGTTTGGCCGGTATGGTGCGCCAGAATCTCATTGATGCTGGTGCGCAGGCGCAAAATTTCGTTAGCCTGAATTTCAATATCGGTGGCCTGCCCTTGCGCCCCGCCCAAAGGCTGGTGCATATGGATGGTGGCATGGGGCAGGGCATAACGCATTCCCTTTGTACCCGCTGCCAGCAACACGGTACCAAAGCTGGCTGTAAAACCGACCGCGACGGTTGAAACCGGGCACTCCACCTGACGCATGGTGTCGTAGATGGCCATGCCGGCGTACACATGCCCACCAGGGCTATTGATGTACATGCGAATGGGTTTGGTGTTGTCCTCACGGGCCAGAAATAGAATCTGGGCCACGGTCAGATTGGCGATCTGGTCGTTGATGGGGGTACCCAAAATGATAATGCGTTCCCGCAGCAGCAGTGAGAAAATATCAAAAGCGCGTTCCCCACGGCCGGTGGTTTCAATGACCATAGGCACCAGGGATGTTGGAAGGTTCATCATGGAAAGTTCTCCTGAGGATGGGCGGCAGCCTGTATAAGCTGCCGCCCATCTGGGCTGAATAATGTTGGAGGAGTGTAGCCGGGTCGTGTTAGATTTGTGTTATTCCGCATCCGTATTGGCTACGGCCGTTTCTGGCTCGGCTTCTACGGTTTCAGATTCAACGGCTTCAACGGTTTCTTCCGCGACTGCCCGGTCTGTGGCCTCCGTTGTTTCATCGGCTGGTGGCAGTTCATCGGCAACGGCCGTTTCCTCTGCTTCCAGTTCTTCCAAAGAGGGGGCAGAGCCGTTGTAAATAGCCACCATCCGTTCTGTTACTTTGTCCATGAGAATCTCACCGCTGAGCATGTCGAAGCCAGAGCCATTCTTGTAGTATTCGCGCATACTGTTCATCAGCATATCATTATCCTTAAAGGCCGCGACACGTTCCTCAATTTTAGCCTCAACATCCTCATCTTTGATTTTTAGTTTTTCATTGAGGACAAACTGGCGCAACACCAGTTGGTGACGTACCGCTTCTTCGGCTGCTTCGCGGAAATCTTCTCGCATAGCCTGTTCGGAAGTGGCGTTCATTTTCATGTAATCGTCCCACTGCCAGCCGGAACGTGTCACCTGGTTTTTGAAGGATTGGATACGGCCGTCAATTTCCATTTCCACGGCTGCCGGCGGATAGACCAGGGTAGATATGTCTAACATTTCATGCACCATGCTATCCACCAGGTCACTATTGGCCTGGCTTTCGGCCATTTCCTGTAGGCGATTGCGGGTGGTTTCTTCCAGTTCGGCCAGCGTTTCGTGCCCTTCTTTTTGCGCCAGCTCATCGTCCAGTTCGGGCAGATGGCGGCTTTTTACTTCCAGCACTTCCACGCTAAACATCGCTTCCTTCCCGGCCATATCTTCCTGCTCATAATCTTCCGGGAAGACAAAAGTAAAATCTTTACTTTCGCCCACGCTCAAACCCACCAGGTTTTCTACGAAGGGGGTACCGGGGAAAATCTCGGCGTTATCCAGGGGAATTTCTAGCCGGGATGAATCGAAAAGGACATCATCGTCATCATCCTCGTCCTCGTATTCGTCTTCGTCGAAATCCTCGTCCTCATATTCGTCTTCGTCGAACTCATCGTCGCCGATTTCTTGATGCTCATCTGTTTCGGCGGCAGCGGTGGGGGGGTGGGGCACGGCCGTGTCCATCTCTTCGGCCTCCATGCCCCCTTCGTCTTCGTCCTCATCTTCATCCACTTCCACGATGAGTTCGCCGCGCCCACTAATGACAATCATATCCCCTTCAGCCGCCGGCCGATCTACCTCTTCCAATTCCTGATACCGGGCACGAATCTGCTTGAGCGCCTGCGCGACGGCTTCATCGCTGATGTTAACCGGCTCAATCTCTTTGCGCAGACTGCGGTAATCGCCCAGTGTGACTGCTGGCGTCAGCGGAATGGTAAACTTCAAGACGAGTGGCTCCATTTCCATGTCGTCAAACTGGGCCTGAGCGTAAATGTCTGGTTTCACTTCGTCCAGCGCTTCTTCAAAAATAGATTGGAGCATATCGTCTATCGCTTCGGCGCGCAGGGTGTCACGGCCGATACGGTTTACCACCACCGAATAGGGCGCTTTGCCCCGGCGAAATCCGGGCAGGTTGATGTCTTTAGCCAGCTTGCGGGCCGTTTCCCGCATCTGTTTTTCAATCCGCTCTTCGGGCACTTCAATCGTCATTTTTAACTGACGGCGGTCATCTTCTTCGGTATGAATTATTAGAGTCACAGGTTTACCTCATTCAATGTGAAATTCTCGTCGTGGCCGGTGGCCCTACCGGGCCACAACATGGCGCGGTCTGGAGACCGGCCACAGCCAATGCTTGCTGTTACAGCAAAAAAGCGTTGCGCCGGCAACGCTTTTGCTTTCTTAAACGTCAGTGGGGATGGAGGGACTTGAACCCACACGCCTTGCGGCACATGATTCTAAGTCATGCGCGTCTGCCAGTTCCGCCACATCCCCGGTAAACCAGCAATTATACCAACAGTGAGAGAGATGCCAAAAATGGGTATACTTGAGGGGGTGAGGGGGATTGTCCATCTCCTAATCTCTCAATTGCCCAATTACCCAATTACTCAATCAATGACAAAGGACAAATGACCAATGACTAACAGCACGCATAACCATTTAGGACAACCCATTGGACTTTCGGTGGCAGGTTGGCAGCCACGGCCGTACCCGCCGCGAACGGTGATGCACGGCCGCACCTGCCACCTGGAACCGCTCGACCCGGCACGCCACGCCGAAGAGTTGTATCAGGCTTATGGTGAGGATAAGGACGGCCGTCTCTGGACGTATCTCTCCTATGGCCCTTTTGCGACCTACGCTGACTTTTATGCGCATCTGGAAACGAGCAGTCGCAGTGAGGATCCCCTGTTTTATGCCCTTATCAACCAGGCAACGGGACGGGCGGAAGGCGTCGCCAGCTACCTGCGCATTACCCCTGCGCATGGCGTGATGGAGGTGGGGCATATCAACTACGCGCCCTGTTTGCAAAAGACCATTGTGGCTACCGAAGCGATGTACCTGATGATGCGCCGCGCTTTTGACGAACTGGGCTACCGTCGTTACGAGTGGAAATGTGACGCGCTGAACGAGGCGTCGCGCCGGGCAGCACTGCGGCTGGGCTTTACGTTTGAGGGGATTTTCCGGCAGGCAATTATTTACAAGGGGCGCAATCGGGACTCCGCCTGGTTCTCGATTACCGACCACGAATGGCCGGCCACTAAACAGGCGTTTGAAACGTGGCTTGACCCGGCTAACTTTGATGCCCAGGGCTACCAGCGCCAGCCGTTGGCCGCACGCCGATAAAAAATCGTGCGGCGTGGAGGCTTTAGCCGTAACCGTTATGGCTAAAGCCTCCACGCCCTATGTTCACGGCCGTCACCCCCGCATAATCTACCGTCATTTGCCACGCATGTTCCGGGGTCAACGCCTGAAACTGAGGCAAAATACCAGATTGGGCGCCAAACCGCTTTTCAATTTCAAAACGGTGGCTGTTGTATTCATTTAACCGGTATTGAAATGCCGGGTTTTGGTGGCTATTCCAGAGGAGCAGTAGGTCGGGCACGGCCGTGTTCCGCACATGATGTACCCCCGCCTGCTGCGTCACCTCTAACAGCGCCCGCGCCTGGGATGGTTTGAGCAAGGGCGCAAACCTGTTCAAAATGGTGGGGTCGGCCAGAAAAGTTTCCAGTTGTTGGGAAATACCCATTTTCACCTGGCTCTCCAACTTGAAAGCGTGCAGCATGGCGTTCACTTTTTCCGGCGTGCGGTCGCGGTGGGCGAGCAGGCTCTCTTCGTCCGTGCCAATGGTGACAATGAGGGTGGCCTCTTTGGGCAGGTTGACGCCGCTGAGATGGATGGTTTCGGTACGGCCGTCATACCGCAAATGGCAGGACAACGGCGTGTCGGCCAGCATCACGGAGACATAGAGTGGATACCGGACGCCATGCACATGCAGGCGAATGGTGCGCACCGCCGGGTGGTGGCTGGTGTGGTCGGTCATGGGGGCAATGGTCAGTTCTAATTCCCGTTTGCGCCATAGTTGTGCAAAGGCCAGCAAACTATAGTCGCCGGACTGGTAAGCGGTGGTTTCGCCGTCATCTTCGTAGAGCGTGAAACGGCCATCCGCCCCGGCAAAAATATGCACGTCCAGTTCTGTCGGAACACCCACATTGCCCCAACCCACCTGCGGCCCCAAGGGTACGATTGCGCCCGCTCTGGCAAAAACGGGGATGTCATCCAGACGGCCGTACTGCGCATACAAGCCATCCCCCGGCAGATATTCGCCACTGAAAAAGTGATACCAGCCGCCGGGCGGCAGCCAGACCACCTGGCGGCTCAGGCGCGTATCCGGGTCGGCCGGTTCCACATAGGGGGCAACGAGCAGTTCGCTGCCAAAGGTATACTGCTGCGGGCAGTGGTAGGCGGCTTCACTATCTGGGTAATCGTGATAGAGCGGGCGAATGGGTAGGATGTGTTCCGTGTGGTTGCGCCAGGATTGCGTGTAAAGGTAAGGAATGAAGGCGTGGCGCAGTTGCATTGCTTCTTTGGTGACGCGATATGTCTCGGCATCGTAGGCGTGGGGACGGCGTTCGTGGAACGGGTTTTTGGTGCTGTGCAGCCGCAGGATGGGGCTAAACAGGCCAAACTGCACCCAGCGGGCATACAGTTCGCTGTCCTCCACGCCAAACATATGGCCGCCAATATCGTGGCTCCACCAGCCGTAGCCGACGTTGGCGGCGGTGGCGGTGAAATAGGGCTGGAAGGCCAGCGACTCCCACGTGACCCAGGTGTCGCCGGAGAAGCCGATGGGATAGCGATGGTTGCCCAGGCCACCCCAGCGGGAGAAGATGAACGGCCGTTTGCCATCCCGCCCCAAATCATAAAAATGCAGATGGTTCAGCCACCAGAGCGGATCTAAACCGGGCAAATCGCTGAGGGTACCCTGCTGCCAATCCATCCACCAGAAATCCACGCCCAGCTTTTCATACGGGTGGTGCAGCAGTTCAAAGTAGGCGTTGGCAAAGGCGGGATCAGCGATGTTGAAGGGGATGGTTTCGCCGGTGGTAATGCCCAGTCGTTCGGCCAGGGCGGGGTATTGTTCTTCATACGGCCGTATGCCCAACGCCGGGTGCAGGTTGAGCGCCGTTTTCAACCCCAATTCATGCAGCCAGCCGATGAAGGCGTCCGGTTCGGGGAAGAGGTCGCGGTTCCAGGTGTAGCCCGTCCAGCCGTTGTACTCGCCCACGTCCGTCAGGTGCCAATCCATGTCCACAATGCAGACGGAGAGCGGAATGTGGGCGCGGCGGAACTCTTCCATCAGGCGAGTCAGTTCGTGCTGGCTGTAGGCCCAATAGCGGCTCCACCAGTTGCCCAGCGCCCAACGGGGCAACAGCGGCGTGGCCCCGGTGAGGTGGGCATATTCTTGCAGACAGGCGGTGTAGTCACGGCCGTAGCCCAAAAAATACCAATCTATCCCTTCTGTGGAGCGGGCTTCCAGCCAGCCATCCTCCCGAAAAATCAGCGTGTGTGAATCATCCACCACCGTCCAGCCATTGCGGGAGAGCAGACCCGGTTCCAGCGGCACACTGCCGCTGATGGTGTCCAATGTGCGGTACGTACCGCGCAGATTCCCACTATCTTCATCTTCGGCGTGCCAAGTGACGTTACTGTCCAGCAGCGTAATGCTCAAGGATTCGGCCGTAAACGGCCGTCCGCTCTGGTAGCTGAGGTGCAGATGGGTGGTGTGGATGTGGACACGGCTGTCCCGTTCCTCCACACTGAATTCCGGTACTGGCTGTTCGCGGAACCAAACAAGTTGGGAGGGGGCGTCTTGGAAACGGCCGTCCGCCGCATACTCCAACCGGATCAACCGCGAGGTCAACAGCGTAAAGCGAGCATTGCCCGAAACGACGATTGTCTCCGGGTTTGCCAATGGCCGGAACGGGATTTGGAAGTGAGGGGGGATGGAGGTCATGTATATTGGGTTCATGTTCGTAGTAGGCGATTTATCGCCTCATTTTTATGGCGATAAATCGCCTACTACAAACTAATTTGCTGCTGCCCGTTCCTGGTCTACCAGCACGCGGCGCAGGATTTTGCCGGAGAGGGATTTGGGTACCTGGTCGGTGAACTGCACACGGCGGATTTTCTTTTGCGGCGAAACCCGTTCCGCCACCCAATCCATAATCGCTTCCGCGCTCACCTCCTGCCCCGGTTTAAGGACGATGTACGCCTTGGGCACTTCGCCCGCTTCCTCATCCGGGCTGGGGATAACGGCGGCGT
>JAHBVI010000231.1 GCA_019637635.1 Anaerolineae bacterium
CCGGGATGAATATGACCTGGTGTGGGCCACACAGCCGGAAGCCACACAGCCACGCCTGTTCATTAGCGGCCATACGCCGCGTGAATATCCCCATTTGAGCCTGCGCTACCTGCCACACACCGCGCACCTGGCAGTGGCTTCGGCGCATGGTGTGTCGCTGGTTTCGCTGCCGGATGGGGAAATGGTGGCGTATTGGGATCTGGTTGGTGATGGTTTTTCGCCCTGGCTCCTGCCTTCCCCCGATGGTTCGGCGCTGGTGGCGGCGAAGGATTACGGCGGGCTATATTACCTGCCACTGCCTGGGGAGTGAGGCGTGATGCGTGAGAATGCAGGGATCAACTGGTTTGGGTTGAGTGGGACCGGGGGCTGGCTGCTCACCACGCGGCCACGGGTATCCACCCTGTTGCGCATTTTCTTTGTCCTGACCGGTTTATTTGTACTGTTGTTCCTGGTCTATTGGGTTTATTTACTTTTCTTCTTTTCATTTGACCGGCCGCCGCGTGTGCAGGAAATAGCCCTGGGTGATTTAAATGGGGATGGCTATCTGGATGCCTATCTGGCTATCGCGCCCGACGGTGAACCCTACGTTCATCCTGATTACCTGTTGCTGAACGAGGGGGACGGCCGTTTCCGGGACAGTGGGCAGGATTTTGGCGAAGCCCCCAGCTTTTCAGCGGAGTTGGGTGACGTGGACGGGGATGGTTTGCCGGACATCATCGTCGGCTGGCATGGCGTGAAAGTGTACCGGAATTATGGCAGCGGTACCTTTCGCGGTCACCATTCCGTGGGGAACGTGCAGGATGGAATTTACCGCCTTCATATCGCGTTGTCCGATCTCAACCACGATGGCCATCTTGACGTTTTTGGAGCCGGTTGTTGTGGCGGCGGTATCCCCGGTAATGGCGGTATGCAGCAACTATTCCATCCTACCAGCCAGGCATGGTTGGGGAATGGCGGGGGTGCTTTTTCGACCACAGGACAATCTCTTGGTCAGCTAGGAAGCCAGGCAGTGGCCCTGGGGGACTTGAACGGAGATGGATTCCCCGACGCTTTTCTGGCTAACAGCAGCAGTATGGGCGCTTCAGGCAATGCTCAGCGCGGCGTGCCCAACACTATCTGGTTTAACGACGGGCAGGGGAATTTTAGCGATAGTGGGCAGCGGTTGGGGCAGATGGAAAGCACGGCCGTCACCCTGGGTGATGTAAATGGCAATGGTTTTCTGGATGCGGTGGTCGGCAATCGTGGCCCGGATGAAATCTGGCTCAACGATGGGCAGGGCAACTTCCATGACAGCGGGCAGCGGTTGGGCAACGGTCTGACCCGCTCTCTCTTCTTGGCCGACCTGGACGGTGACGGCGACCTGGATTTGGTGTTAGGCGGGGAAACGAGCGCCCAGGTGTGGCTCAACGACGGCAACGGCCAGTTTCGCCGGGGCCAGGAAATTAGCTATGACCAATATGAAGCCATCGCCCTGGGTGATGTGACTGGCGATGGGATTGATGACATTTTTGTCGCTGGTGTCGAGTCGTATCAGGTATGGCGCGGGGTGGGGGACGGCCGTTTTACAGCCGACCCACGCACGGATTACCGAGAGAAACCATGAAATACAACCTTGTTCACTTTGTTACTTCCCTGTACCGGTGGTTGCTGTGCGCCTATTCGCCCCCCTTTCGGCAAGAGTTTGCGGCAGAGATGGCGACGCTGTTTCAGGAACGGCTGGAGTGGGCGATGGCCAACGGCCGTTTGTCTCTCCTTACCTTTCTACTGGGTGAACTGGTTGGGTTGCTGGCGGGAGGCATCCGCCAGCGGGTGTATGCCTGGCGGTCACGGCCGTTGCTGGCAGTTTCTGCTGGTGGCGGCGTCACCCTGCCCAGACGTGATTGGCAGCCACGTCGCCTGGTTGCTTATCTTTTTCTGGCGCTGCTGCTCCTGGCTGCCTTGTTAACGCTTCAGGCTGGCCGCCATCTCTGGTATGTGATGCTGGACGACACGTATGATGTGCGCCACGTGGCCCTGGGTGATGTGAATGGCGACGGCCGTCTGGATGCTTTTTTATCGGTTGGCTCGATTGGCGACGGCTACTGGCGCGCGGACCGGGTGCTGTTGAATGTGGGTGACGGCCGTTTTGCTGACAGCGGCCAGGAATTGGGCGAGTGGCGCAGTTTTGCCGCAGCCGTCGGCGACATCAATGACGATGGACATATGGATGTTCTCTCCGGCAGTTACAGTGGCTTGATGTATTATCAAAACGATGGCCGCGGCGTCTTTACTACTACCATCTATGACCCTGGCGACTTTGTGCATCGTTCGTCCCACTTCAATGTGGCGCTGGCCGATCTGGATGGGGACGGCCGTCTGGATGCCTTTACCACCGGCTGCTGCGGCTGGATTGCCCAGGGGCGGCGTTATCCTGCTTACAGCGAAGTCTGGCTAAACGACGGCAACGGCCGTCTGCGGCCCAGCGGACAGCAAATCGGGCAGACCGGCAGCAACGCGGTGGCTTTGGGTGACTTAAACGGCGATGGCAGCATAGATGCTTTTTTAGCCAACGGCCGCACGATTCACGATTTGGACAGTTCCTTGCCCGCTATCACCAGATTCAGGCAGTGGCAGCGGGCTGCCTCCTGGGGCATCTTTGGGGAGCATATCTACACCTTCAACAGCCCCAATACCGTCTGGTTTAATGACGGCCAGGGGCGGTTCAGCGACAGCGGCCAACAGTTGGGGCAAATGGAAAGCATGGCCGTCTCCCTGGGCGATATAAACGGCGACGGTTTTCTGGATGCGGTGGTGGGCAATAACGGCGCAGACGAGGTGTGGCTCAATGACGGGCAGGGCAACTTCAGGCTGGGGCAGCGATTGGGCAGCGGGCTTACCTGGTCTGTGTACCTGGCCGACCTGGACGGTGATGGCGATTTGGACCTGGTGGTAGGCGGGGAAACGAGTGCCCAGGTGTGGCTGAATGACGGCAATGGCCGATTCAGCCAGGGGCAGAAAATCAGCTACGGCCGGTATGAAGCTATCGCTCTGGGCGATGTGACCGGCGATGGAATTGATGACATTTTGGTGGCTGGCGTTGAGTCGTATCAGGTATGGCGCGGGGTGGGCGACGGCCGTTTCTCCGCCGAACCACACACCAGTTACCGGTAACTGACCAGCACGTGCAGGAGCAGGCGTATGACGGAGATTAACGAGTATAAAACTGGTTGGCGCATCATTTTCCTGGTGCTGCTGCTGGTGGCTCTGAGCGGCCCCTGGTATTTTGACAGAGTTCACGTGCCGCCAGCTTATCCTTGCTCGTCCGGCATCCGGCTGGATGATGATTTCTGTGGCCTGCCTGGATCGGGGCTGTGGATTGTGCCCTTTGCCTTTGGCGGACTTTTTAACGTAGCAAGAGAGTTACTCGTTTCATCCAGGGATACAGGGTGGCCGATGATTCTGTCTGGTTTTTTGCCACTGCTCATCCTACTACCTTTTCCCAGCACCCTGTTTGTCATGTGGCGGCCAGAAAACCGGCGCGGGCAGATTGTTCATATGACCTTGTTGGGTGTGGCGGCGGTGAGTACCGGCTTATTTTTGAGCCTGCCCTCCTTTTCCAGGCTGCATTGGGCTTTATGGGGGCCCTGGTTTTACTTGTGCCTGGCGCTCAGTATGCTGCTGTTGGAGTTGTTGGCGTTTTGGGAAGGCGACACTCCTCAGCATGGTGATCTGAAAGAGAGCGACGCTCTGGCAGAGCGGCCATCCAACCTATGAACAAATACGAGAAACTCACCTGGATCTATCGCAGCGTTTTGCGCATCTTTCCGGCTCCGTTCCGGCAGGAATTTGCGGATGAAATGGCGGCGTTGTTCCAGGAGCAGCTCAATGCGGCGTCCACTCACGGCCGTCTCCCCCTCCTCCGCTTTTTCCTGCGTGAATTATGTGGCTTGCTGGTTAGCGGCATCCGCCAGCAGGTCTATGCCCGGCGGGCACGACCGTTGCTGGCGGCCCAGCCCGGCGGCGGCGTCATGGCATTGGTGGCCGGGCACGCCATTCCCTGGCGCAAACTCATTTTCGGCCTGGCCTGCCTGCTGCCCCTGCTACCGCTGGTTATTTATCTGGCCGGTCTGAGCGCCATGCGCACGTCTGAGAACCGCCGCGTGGTCAACCAGGTGGCCCTGGCCGATTTTGACGGCGACGGCCGTCTGGACGCCCTGATCATCCTCAACCGCCGGGAGCGCGATGACCCGCCGGATCGCCTGCTGCTCAATGAAGGCGACGGCCGTTTTGCCGCCAGCGACCTGTGGCCGGCAACAGGCTATGCCCAGGCGGCGGCGGTTGGCGACCTGACCGGCAATGGGCGCATGGATGTGGCCATCGCCTACACGTTTGGTGGGTTGGCGCGGGTGCTGAATGATGACAGCGGTACGCTTGTTCCCTTTGGCGTGGCCCCCCAGAATGCGGGCTACAGTAGCAGAGGTGTGGCGCTGGGCGACCTGGATGGCGACGGCCGTCTGGATGCTTTTGTCAGCGGCTGCTGCCCGGGCGGCCAGGTCTGGTTCAATCGGGGGGATGGGCTACTCACGAGCAGCCAGCAGCGATTAGGCCCGGCCCGCAGCCAGGCCGCTGCTCTGGCCGATTTGAATGGCGACGGCTATCTGGATGTGTTTGTGGTGCATGGAAACAACTGGCCCTACATCGTCTGGTGGAATGGTGGTCACGGCCGTTTCCATGACGGCGGCCAGGCCGCAGGGCAGAGTGGTGATTTTGCCATCACAGACAACAGCCAGACACTCGGCACAGCCGGCGGATTTGCCGTGGCCCTGGGCGACGTTAATGGCGATGGATTTCCCGATGCCATTGTCGGTCGGGAAGGCGCTGATGAAATCTGGCTCAATGATGGGCTGGGCCACTTTACAATGGTCCATCGTTTTGGCAATGGCTTCACCCGCGCCATTTTCCTGGCCGACCTGGATGGTGATGGTAACCTGGATATTTTGGCCGAGGGTAATACCAGCATCCGCGTCTGGCTGAACGATGGGATGGGGCAGTTCCAGCGTGGGCAGCATATTCGTTACGGCCGTGACGAAGCTATTGCTGTGGGTGATGTAACCGGCGATGGTATTGTAGACATTTTTTTCGCTGGGGTGGCGTCGCATCAGGTGTGGCGGGGTGTAGGGGACGGCCGTTTCGTCACCCACCTAGAATAACCAGGCGGTTTGACAAAGTCGCCGACCGCACCGGGAATGGCTTCGTACTCGTATGGACGCGCTGTCCTAGCAAGGCAATTCCATGCACAAGAGGATCTGTCATATCAGTAGTTGTTGATTTGCACCAGCCCCATCCGCAAACATTCAACCAGCGCCCCGTTGAGGCCAGGTGTATCCAATGCCCGAAAAACAGTGCTCAAGTTATTGCGCAGGGTAGATTCGGCAATACCCAACAAGTCCGCTACCTGGGCGATAGTCAGATGCGGGTTGTCGGCTATCGCTTGCATGTACGCTATGCGCCGTCCTGTCAGCAGGGGCGTCTCCTCCATTGCCAGACTATCGGGATATAGTTTCTCATAAAGTGTGGGGCTTAAGAGCAACTTCCGTTTTCTGGCAATGTCCACAATCGCCTGTGCTAATGTGGCACAGGAATTCATGGCTTCGTCCTTGAGCATGAAACCGCTGGCGCCGGCGTGTATCAGGGCCCGCACCAATACCTTATGGGCATACCGGCCCAGGACAAGGATGTTGGTCTGGCAGGTCTGCACCAGGCCGCGGATGGTATCGCAAGCGGACAAAATGACGCTCGATGATTTTTCGCCGGTGATTGTATTGAGGCCCAGCAGCACCACATCTGGCTGATGTTGGCGGGTTAGTTGGAGTGCCTCGGCTGGTGTCATCCCTTCACCGACAATTTCAATCTGTCCGTCATTTTCGAGGGCAGCTCGCACCCCGATGCGCACTACTTCCTGGTCGTCAATGATCACTACCCGGATTGTGCCATTTGCTGTTATCCCCATCTCATCCCTCCGACTACCTATAAACAAGCATGACTATAAGAAGCGTGCAACGGCCGTTGCGCCCACAAAGGCAAATCTGGACTGCATGAGGCAAACCGGGGGAGTTGGTGGAGGGCAGAAATCAGTCTATAATGACATGTGAATTGAGTACACCACTAACCCCGGTGTAAGACCGTCACTGGTACAGCCATACCAGTGACGGTTTTTTTCATCGTTTTCCAGTTAGTAA
>JAHBVI010000232.1 GCA_019637635.1 Anaerolineae bacterium
GTATGGCGTGGTGGGGCTGGCGTATGATTGTGACACCGGCAGCCTCTATGCCGCCTCCATTGCCGGTTCCACCCCGCAAGATGAAGTAGGCGTCATTTACCAGATCAACCCGGACAACGGCGAAATTTTGTCACGGTTGGAAAATGTGGATGCCTTAGGTGTGGGCATTTTCCGCGCCGCGCAGGGACGGCGGCTGTACTATGGGGCAGGGCGGACGCCAGAGGTATATTCGGTAGCGCTGGATGGCGACGGCCGTTTCACCGGCGAACCGCGCCTGGAATTTTCCCTGGCGGCCCAACCCGGCGGCAGTACCAACATCGCCCAACGCATCCAATTCATGCCGGATAGCAGCATGATCGTGAAAGCGATTGAATTCAACTACAGTTTGCAGGCAACCAGCCGCCTCCAAAAAGATGTCTACACCTTCCAATATCAGCCCGGAGATGACACCTGGGCGCTGCTGCGTATCACCACAGAGTGACAGGCGTAGTCCAGAGGTTTCAGGTGTTAATATCTGCCTCCTCTCTGGCTCTTAACCAAAATATAACCCTTTTTCACGCACCTTTTATGCTATACTCCTCATTGTCCTTGACCTAAATCATAAATAACTACAACTCGCAGAGAGGGGATTAATTTACTTCATTTATGGCCTTCCCCAGAAGAATCCCAGGAGAATAATTGCATGAGTCGAAAAAGCATAATCCGTCAGACTGGTTGGATCGGTAGTTTGCTGATGTTGGCTGCCTTTTTATTGTTTCAGCCAGGCACAACGGCCGTCCACGCCGATGGCGTCATCAGTGGCATCGCTTTCCGCGATTACAACGCGAATGGGGTGCAGGACACGTATGAACCGGGTATAGGTGGTGTGGTGGTCACGGCCGTGAATGAAAACAATGTCTCAGTAACAACCACTACCGCCTTGAATGGGTCTTATGCCCTGCCGTTGCTCACCGGCAACGCCGCCCGCGTCGAGTTCACCCTGCCCACCAATGGCAGCCTGGACTTTTTGCGCCCTGGCGCGGCCGGCGGCACCACCGTCCAGTTTGTTGATATTTCCGGCGGCAACGTGCCCAATGTGAACGTGGGCTTCAACAACCCGGCGCAGTACAGCCAGCCTGTACCCACCGTTGTTTCCAGCGTCTTTGTGAACGGGGATCCGCTGGCAGGGGGAACGGCCGGCCAGTCGAAAGCCTTTGTCTCTTACCCGTATGACGCCAGTGGGGCTGTTACCCCGCCAGATGTAGTGGCCCTTGCCAGCCAGGTAGGCTCTGTTTGGGGGACAGCCCCGCACTCCCTGACACAAACCTTTTTCACCGCCGCCATGATGAAGCGCCACGTCGGATTTGGGCCGCTCGGCCCTGGCGGTATTTACAAGTTAGAACTGCCCAATACGGTTACACAGTTCATTGATGTTAATACAATTGGCATCAATACAGGCCCAACGATTCCCCGAACGCTAGGTGCAGTTGCCAATGCGCCAACCCATGATCCCGATGCCTTTGATGCTGTGGGCAAGGTTTCCATTGGCGATATGGATATGTCCGAAGATGACCAGACCTTGTGGCTGGTCAACTTGTTTGACCGCACCCTCTATTCCATCCATATTGGTTATTCACCCACCACCCCCACTGCCAGTGATGTCAAGGCTTACCCCATTCCTAACCCTGGTTGTTCTAACGGCGATTACCGCCCCTGGGCAGTGGATACCTATGATGGGAAGGTCTACGTGGGTGTTGTCTGTTCGGCCGAAACGTCACAAGCCATTGCGGATCTGGCAGCCCATGTTTTGGTTATAGACGCCGACGAAGCGCCCCCCGGCACTTTCACCACTGTTTTCTCCATGTCCTTAAATTACCCGCGTGGTTACATCAGTACCAACGGCCTCCTCTCTCCAAGCGCTGCCTGGCTGCCCTGGATTGACCAATGGACGGACATTGGCCCCCCTCTGATGCCTCCTCCTGGCCAGGGGCCGTGGGGCCAGGTGATGTATCCCCAACCTATGCTGACCGATATTGCGTTTGATATAGACGGCTCTATGCTGTTGGGTTTCACCGACCGTTTCGGCCACCAGGGCGGCAATGAAAATTACAGCACCATCCTCACCGACACCGACACCTACGAAGGCGCCATGGGCGGGGATTTGATCCGGGTATGTAATAATGCCGGTACGTTTGTCTTGGAAAACAACGCGGCCTGCCCTGGTGGCACGCCAACCAGTGGCGCCGGTAATAACCAGGGGCCGGGCGGCGGCGAATATTACTGGCAGGACATGTATAACATTAGCACTGACGTTGGCAGCGGTACGCACCAGGAAACCATCGCCGGCAGCCTGGCGCATAAGTTTGGCAGCAATGAAATCATAACGGCCGTGTTTGACCCCGTAAACACCAACCGCTGGCGTTCTGGCGGCGTAGCCTGGTTTACTAACTCAAATGGCGCCCGCCCGCGCGGTTATGAATTGATCGGCCCAGATGAAGGTGGCCAACCGGCCACATTTGGCAAAGTCGCCGGGATTGGCGACGTGGAACTGCTGACGGCGCCTGCCCCCCTCGAAGTGGGTAACCGGGTGTGGCAAGATGACAACGGCAATGGCATCCAGGACCCCGGCGAACCCCCCATTGCCGGTGTGGAAGTTGCTCTGGTAGACAGCACGGGTGCGGTGGTAGCTACAGCCACCACCAACGCCAACGGCCTCTATTACTTCACTAGCCTGCAATACCGCGTTGGGTACCAACTGCGTATCAATCTGGCCCAGGGGACATTGAATGGCATGTCCGTTTCGCCGCCGCAGGCGGACAGCACCGCTTTTGGCGAGATTCGTGACTCTGATGGACAGCCGCGACTGGGTGGATATGTGGCGATTGATTTCATCACCGGCGGCCCCGGCGAAAATAACCACGCCTTTGACTTCGGTTTTGCGCCGTTGGTGAGCCTGGGTGATTTTGTCTGGGATGATCAGGATCGTGATGGCTTTTATGATGGGCCGGTGCAGGTGGGGGATTTTGTTTGGTATGACCTGAATGGGAATGGGGTGCAAAACGCCGGCGAACCGGGTGTGAACGGCGTGGGCGTGGCCCTACACCGCAGCACGGACGCTGACTGCGCCACGCTGCCGCTGGCGACGACGACTACGGGGCCAGACGGCCGTTACCTCTTCACCGATCTACCCCCCGGGAATTACTTTGTCTGTTTTACGCTGGCTGATTTGCCCGCCGGTTTTGTTGTCACCGTTGCCGGTGGCGACAATGCGGCGGATGCTACCGGGCGCACCGGAAATACCGGCCCGTTGGCCGCCGGGCAGCAAAACCTGACCCGCGATATGGGTATTGTCAACACGGCCGGTTTGGTTACTGTGGGAGATAAGGTGTGGTATGACTTGAATGCAAACGGCCGTCAAGACCCCAACGAACCCGGCGTACCCGGCGTTACGGTGCGCCTGTTCACCCTGGGCCAGATTTGCACGGATACCCCGGTAGCCAGCCAGACCACCGATGAAAATGGCCTGTACCTGTTCACCGGGCTGGCAGATGGCAATTACTTTGTCTGTTTTGACCTGACCACCATCCCGGCCGGTTATAGCCTCACGGCGGCCAATAACCAACTGGATGACAGCGTGGACAGCGACGCCGATGCCAACGGCCAGACGCCACCCACCGGCCCGCTGACCACCGGGCAGTTTGACTATACCCTGGACATGGGCATCGTCAGCGCCGGTAACGTCAGTGTCGGCGATCGGGTGTGGTATGACGACAACGGCAATGGCCTGCAAGACGCGGGCGAAGGTGGTGTGCCCGGCATCGGCGTAGCGCTGCACAGCGCCGCAGATACCGATTGCGCAGATACGCCTTTGGTTGTGACCACGACCGGCGGCGATGGCTCGTATCTTTTCAGCGGCCTGCCTTCCAGCAGTTACTTTGTATGTTTCGATGTAAACAACCTTCCCGGCGGTTTCGAAGTGACGAGCCAAAATGTGGGCGGCGACGATACCATTGATTCGGATGCGGACCCAACGACGGGGGCAACGGCCGTGACCGGCATCATCCCCGTCAATGGTTCTGACCTGACGCTGGACATGGGCATTCGCCAGACAGACCCCGGCTCGGTCAGTGTCGGCGACCGCGTCTGGTATGACGACAACCGCAACGGCGTGCAAGACCCCGGCGAAATGGGTGTCCCTGGCGTGGCCGTAGACCTGCATCCGGCCACTAATACAGATTGCGCCGACACACCGGACGATACCACCACGACCAACAATCAGGGTAATTACCTGTTTGCTGGTCTCAACCCTGGCGATTACTTCGTCTGTTTTGATCTGACCACCATTCCCACCGGTTACGTGGTGACGCTGCCCGATCAGGGCGGCGACGATGGCGCCGATTCCGACGCCGACCCCACCAGCGGCCAAACTCCATCAACGGGGGCGTTGCCCGCCGGGCAAAGTAACATGACGTTGGACATGGGCATTTATGCCCCCACGCATGAACTCCTCATTTCCGGCGTGACGGTGCAGTTGTACGCCGCGGCCACCATCTGTGATGGTACATCCTATATTGCCCAGGTGACGACGGACGCAAACGGTAACTACCTGTTTACTGGTTTACCCGGTGGGCAGTATTACGTCCATATCCCGGCGTCAAACTTCACCTCTGGCGGCCCGTTGGAATATAAGTTTGCCACTTTACTCACCGACCCGAACCCGGACGACAACCAGAACAATGATAACAGTGCGGCGGAGGTGACGGCCGGCGCCTGCGACGGTGGCCTGAGTACCAATCTGGTGACACTGGCCATTACCACCGAACCGCTCAACGACGGCCGTACCGACCCCAATACCCCCGACAACAGCCATAACCTGACGGTTGACCTGGCGGCTTATGAACCGGTGTGCATTGGCGACCAGGTCTGGTATGACGCCGACGACAGCGGCACGCTCAACGGCGCGGAATACGGCATCAACGGTATCCGGGTGGAACTCTATCTGGATGACGGCGATGGCATCTTTGAACCTGGCGTGGATGATACGTTCGTGGATTTTCAAACAACGAGTATGGTGGGTGGGCGAAACGGTTCCTACAGCTTCTGCGACCTCATACCGCGTGATTACTTCGTTCACATTCCGACCACGCAGTTTGCCCCCGGCCTACCGCTGCATCAGACGCGCAGCAGCACGGCCGTCGTTGATCCGGCGGTCACCATCGCCGAGGATGACAACAACGGCACAGATGGCGGCGATGCAGCGGGCAACGGCATTGTCGTGCTGACCAGCGTAACATTGACCCGGCAGCAAGAGCCGACGTTTGACCGGAACATTAACGACAACGGCCGTCGTGATTCCAACACCAACCAGACCATTGACTTTGGCATCACCCTATCCGCGCCCATGGACTTTGGCGATCTGCCGGTCACGTACAACAATACCGTCTTTGGCGACGATGGCCCTCGCCACCCCAACACCGGCCTCTTCCTGGGGACTGAGTGGGATGCCGACAATGATGGGCAGGAAAGCCCCACCACCGTTGGCGACGACAACGACAATCCCATCAATGACGAAGATGGCATTAACTTCCTGACCGGCGCCGGCTCCTGGGGAGATGGCACGGGTGAAGTGCAGGTCACGGTCAGCGGTGGGTCTGGCTGCGTCCTGGGCTGGGCCGATTACAACGCAGATGAAGATTTCGCCGACAATGTGTCTGATGGCGTCGGTAGTGTTTCCGAGTTGTTGTTTGCGCAGCTGCTGAATACGGGAACGTTTACGGTTACGTTCGATACGCCACAATCAAGTATTAGCGGAGGCACGTTTACCTACCCGGCTACGCTGAACATGCGTTTCCGCATTTTCCCGGCCAATGATCCGCTCTTTGCGGCGCGCAATATTACGTTGGATGCCGGCTGCCCTAACCCAGCGGCAAACAGCACGGAGGATATGGCGAGAATCAGCACGGGCGCGGCCAGCGGCGGCGAGGTGGAAGATTACCAGCAACAGTTCTCACCTACGGCCGTGTCCCTGCAAAACATCCAGGCCACCATGCGCTCTACGCCGCTGCTCCTGCTTGTGCTTGGCGCGGTGGCGCTGGCGCTGACCGGGTTGGGCATTGCCCTGACCCGCCGTCGCCAGACGTGAAATAAAGAGAACCTGACAGGTCTGCCAGACCTGTCAGGTGTTTGGCTCAACGAAACAAAACCCCGGTGGATGCCGGGGTTTTTTTGTGCCATTT
>JAHBVI010000233.1 GCA_019637635.1 Anaerolineae bacterium
GGAATTACACGCTGGCACAGATGGCAGAGAATTTGGAGAAGTCAGGGCAGACGGTACACGGCCGTATGGAATCCACCAGCAACAGCGAAAGCCACCGCAAAGCGGCGCGACACATCATCGGCATTGAGCGGTGGAGCCAGAGCCGGCTGCGGGTGGCCCTGGGTGAACCCTTGACTCTGGATGAATACGATGACTACCGCCCGGATGCACAGCTAGACATGGCTGCGCTGGCGCGCGCCTTTGCCGAGACGCGCCAGGAAACCATCCAACTGGTGCAGCAGTTAGAAGCGGCGGGCGTGTCGCCCATCCAGACCGTGCGCCATAATGAATTGGGCGATTTGACGATACGGGGCTGGTTGGCGTACATCGGCAACCACGCCTGGCGCGAAAGTTTTGTATTCCGATAGGAGAACGATGAAGATTGACGTTTTTCACGACACGGCCTGCCCCTGGTGCCGCATTGGTAAGAGCCATTTGCAGTTGGCGCTGGCCGATTGGCCGGAACCGGTGCAAGTGGCGTACCATACCTTTTTCTTGAACGACGCCATTCCGCCAGAAGGGGTTGAATTTCGCCCCTACATGCGGCAGAAGGGGGGCAACCGGATACCGCTGGAACAGTTTTTTGATGCGCCCCGGCAGCGGGGGGCGGAGGTGGGGCTGGTGTTTAACTTTGAGCAGATTGAAAAAGCGCCGAATACCACGTTGTCCCACCGGTTGATTGCCCTGACGCCGCCGGAGCAGAAAGAGGCGATGATTGATGCGTTGTATGCGGCTTATTTTGAACACGGCCGTGATATTGGCGATCTGGATGAATTGGTGAGTATTGCCGCAGCCTGTGGTCTGGACGCCGCCACCATACGCGCCCAGTTGCAGGCGGACGATGGGCTGGCGCAGGTATTGGCGGAAGCGGAATGGGCGCGGGCGCAGGGGATTAGTGGAGTGCCGTTTTTTATTGTGAACGGCCGTTACGCCTTCAGCGGCGCCCAACCACCCCACCTGATCCGCCGGGTGCTGGAGCAGGCTGCTGCCGATTTGGCCATTGTTTGACGCAGTACCTTCGTGGTGCTACGATCCCGCTATGAACATTCCGCCATTTTTCGGTTATTATTACGGGTATACCAGCAAATCCTTGACGCCGCAGCGCAGGTTTGTGGTTGCCCGCAAATGACCGGCAACCCATTACAAGAATTTTAAGAGGACGCGGCGTAAAACCCGCGTCTTTTTGTTTACCAACAGAAATCCGCAACAGGTGCATAACCTTCTTTACTCTTGGCCTCTTTTGCCCCTTCGCGCCTTTGCGTCAAAATGCTTATCAGGAGAGAAACAGTGACCCATAACGCATACGAAGAACTGAAATGGCGGGGATTTGTCTATGACCACACCGAAGAAGTGCCGGAGGTGCTGGCCAGACAAAAAATCACCCTTTACAACGGCTTTGATCCCACCGGGGACAGCCTGCATATCGGCCATCTGGTGCCGATGATGGCCCTGGCGCGTTTGCAGCGCTTTGGCCATACGCCCATTGCCCTGGCAGGCGGCGGCACCGGCATGGTCGGCGACCCCAGCGGCCGTTCCGATGAGCGAAATTTGCTGACCCGCGAGGAAGTGGAAGCCAACCTGACCAACATTCAGAAGCAGTTGGCCGGGGTGTTGGACTTCGAGGTGAAAAGCAACCCGGCGCGCATGATGAACAACGCCCACTGGTTGATAGAGCTGAATTTGCTGGAATTTTTGCGGGATGTGGGCAAACATTTTACGGTGAATTACATGATGGCCAAGGATTCGGTGAAGTCACGGCTGGCGCGGGAGGATGGCATTTCCTACACCGAGTTTAGCTACATGCTGCTGCAAGCGTATGATTTTATGCACCTGTTTACCCACCATCAGTGCGTGATGCAGATGGGCGGCAGCGACCAGTGGGGCAACATTTTGGCCGGCGTGGAACTGATCCGCAAAGTGCAGGGGGCCAGGGCGCACGCGCTGGTTTTCCCGCTGATTACGCAGGCGGACGGGACGAAGTTTGGCAAGACGGCGGCGGGCACCAATGCCTGGCTGTCGGCTGAACGCACTTCCCCCTATCGCTTTTACCAGTTCTGGTATAACACGAATGATGCGGATGTGGTCAATTACCTGAAATACTTTACCTGGCGGGATCAGCACGAGATCGCAGAACTGGAAAATACGGTGTTTGAACGGCCGGAGCAGCGGGAGGCGCAGCGGCGGCTGGCGCAGGACGTGACGCGCATGGTGCATGGAGACACGGCCGTACACAAAGCCGAAAAAGCGGCGGCCGTCCTCTTTGGCGGCGACCTGGAAGGGCTGGACGCCAGCGACATCCGCGACATTTTTGCGGACGTACCCTCCAGCGAGGTGACCCGCGCCGACCTGGGCGGCGACGGGCTGCCGGTGGTGGACTTGCTGGTACACAGTGGGCTGGCGAATTCAAAGGGCGACGGCCGTCGCGCCATTCAAGGCGGCGGCATTTACCTGAACAACCAGCGCGTGGAAGAGCCGGGGCAAATGATCACGGCCGACAAGAGCATTGACGGCCAATTCCTCATCCTGCGCAAGGGGCGGAAGGCTTATCATTTGGTGAAACTGCAAAGCTAGATAGACAATACAGATTACAAAGATAACGGGAATTCGTGATCGGTGAAATCTGCGTCATCTTTGATCATTTTCAGGAAAAAACATGGCAGCATTCCCATCCAGACTGATTACTTCTGAAATGATGCAGGCGGGGCAAAAGCCTACGCTGTTTATCGGCGGGGCGTGTAATATCCAGACACCCGAGGGGCCTATGCGCAATCCAGGGCGGGATCCGCTGGCAGCCTGGCTGGATGAGATGGGGCTGTCTTATTTTGACCCGCAAATTCACCCCACCACACACGGCCGTGACTACATCTGGGAAATTGACGGCCCCCGCGAAAAACAGGCCCGCGAGGAAGCCAAACTACGCATCTATGAGATTACCCCGACGACGATTGCCGCCATTTCGATGATGGAGATTATGGATGATGCGCGTCACGGCCGTACCACCATTGTCTGGTTCAACGAAGGGCGTGTCTTTGCCCCTCTGGGCCTGGGCACACGCGACGAATTCAAAAATAACGCGACTTTGCGCCAGCAAATCGGCGAAACCGCCTGCTCCCATCTGCTGGCCTACATTAACGCCGGCCGCCAACTACGCGGCGAGATCACCACCCTCCTGGCCGACTGCCCCCACATCACATTCGTAGACAGCCTGGACGAACTCAAAGCCCACATCTTCTCCCTGCGTCACTGGCTGCGCTATGACAGATTTTCCCCCTCCCCAACCGCCAATTCAAGGAGATAAATGAATGGCAAAATATCCAGTAGAAGGATTGATCGGCGTCACACCGGCCGATCTGTCGTGGCTCACCGGCTCATGGAAAGGGCATCGGGGCGACGATGTGGTAGAAGAACATTGGAGCGGACTGGGCGGTGGCACGCTCATGGGCATGTTCCGCTGGCAAAAGGGAGAGCAGGTCTGGTTTTACGAACTCATGGTCATTGAGCAGGCCGAGGCGCATGTTTATTTGCGGCTCAAACATTTCTATCCTGGCCTCAAAGGGTGGGAAGAAAAAGATCAGGCAACCGAATTCTTGCTGGTACAGTTGCAAAATCGGGAAGCGATCTTCCTGCAAACCAATAAGCCCAACGCGCCCTGGATAATCTACCGTTTGGAGGGAGACGACAAACTCGTCACCTACTTTGAACGGGAAGAGGACACGCCCGCAGAAACAGACAAATTCTTTTATTTTAGATTACAGACCTGACAGGTTTCTGAAAACCTGTCAGGTCTTGCTGGCCATTATTTCAAGGCGTTAGCCGTTTCTGGTCGCGGGGGAAAAGCGTGGCCAGACGCACATTAGGCAGCGCCAACAGTTGCATCAGCAGCCGCTCCAGGCCAATGGCAAAGCCGCCGTGTGGCGGCATCCCGTAACGGAACGCCTCCAAATAGCTTTCAAACGGTTCCACCGGCAAATTGGCCTTGGCCAACGCCGCCAGATACTCCTCATACCGGTGCAGCCGCTGCCCACCAGTAATGAGTTCCGTGCCCCGAAACAGCAGGTCAAAGGAGTTTGAGTAGGCGGGGTTGGCGGGATCGGGGTGGGTGTAAAACGGCCGTTTGCCCATCGGATAACCCGTCACAAACAAAAAGTCGCTGCCATGTTCCTGCTGCGCCCATTCGCCCAACCAGCGTTCGTCCTGTGGCGACAGGTCTGGCTCGCCGCGCACATCTACGCCGTGCCGCTTGAGAATCAATTCTTGGGCGGCGGCAAAATGAATGTGGGGAATTTCCGGCAGTATGGTAGGCAATTGCGCCCCCAACAGCGCCAGTTCCTCCGGGTAATGTGCGGCCAACTCCTGCATAATCCCGGCGATCACCTCCCGCGCCAATGCCATGACGGTGAAATGGTTTTCGATGAAACCAAACTCCACGTCCAGGCTGACGTATTCGTTGGCATGGCGGGTGGTGTCGTGTGGCTCGGCGCGGAATACCGGCCCTACTTCAAAGACACGGCCGAACACGCCCACCATGATCTGTTTGTAAAATTGCGGACTTTGCGCCAGGTAGGCCGGGCGGCCAAAGTATTTCAATTCAAACACATTGGCCCCGCTTTCGGTGGCCGAGGCCACCAGCTTGGGTGTCTGCACTTCCGTAAAATGATGGGCGGTCAACGTTTTACGGAAGCCGGCCATGGCCCCGGCGGACAGGCGGAAAATGGCCTGCCGCACCGGGTGGCGGTTGGCGACCACCGCGTGATCTAGCAGAGCAGGCAAACCGGCCTTGATTTCCCGCTTGTTGAGGGGGATAGGTGGGGGGTCGGTCACGGCCGTGATCACCTCCACTTTGGGCTGATGCAGTTCCACTCCACCGGGCGCTTGCGGCGTAGCCACGATGACCCCTTCCAGGGCAATCACCGATTCCAGCGCCAACCCGGCCAATGGTTCCAGGTCAGCTTGGCTTTCGGTGACGGCCTGGAGCGTACCCCAACCGTCTCGCAGCACGATAAACGTCACGCCGCCCAACTGGCGCAGGTTATACAACCAGCCCAGCAGGCGCACCGGCTGCCCCACATGGGCCGCCGCTTCTACAGTTCGAATTGTTTGCATGATCAATCTCCTTTGCCAAATAAAAAAGCCCCGTCCTCTTTTGGAGGACGAGGCTTTTTGCCTCGTGGTGCCACCGCCATTTGCCTGCCCAGGCAGACCTCTTGTAGCTCTATAAGCCTGACGGGGTAACGGCCGTCAACCGGTTCAGCTACTGGGTAATCGGTTTTTCTACTGCTCACTGCTCACCGCTCACTGCTTACCGCTTACTGTTCACTGTTCAGCTTCGGGGTGTCACTGCCGGGGTCTGGTGATGGCTCTTGCAGCGAGCGTTTCTTTTGCCCAAGCCATTCTCTGAACGCCGGATGATTCCGGCAGCATGTCCCCTTCATCGCCTGTTTATACTTAATTGTCAAAACGACATGATTTTGTCGTATGGCGACAATGCTACCAGAAGCGCCAATGTTAGTCAACCCTTAACGTAGTGTCAGGCAAGGGGCGAAACCACACTGGTTGACCAGAAGCATATAGTCCCTTGCCTGGCACTGCCCACCAGACCATTTGTTGACAAAGGCGTATGCCCTGGCTAGAATCAAAATCGTAGTCCTTACCTTTAACCAGACTGCATAAACTATCTGGTTCACAATTTTACCCGCTTCAAATAGTCCATATTTCAAATAAAAGGAGTGAAAATTATGGCTTTTCAATTACCCCCTCTTCCCTATGCTTTTGATGCCTTGGAACCGCACATTGATGCGCGCACAATGGAAATCCACCACGGCAAACATCATCAGGCCTACATCACCAACGCCAACAATCTCCTCAAGGACCACGCCGATCTGGCTGCCCTCCCGGTCAACGCCCTGATTGCCGACCTCTCGAAGGTGCCCGAGGCCATCCGCGGTGGTGTGCGCAACAACGCCGGCGGCCACGCCAACCACTCCTTCTTCTGGACGGTGATGGGACCCGGCAAGGGCGGCTATC
>JAHBVI010000234.1 GCA_019637635.1 Anaerolineae bacterium
CGCTACAGCGATCCCCGCTATTACAAAGGCGTGGAATACGCCGACCTGCTGGAAGCGCTCACCCGTCGCCGCGCCGCCGAACTGTTTGCCGCTAATGGGGTGAGCGCCGACAACCTCTACGTCAATGTACAGCCCCTCAGCGGTGCGCCCGCCAACAGCGCCGTGTACACCGCCCTCTTGCAGCCCGGCGATACCATCCTGGGCTTGAATTTGAACGACGGCGGACACCTCTCACACGGGGCCAAGGTGAACCGTTCCGGCAAGGTGTACAACGGCGTGCCCTATTTTGTAGACCCGCAGACCGAATTGTTGGATTACGAAGACATCGAGCGCCGTGCTTTGGAAGCGAAGCCGCAAATCATCGTTGCCGGTTACTCGGCCTATCCGATGATTGTGGATTGGGCGCACTTTCGCCAGATCGCCGACAAAGTGGGTGCGTACCTGCTGGCCGATATTTCGCACATCTCCGGACTGGTGGCGGCGGGGGTACATCCTTCGCCCATCGGCATTGCCGATGTGGTGATGACCACCACGCACAAGAGCCTGTGTGGGCCACGTGGGGCGATGGTTTTGACCCATCGCAAAGATTTGGCGAGCAAACTGGACCGCGCCGTTTTCCCCGGCGAGCAGGGCGGGCCACATCTGAATACGATTGCCGCGTTGGGCGTGGCATTGAAACTGGCACAAACAGAACGGTTCCGTGCCTTGCAGCAGCGCATTGTGGACAACGCGCAGCGGCTGGCGCAAAAACTGGCCGACCATGGCTTTCGCATTGTCGCCGGTGGCTCGGAGACGCACTTGCTGCTGGTGGACACGAAAAGTGTAACGCACAGTGGCGTCCATCTTTCGGCCGATATGGCCGCCCGGATTTTGGATCTGGCGGGTATTGTGTTGAACCGGAACACGATTCCGGGGGATGTGGGGGCGTTGAACCCCACTGGCTTGCGCATAGGCACAGTGTGGATCAGCCAGCTTGGGTTTGGCGAAGCGGAAGTTGACCGATTGGCGGAGGCGATTGCCACCGTGCTCAAGGGGTGCAAGCCGTTCAGCTACATGGCCATGGGTGGCAAGACACAACTGCGGGCGAAGGTGGAATTTGCCGCGCTGCAAAAGGGGCGGGAAATAGTGCAAGAGTTGAGAGGAGTGGCCGGACGGCCGTTAATCGGCACCGTCGTCGAAATTCGCGGTACGGCCGCACCCCAACTGCTCAACCATGCCCTCACCAGCGATGTGTCCGGCCTGGCGGTGGGCGCGTCACAGCCCACGCACATTTTTGGCCCTGGCCTGGATGATGATGCGGTGCTGTATCGCCTGACCGAGGACACCTACCACCTGCAACTGGACGATGAAGCGGTGGCTATTCTGGCCTGGGATTGGCTGGCGGCGCTGTCCGATGGCTACGTGGATTTTGGCGATTTGTACGCCAAGCTGGATGGGCCGGTGGCCGTGTTCCGGCTGCCCTTTGCGCCGGAGGATGAATTGACTGAGCCGGTAGCGAAAGCACATCAATCGCGGCGCGTGGAGGGCGTGGCCCCGTATGCGGACAGTAAGCCGTTTTTTATCGGGATGCAGCATCGCACTGATGGGGAAGCGTTGCCCCCGTTTGTCTGGGAAGAACCGGCGGACCCACCCTTGAAGCGTACCACCTTGTACGAGACGCATGTGAAGTTGGACGGCCGTATCGTGCCGTTTGCCGGGTATGAGATGCCGGTGCGCTATGCAACATCGGTGGGGGAGGAGCACACGGCCGTGCGTACCGCTGCCGGTCTCTTTGATGCCACCCACATGGGCGTGTTTGACGCCACCGGGCCGCATGTGGTTGACTTTTTGAATACCGTGTTGACGAATGATGTCAGCACGTTGGACGTGGGCGAATCCCATTACACCTACCTGCTGCTGCCCGATGGCTCGGTGGTTGATGATCTGCTGGTCTACCGGCTGGGGGCGGAGCATTTTATGCTGGTGGTGAATGCCTCAAATAATGACAAGAACTGGGCGTGGCTGACGGCCGTGAACGAGGGGCGGGTGATGATTGATGGGGCACGGCCGTATGCCCGTATCCAACACCCCGTCACCCTGCGCAACCTGCGTGATCCGCAGTGGGGTGACGAGCAGCGCGTGGATGTACCCTTGCAAGGCCCCAAATCGCTGGACGTGCTGCTGGCGCTGGCCGATGACGCCGAAGTGAAACGGCGTATCAAGGGATTGGGCTGGGCGCGATTGACCCAGGGTTATCTGGCGGGCATGAATATCATCATCTCCCGCACCGGCTACACCGGCGAGCGGGTGGCCTACGAACTGTTTGTCCACCCGGACAAAACACCGCAGTTGTGGGCGGCCATTTTGGAAGTAGGTGGGCCGATGGGCGTGAAGCCGTGTGGCCTGGCGGCGCGGGACAGTCTGCGCACAGAGGCCGGGCTGCCACTTTACGGCCATGAACTGGCGGGCGACATGGGGTTGAACCCGGCCGACGCCGGTTTTGGCAGCTACGTGAAGCTGTGGAAGCCGTTTTTTGTGGGGCGGGCAGCTTTTATTACCCACGAACAGACGCGCCAACATGTGGTGGTGCGCTTCCGCATGAATGAAAAGGGAGTGCGCCGCCCGGACGGTGGCGACCCGGTGCTGGATGCACGCGGCAAAGTGGTGGGGCGCGTAACCAGTTGTTCACTGGATAGCGAGGGGTATCTGTTAGGGCAGGCGCTGCTACCGGTGGCGATGAGTGAGCCGGGTACGGCCGTGTGGCTCTACCAACTCGGCGGTGGCAAACGGGAAATCCCGCTGCCGAAAGAGATCAAACCGGGCGCCAAACTGCCCATGCCGGACGCGGCCACGGTGCTGACGCGCTTTCCGGTGAAGAAGAAATAAGACGGTTCGTAGTGGGCGATTTATCGCCTTTTTACGGCGATAAATCGCCTGCTACGAACGAGAAGGAGTTGTGTCGTGTCTGAAAAACATCATCTTGACCATACACCGTTTATTGTGCCGCCGGGGAAGAAGATTAAACTGGCGGATTATGACCCCGGTTATACCGCCGGATTTGCCAATAAGAAGGAAGCCAAAGAGGCGCTGCTGGAGGATGTGACCGAACTATCGGCGGTGCAGGAACTCATCTGGGCCAGCGGACAGTATGCGGTGCTGATCATCTTCCAGGCGTTGGATGCGGCGGGCAAAGACGGCACGATTAAACACGTCATGTCCGGCGTGAATCCGCAAGGGGTGGACGTGACCAGCTTCCGCGCCCCGACGGAGGAGGAGCGCAAACACCACTTTTTAATGCGACCGATGCGAAAGTTGCCGGAACACGGCCGTATCGCCATCTTCAACCGTTCCTATTACGAGGAGGTGCTGGTGGTGCGCGTACACCCCCATTTCCTGTACAGCCAGTGGCGGTCCCATCGATTACACAATGCCAGCCTGGATGAGGTATGGCATACTCGTTACCAGGAGATTAACGAATTTGAGGACATGGTGGCCCGCGCCGATACCCTCATCCTCAAGTTTTTCCTGAACGTGTCCAAAGAAGAACAGCGGCAGCGTTTCCTGGATCGGCTGAATGACCCGGCCAAACAGTGGAAGTTTGCCGTAGGCGATTTCCACGAGCGGCAGCATTGGGATGAGTACCAGCAGGCATATCAAGAAATGTTGCAGGCCACCAGCACGGAGACCGCGCCCTGGTATGTGATCCCGGCCGATCACAAATGGTTTATGCGGGCTTGCGTGGCGGACATTATCACGGCCCGTATTCAGGAGCTGCATCTGCCCTTGCCGGTGGTGAGTGAGGAGAAGATGGCGGAGTTGACGGCCGTGAAGCAGCAAATTGAAGCGGAACAATGAGTAGCCAGAACATCTCTTGCGCCATTTAGAATAGTTAACGGCCATATGTTAAAATGTTGGCAGATTTATCTGTTTACCGATTTGGAGTCATAACAAGGATCATATGGCCCAGGCTGCATCCAACCCACAAATTCGCACCAGTACATATGCCTTGAGCAATACTGGCCCGCTTATTTCGGCATTTCAGTCCAATAGTTTTGCTCTGCTTGGGCAATTGTTTGCTGAAGTACGTGTCTCTCCTGTTTGTGTGGAAGAGTTGATTAAACATGGATGGGAGAGTGCGATTGAATTGGCAAAACCTCAGCTTGTCATCGTCAAATTAACGAGTGGCGAAGAAAAGAAAGCCTGGGGAATTGCGGCGCAAATTGCGAAACACCCTAATACAAACGATCCTGTTATTGAAAACCATCTGGGTGAGGCGCAAGTTATTACACTGGCGCTTCGTTCTGAATATCAGGATGATGTGCTGTTACTTGACGAGTTGGCGGCGCGAGCCGTTGCCAAACAGCAGGGTGTACAGCTTTCGGGGTTTCCTGGTGTGCTTTTACTGGCTGTTCAAGTTGGCTTGATCTCGCCGGTAGAATTGAAGAAACGTTTGGAGCAGTGCCGATTGCAAGGCACACACTATAGCCACGCTTTCATCGAGCAAGTGTTTGAAATGGCGAGACAAGTGGTAAGGAGATCATGATGAATCAATCTATCCATGAACCAAAGGCAACACTGATGAGTGCAACTGATGTATGGGAGGATGCCCAAACGCTTGCGGCGGTGTTACGTAAGAACCTGTTGAAGGCGGAACCGGTGATCCAATTCCCCATACCGCTTTCATTGTTTCTTGAGGCGCTTGACAATTTTGGTCACGATGAATTGCTGATATTGCGCCAACGTGTCGAAGAAAAGTTGGCCGTATAGCGATATGCCTTTCAGCTTTTGGAGATTGTCCTTGAGTTGCCGAGCCATTTGGGGCGTGGGCGAATCTATGTTCCATTCAAGTGACACGGCCGTTGACCAGAGTATGCCCAGGGAGAAGATCAGGGGGGGACGGCCGTGAGACAATAAACAATAATAAGGTCACGATAGTGAAAAGACCATGATTACCGCAGAGCAAATCGCACCACTTCGTAGACAGGAAATAGATATAGATGAAACCGAGCAATTGAAGAAAAAGATGCGTCTGTTGTATCGTGACCGTAGCCCTTTCTATTTAACGGCAGCAGAGTTTGAGGAAATTTTGCAATGGAAACTTGGTCAGCAAATAGGCCGTCAGCGGGAGAGACGCGCAGCTAACACCGAGGAGATAATTCGTGCAGTAACAGGAGTCGCGTTAACGATCAGTCACCCCGATAAGGATTATGAACTTGAATTGCGCGTTAATCTGTTATGTGCCCTGCGTGGTGTAGCCATACCGGTAGCGTCTGCTGTCCTTGCCCTTGTGTTTCCAGAACAGTATGCTGTAATTGACTTTCGAGTTTGGCGGCAATGTTTTGGAGAGAGCAGAAATATATTCTCTATAGCCGATTATAAAAAATACATGTTCGTCATTCGCCATCTGGCAAATGAGTTGGGCTGGTCTGTGCAAGAAGTTGATCACGCCATCTGGGAATACGATAGAAAGTTTGGTAATTTTGGTTAATTTGCAGTGGTTAAGTCTGAGTGACTGACAAATCTTATTTTCAAAGGCCACAGAACACAGATTTGCAGGATGGGCGGATAAGCGTAGTCGAGGAAAGAGAATCCGTAATTCCTGCTAATCCGTTGTCAATCTGGCTGAACCTGAGTTTTGTCAGTCAACCAGGTGGTTAAGTGGTAATTTAACGTGGGTGTTGTTTTCACCTTCTCACCTTTACCCCTCCTCACCTGCTCACTTCATCATCCCTCGCTTGTTCCCATTCTCTGATTCTGATAAACTGCCCGCGTGATGAGACGCCGCTTTCGATTGCTCGCCGTAGGATTGACGCTGCTGGTAGGATTGGGTTTGTGGGCCAGCAGTCGGCAGGGCATGGCTGCCCAGGTGTTGGTGGTCAGTGGGCTGGCGCAGGTGAGCGATTCGTTGCAGTTGCAGGTGTCGTTGTCGCCGCCGTTTAGCCAGCCGGGGACGCCGCTCCAACTTCAAGCCATTTTAACCAATGTAGATACACAAACGGCCGCACCCGAAG
>JAHBVI010000235.1 GCA_019637635.1 Anaerolineae bacterium
ACTATACACGGTAAACATTTACGAGCGTGAATTTGAAAATTTACAAAGCAAAGGAGTGATCGAAACATACCATGAAAAATACGAAATCTTGAGTAACCTAAATTTCTATGATGAGCGTACCGGTCTCATCCTTCCCGCCGATGACGGCGGCGAAGCATTGTTTTTCGATTAACAAACTAAAGGAGGTACAGCATTATGGGATATGGCATCACCATTCGTGTGCAGGGCGATTATGCCCTGTTCACCCGCCCAGAAATGAAAGTGGAACGGGTTAGTTACGACGTGATCACCCCCTCGGCGGCGCGTGGCCTGATTGAAGCCGTGTATTGGAAACCCGCCATTCGCTGGGTGATAGACAAAATTCACGTGTTGAACGAAATCGAGTTTACCAACATCCGGCGCAACGAGGTGAGCGAAAAAGCTTCAGAAAGTGAGGCGCGACGCCGCATGAACGGTACAACCACTGCGCCTATGTATCTGGCTGCCACCGAAGCACGCCAGCAGCGGGCGGCGATGGTGTTGAAAAACGTGGATTATGTCATCGAAGCTCACTTTGAACTGACGCCCAAAGCGGGGCCAGATGATACCGAAGAAAAGCATTACAACATCGTCCTGCGCCGCTTGCGCCGAGGGCAAAACTTTCATGCGCCCTGTTTGGGGACACGGGAATTTGGCGCAAAATTGGAACTGATCGAAGACGGCGCCATTCCCCAAAGCCCGTTAGTCGGCCACCGCGACCTGGGCTGGATGTTGTATGATCTGGACTTCTCCAACCCGCGCGATATTCAACCCAGGTTTTTCAAAGCGGAGATGTATGAAGGCGTCATTGACCTGACGCGCGTGGAGGTGAAGCAATGATTTTGCAAGCCCTCACCCGCTACTATGACATTCTTGCCCGTGATCCTGACAGCGATATTGCCCCACTAGGGTACAGTGCGGTAGGAGTCAGTTTCGCCCTCAATCTCTCAGCACAGGGCGAGTTGCTAGATGTATTCCCGTTGTTTGAAAAGGTTCAGCAGGGGAAAAAGGAGGTAGAAAGGCCCCGCCGGATGATTGTGCCAGAGCAGGTGAAAAAAACATCCGGTATCAGTTCCAATTTTCTGTGTGAGAATAGCGCCTATATTCTCGGAATTACCGATAAAGGCGACACAGATTTTGGGATTAAACGTTTCGAGGCTTTTCGTCTACTTCACAAGGATTTGTTGGCAAAAGCCGACTGCGATGCCTCTCGCGCTGTGATAGCCTATCTTGATAGACACGATCCGCTAAGCGCAAGGGAACACCTGGCTATAGGCAAAAACCTGGAAACCATTTTGAAAGGCGGCAATCTGGTATTCATGTTTCGCGGCGGGTATGTTCATGACGATCCTGCCATTCGTCAGATTTGGGAAGCATACAAAGCCGGCAAAGATGCAGTTGCGGGGCAATGTCTGGTAACTGGCGAGGTTGCTCCCATTGCCCGGCTGCATCCAAGCCTTAAGGGAATCCGAAACGCCAATCCAATGGGCGCTTCATTAGTGGGGTTTAATGCCCGCGCGTATGAGTCCTACTACCGTGAACAGGGACAAAATTCCCCGGTCAGCGAAAAAGCAGCTTTCGGCTATACCACCGCACTCAACTTCCTGCTTTCCTCCGTCAACACCAATAAGAAATTCATTATTGGCGATACCACCGTCGTCTATTGGGCTGAGAGTGAGAGAAAAGAATTTGCCAGCGCCTTTGCCAGCATCTTCGATCCTGAGTATGTGGAAGAAGAAACGGCCGTTGAGCAACAAAGTCGCAAGAAAGTCGAAGAAGGTTTGAAAAAGGTGGCAGAGAAGGTGAAACGTGTCCAGGTACTGGATCTACCCAGATTACTGGCTGACTTGCATAATGAAAACCCGCGCTTTTACGTCCTCGGCCTGGCTCCCAATGCAGCCCGTGTGTCTGTACGCTTCTTCATTAACGATCCTTTCCAGCAAATTGTGGAGCGTATCATGGGCCATTACCGCGACCTGGAGATCGTCAAAGAATTCGACAACCAGCCCACCTACATCACCATCCGGCACATTTTGGATGAAACTGTTTCCAAAAAAGCCAGGGATGCGGAAGCCTCGCCTTTAATGGCCGGGGCGCTCTTTCGTGCCATTCTGACTAACACTCCCTATCCGGCAGCCCTGTACTACGCCATTATCAACCGTATCCGTGCCGATATGGACGATTCAGGCAAGCGCATCCAAAAAGTCAACTATGTACGCACGGCCGTCATCAAGGCGTTTCTGCTACGTAAATATCGTCACCAACCTATAAATCCATTTCAGGAGGTACTCGTTATGTCGCTTAATGAACACGCTACTATTCCCGCTTATGTACTGGGCCGTTTGTTCGCTGTCCTCGAAAGGGCGCAACAAGACGCCATTGGCGATGTGAATGCCAGCATCAAAGATCGTTATTTCACCTCGGCTTGCGCCACACCCGCCAGTACGTTTCCTATTCTCTTACGACTTTCACAGCACCACATTTCCAAAGTCAGGCAGGAAGGCAAACGCACTTTCAATTATGACCGGCGTATCCAGGACATTTTGAACCTGCTGGAAGTTGAAAAGAATCCCATTCCGGCGCGCCTGACGCTCGATGAACAGGGTGTTTTCATCCTGGGCTACTATCACCAACGCAAGGACTTTTTCACCGCGAAAGGCCAAAAAGCCGATGAACCAGTTTCATCAGATAATGAATAAACCTACCAATCTATTACCAACACAAGGAGACTTAAATCATGACTTACCCTATCAACAATCGGTACGAATTTGTTCTGCTCTACGACGTAGAGAACGGCAACCCCAACGGCGACCCCGATGCAGGCAACATGCCACGTATTGATCCCGAAACAGGCTACGGCATTGTGACGGACGTCTGTTTGAAGCGCAAAATCCGCAACTATGCGGAGCTGGTCAAGGGTGATAGCGTCGGCTACCGGATTTATGTGAAAGAAGGTACGCCATTGAACCAGAACCACCAGGAAGCATATGTAGCCAAAGGTCTCGAACCTGGGAAAAAAGCCAACGCTTCTCAGGTCAATGAAGCCCGGCGGTGGATGTGCGACAACTTCTTTGATGTACGCACATTTGGGGCCGTGATGACCACAGGCGATAACTGCGGCCAGGTGCGCGGCCCCATCCAGATCAACTTCTCGCGCAGCATTGATCCGATTGTGCAGCAAGAGGTGACAATCACCCGCCAGGCCGTAACCAGGATAGAGGATATAGACAAAGAGCGCACGATGGGCCGGAAGCACATTATTCCCTATGGTTTGTATCGCGCCGAAGGGTACGTTTCGGCAAAACTGGCGAATGATGAGACCAAAGGCACCGGTTTTTCCGAAGAAGATCTGGAACTGCTATGGGACGCCTTGATCAATATGTTCGAGCATGATCACTCGGCTGCACGGGGCAAAATGGCCGCCCGCAAGTTGATCGTTTTCAAACATGAGAGCGACCTGGGCAATGCGCCTTCCCACCTCCTATTCGACCGCGTAAAGGTAGCTAAAAGCGAAACCGCTAACCCACCGCGCCAGTTTGGCGATTACACCGTGAGTATTGACAAAGAAAATTTACCGTCCGGCGTGGAAATAATCGAAAAGCTATGACCACCGAATACACGGCCGACGAACTTCTCCCGCTTTCTGGCCTCCAGCATTTCCTTTTCTGCCGTCGGCAGTGGGCGCTCATCCATGTCGAACGGCAATGGCAGGAAAACGCGCTCACGGCCGACGGCCGTATCATGCACAGGCGCGTGGATGATCCTTTCTTCACCGAAAGCCGCAAAGGGATCATCCTGGCCCGCGCCGTGCCGGTTGCCTCCTACCGGTTGGGTTTGTCGGGCGTGTGTGACGTGGTTGAATTTACCGAGACGACAGAGGGCGTCAAGTTGCCGGGGCGGGCGGGGATTTATCAGCCCGCCCCGGTGGAATACAAACGCGGCAAACCTAAGCTAGAAGCCAGCGACGAGAGCCAATTGTGCGCCCAGGCGATGTGCCTGGAAGAAATGTTGGCTACGACCATCCCTACAGGGTATTTGTACTACGGTCAGACCCGCCATCGTGTCGCCGTGCCTTTAACCCCGGCGCTGCGCGACCTGGTGCGCCAGGCTGCCCAGGAGATGCACGGCTACTTCAAACGGGGCTACACTCCTCGTGTTAAACCGTTTAAGGGCTGCCGATCCTGCTCCCTGGCGGACGTTTGCCTGCCTGATTTGCCAGGGAAAGCCGTCTCCGTTTCCAAATATATCCAGCAGCAGATCGAGAGCGCCTAGAAACATGGAAACCATGAAAAGCGTCCGACAAAAAACAAAGCACCTATGAAAAAACTCGCTAATGTGTTGTATGTGACCATACCCGAAGCTTACCTTTCCCTCGACGGCGAAAATGTGGTTATCAAAAAGGAGGAACAGGTAGCCATGCGCCTGCCCCTCCACAACCTGGAAAATATCGTCTGTTTCAACTACCAGGGGGCCAGTCCGGCCCTCATGGGCGCTTGTGCCGAGCGTAACGTTGGTCTATGTTTCCTGACACCCAACGGCCGTTTCCAGGCCCGTGTGAGCGGCAAAGTGAAAGGCAACGTGCTGCTGCGCAAGCGACAATATGCCGTGTCCGAGTGCGAGGCAGAAAGGACCCCCATCGCCGCCGCATTCCTCCTGGGAAAAATTGCCAACGGCCGTAAAGTGCTGGAGCGTGCCTTGCGTGACCACGCCCTGCTGGTAGACGTTGAGGCATTGCGCCACGCTTCTGCCGCCCTTAAGGAAATGCTGCCGGCCATCTCCACCTGTGAATCAACGGCCGAACTCATGGGGTTCGAGGGCAGCGCCGCCAAAATATACTTTGGCGTCTTTGACCAGTTGATTTTACACGGCCGTGAAGAGTTCCCTTTTACACAACGTTCGCGCCGCCCGCCATTAGATAACCTGAACTCCCTGCTCTCTTTCCTGTACACGCTGCTCGCCAGCGAAGCAACCTCAGCCCTGGAAACAGTTGGGCTGGACCCCTACGTTGGTTTTCTGCACCGAGATCGGCCGGGCCGCCCCTCACTGGCATTAGACTTAATGGAAGAACTCCGACCGGTTTTTGCCGACCGCCTGGCCTTATCGCTGATCAATCGCAAACAAATCACCGGCAAAGGTTTTACCCAAAAAGAGAGCGGCGGTGTTCTCATGGATGATGACACGCGCAAAACCGTGCTGACCGCCTGGCAAGAACGCAAAAAGGAGCAAATCCTTCATCCCTACCTCAAAGAACGTATCCCTTTTGGATTGATTCCCTACGTGCAGGCTCTCCTATTAGCCCGCTATTTTCGCGGTGACCTGGACGCCTACCCACCGTTCTTCTGGAACTGAGAATGGCTAAAAAGGAATTATGCCGTGATGGTCTTGATCACCTATGATGTCAATACCCAAACCAGAGCTGGCCAGACACGTCTGCGCAAAGTCGCCAAACAATGCCAAAACTATGGGCAGCGTGTCCAGAATTCGGTATTTGAATGTGTGATTGACCCGGCGCGCTTAAAGCACCTGCAAGCCGCCCTGGAAAACATCATTGACACCGAGAAGGACAGTCTGCGTTATTACTACCTGGGCGATGAATGGCGAACTCGCATCAAACATGTGGGCGCAAAACCCTCTCTTGATCTCGAAGGTACACTGATCACCTGATGTGCGAACCTCAAGCACACAGGTAATAGGGAAAAGGTTCGCAGGATTTTGCACCTTAAAAAGTGAATAGAAGCCACAAAATTGACTGGTTTTAAACGCTGACCATCATCAAATAGCTATATATAGCGGTTATGGCCTATAATAGTGCCATATATTGCCGTCGCTCCCCACACGGGGAGCGTGGATTGAAACGTTGGATACCGGGGCGCATTGTCGCCCGGTGGGTAGTCGCTCCCCACACGGGGAGCGTGGATTGAAACACCTGAGGGGGCAATTCTAGGGTAGTGGGGGGGGCGCTCC
>JAHBVI010000236.1 GCA_019637635.1 Anaerolineae bacterium
TAGGTACTTAATGCCGCAGCATAGGCTTCTTCATCTGTCAATTCATGTTCATGCCGTACACCGTTTCTGGTTGTAATCAGCCGCATTCCACTCAAGGTCAGGCGTCCATCTGGTGTGGCCCGTGAGCATAGGCGGCGTTGCGTAAAATGTGATTCCGGCGAGGTCTGGTGATAGTGGCACATGGCGGCATAATCAGTATATTGGTACGGATCTAGCGTAAAGCGAAACTGGGTTGACCAGGTATTCTGGTTATCTCGCTGCCGCAGAACCAGGTATTCCTCGCCCGCGTCCAGGCGATAGGCCCGTTCGCCCTGAACCTGTTCCTCCGCACTATCCAGGCGTAGCGGCTCCAGGAAGGAATCGCCGAAGCCGACATCCACCAGCCAACGCTCCGCCAGTTCCACCATGAGGGTCATATGGTCAAACGGTGGACCATAGGTGGTCTCATCTATGGCTACGGCCGCGGAGAGCATGGTTACTTTGAAGTTCAAGGCCCGCAGCAAAGCGGCAAATAAGCCATTTAACTCATAACAGAAACCGCCACGCCGGTGTAGCACAATCTTGTCGAACAGGGCCTCATCGGTCAGTATGATTGGCTCTTGGGCATGAATGCTCAGGTTCTCGAAAGGGACTGTTAAAAGGTGCGCCATCTGTAACTGCCGCAATGTGGCAGCAGTGGGCGTCAGAGGGCCGCGATAGTTGATTCTTGCCAGGTAAGCCTGAATATGCATGTGATGCTCCTTCTGTGTTTGTTGATGCCATCTTACCAGTTTTTCTTAGCCTTCGTGCGTTTTATTAACGGTCGTTAGCCGCCGGAGGGGTTGTTCTGGTTGAGGCGAAACAGGTTGGTCGAGTCGTACTATGTTTTAACCGCCGCCAGCCGCTCCCAGGTTGTGCCGGGGTAAGCGACCCGCGCCCGGGCCATCGCCCTACCCGGCACCCAGTGGGTGATATTTCTCTTCATTTGGCAATGGTGGAAAGTTCTGCCGGGGTCAGGCTAACACGATTCCAGCCAACTTGTGACCAGGTGATTGATTATAGGCATAACATGTTTTGGCTTTGAAACAAATATTCTGATTTCTCGTTTTGTACTTACTGCCTTAGTGGTCTGAGCGGTTAAAGCCGATGCTACGAACTTATATCTGCATGATTATTTAGCAATCTGGCGACCGGCCTGTGGCAGCAGAACCGCCGGCAACGGCCCCACATAGGTGATCACCAGTCGCTGCCCGGCGCGGGTGCAGGCCATATACAGCTTGCGTGTATTGTCCCGAATCAGCTCGGTGCGTTCCTCTTCCGAAAGGCGGATACTTTGCTCCATCTCATACAGGTCGTGCGCCCCCATCAGAAAGACGATGGGGCTTTCCAGCCCGGTGGCGGCATTGAGAGAACAGACTCGTACCTGATTTCCCGGATTCACCTGGCCGGGGTCAACGGCCGTACCGGCCCCAAATACCCGATTGATCCGGCTGATGATCGGCTGCGTTTCTTCACGGCTGGCGTGAATCACCAATAGATCGCGCCAGGGAATCCTGCTTTTTTGCAGCAAGCCCATCTCGTTAATCACCCGTGTCACTTCATCCTGTTCACTGGTGAGCGGGATAATGACCGGCAGCACCCCATGGGGCATGTGGAGCAGGTCGGGTACGACAATATCCTCTTCATCATATGGCAGCCGGGTGCGGTAGAGCAGTGTGGCAAAGTCCAGAATTTCGCGGGTGGTGCGGTAACTTTTGGTTAGCCGGTGAACACGGCCGCGCACCTCCAACCCACTGGACAGCCAGGATTGCCCCCGTTTCAAAAAGCCCTGGCTGGCATCGGCCACCAGAAAGAGATGGCCGGTGTCGGGAGTCAGGATGCGTTTGATAATCTCAAACCAGAGCGGGGCAAAAAACTGGGCTTCGTCTACCAGAATAAAATCATAACGGGGCAGCGCCACTGCCCCTTCATGCCAGTACCGCCACAACTGCCGGGGCACATCCCCCCAATCCATCCACTGCCGCTGCTGTAATGCGTAGTGGTAGCTTTCCATGGCCGCATACAGGCGGTGGCGCATGGCCTCCGCCAGGGCAAACCCGCGCCCGCTACGGTCGGCAGCCAGGTAATCGGCTTCGTTGAAGAGCAACCGGTCTTTGTACCAGTCAATCTCATCCAACAGCATCAGTTCGGACACGGCCGTGTCCCGCAGTTGTTCATGCCAGATGTGGGTGGCTATTTCCAACCGGTCACGATAACGAATGATGTCGCGCCATGGTTTGTCCTCCGGCCAATGGCGGCGGCACCAGCCCATAAAGGTGTGCAGTTCCACGCCCTCGTCCCCATCACTCAGCCGGGCATAGCGGCGGCGCAAATCATGGATGAGGGCGCGGTTATGGGTGAGGATCAGGATGCGTTGTTGCGGAAAGTGGCGGCGCAAAATGTGGGCGCGATAAATGACAATCAGCGATTTACCACTGCCAGCTACCCCATTCAACAGCCGCAAGCCAAAATCTTTGGCCGTATCATGGCCTGTCTGGGGCAGGTTCAAGTCCAGCTTCAAGGCGTGTTCCTGGTCATAATCCAACAGGTAATGCCCCAATGCGGCTTCTGTGTAGCGCTCTATCGGCTGGCGCACGGTAAAGACGGCGGGCACGATCACTTCCGGTGTGAAGTGGGCACGGAGATGCTCCAGTTGGACGGCCGTCAGGGGCGCAGAGAGATGGTCGGGCAGCCATAACACCAGACGTTCAGGGTTGAGCCACTCCTTGCCCACCCAGCGGGCCTGGGCTTCGGGGGGACGGATGGTTTCCACCTGCCGGTCACTCAAATTGGGAAAGAGCACGGCCGTCGGCACAGCCACCGCCATGTTTAACCCGGCCATAAACGCGCTCAGTCGGGATTCCTCGGCTACGCCCACCGGCTCGACGGCCGTGCCAAACAAATCCATCTGTTGCATCCGCTGCGCGTCTTGTGGTGTGGCGGCCGACACCGCCAGCAGCAGCGCCCGTTCGGCCTGCACCAGGCAGAAATCGGGGCCGGCCCCGTGCAGGGCTGGTAGTCGCTGCGAAACAATCACATCGTCCGGCAAGCGCCGGAACAGGTTGAACAGGCGGATCAATTCTGGTGAAGAGCCGCTGATGGGGGTGGCAGGAATCAGTTGCGCCATGCTGTTACTTTGCCGTCTTCCATACCGTTTACCAATCGCTTTACCAATCGCTCTCCCAAATCTGGGGTGCGGCGTCGCGCACGTAGGGAATGGTGATACAGCTTTCTAACAGATTCTCTAGCAGGGTAACGCTCTCTTGCAGGGCCGGGTCGAGCGTTTGGGTGTTGAGAATAAACCGACTGCCAACGATGATGAGTTTCATGCGTGGCCGGGTGATGGCCACGTTGAGCCGCTCCGGTTGGAAGAAAAAGTCGGCCACATTGGCGGCAAAACCGGGGTTGGAGGTGGTCAGAGACAGGATGATCAGGTCACGTTCCTGCCCCTGCATCCGTTCGACAGTATCTACAACGAGGTGGCGGCGCACGGCCGTGTCTGGCACAAATTTTCGCAGCAGGTTGCGGATGAGGCGGCCCTGTGCCCGGTAAGGGGCAACGACGCCAATTTCAGCCGCCGGGACGCCGCAGGCCAGCAGGGTGGTGATCAGGTCTACAACGGCATACGCCTCTTTCTGGCTATAGACGGTATTGTTGTGGTGGCCCAAATCCCAGAACACCTTTGGCTCGTTGGCATCCAAAACAGCGGCCAGTCGGGTTGGTGGCGAGGGGTATTCCATGCGACGGTGGGCGACCGACGGCACGGCCGTGAGCAGCCCCTCGTAAAAGTGATGGCTGGGCCAGGCTGTCAGGGCCTCATTCAAGCGGTAGGTTTCGGTGAGCATAGTGTCGAAATTGTGATCAACCAGCGAGCCAAATACCGAATCTCGCAGCGCGCCGCCGGTCAGGCGCGTGGTCAGCACCGGCGGCAACTGTTTCTGGTCGCCAAAGAAAATGTACTTGTGCCCGGCCAACATCCCCATCACCGCCAAAGGCAGCGTAATCTGGCTGGCCTCGTCGAAAATAACGGTATCAAACTCCACATAAGCGAGCCGTTTAGTGCGGGTAGCAAAGGGCGTGGCCCCGACCACATAACCGCCGCTTATGCCTGCCAGCGGCGACTCGTGAAAGGATTCATAGTTCGGCGCGTGCAGATCATCGGTGTGGATGGGATGTCCGACCTTGATGGCGCTGATGCCCCGGTCTTGTTTGACCAGGGCATTGAGGGCATTATTGATGGCCCGGTGGGTGAAGGCGCAGATGAGTACCCGCTCGCCGTCGCTGGCTAATGCCCGCGCCAGTGTCGCCAGCACCCTGGTTTTGCCTGTTCCCGGCGGCCCCTGCACCAGATAGGCCAGGTTGGTCGCATAGGCGTGGGCCAGGCTCTCGCTTTGATGCCAATTCAGTTCCAGTGTCTCCCCAATGTCCAGGCCACGCGCATAGAGGCCAGGGTCAATGGTGGGTTGGCGCTGCCCCATGAGCAGGGGCAGGATGCGCTCCCGCCCCACCAATGTGTCACCCGCTTCGGCCAGCGCGCCAATGACGTAGCCGCTGAGGTCTATGAAGCCAATATCCAGCGTCCAGCCATCCCGTTCCTCAAATTTCTGCTCCCAGCGAATGGGGTCCTCTGAGGAAATGACCAGTTCAGTTTCTTCATCTTCCACCAGATTGACCATGAGGCCATCGTGGGCAAACGGATTATTACGGCTGAGGCGCAAAATGTCGCCGGGGCGGAAGCGCGAGATATTGCGGGTGCAGGTCAACGATATCCGGCCATCTTTGTGTATCTCTTTCAGGGAGACGTTTTCGATGGCGTAGCCGTCGGCGACGCGGGTAGGCAGCGGTTTCTCCCAGTGGCTATAGACTTGCTGGCGCTGGGCGGCCGTTTCGGCCAACACCAGATCGCGCAGCCCGTTGAGAAAATGGGCCATAGCTGGCGGAGGCGCGGGCGACAGATGTGGATTGTCTGCATCTGACAGGCTCATGGTATGCCTATATTAACGAGTCCAGGCGAAATTGGCACGATCCATTTTTACGAGGTTGGTTCTCGCAGATGCAGCAAGACATGATGAATTTCTACCATCGCCAGCGTGTCCAGGTGGCAGTAGGCACGTAGCTGGTCGGCCAGTTGCTCTTTCACGGCCGTGTCCTCCTCCCTGATCATCTGCTCCCACACCACCTGCGCCTGCTCCCCGTTTTGCACCGCGAGTTGTTCATAGCTCAGCGCGGGCGCTGCCACCGGTAAGATTGCCTTGAGTGAGTTGGATTTGCCAAAACGGTAATCCCGGTAATGCTGGCGGAAGATGGGCAGCTGGTCCCACAAACGGTCAGCCATCTCCCTGAGCCGTGAGCTGTATTCGGGAAACTGTTCGGCCAGATGATGCAAAACGCCCCGCTCAAAGGGGATGTTGTAGGCGATGAGGGAGCCGGTGGGTCCGATGTGCGACAGGAGCGATTCGGTTAACGGCCGTCGCGGGTCATCCGTGTCCGTGTGCAAATACGCACAATGCCGCAAGGTACCATCCGCTTCCAGGATGTGGCAGCTATATTGAAACGGCACCTGCTGATACGGTTTGCAGCCTGCAAAGGTGGGGACGGCGTCATCAACGGTCTCGAAGTCGAAAAAATAAAGAGGATATTCCAGCCTGGCTAACGCCTGTCTGACAGCGATATGGTCAATGTTGATCTGTTGCTGCCCAAAGAATTCGACAAACTCTCGTTGGGCGGCCGTGAGCGGATAATCGGCCGGGATGTCAGCCAGATACAGAATACCGGCGTCTTGCAACGGCCGTTCTCTCTTGTCATTTAAGCGCGGAATATCATAAATCGTCAGCCCGTTCACCCCCTGCCAGCAGTGAGCATGGAAGGAGCATGGATTCGGTTTGGTGCAGTGGCGGCCAATAGACATATCCGG
>JAHBVI010000237.1 GCA_019637635.1 Anaerolineae bacterium
CCTTTTTTATGAAACCTTTATGTTATACTCGCCTATAGTCGGGCAAATGTGAATGTTTCATGTCGGCCCCTGAACTTTACCGTTAGCAGTAGAAAAAAACCGTATAAGGACGATTAGTGTAATGAAACCCCCTGCCAGGTCGTGGTCACGGCCGTTTACCCACGTTTTCTTATTGACTGTATTGTTATTTGGTGGGCTGCTCTCCCTGTTGGCCCAGGCGCGGCCCACAGACGCCGCTGCCGACCTTACTGTGGAAATCATCGCCGCCTATAATCTGGTGGTAGATTCCAACGTCGAGTCCCCATCCACCTACGCCCCGTCGGTCGCCACCGTTGCCGGGCGTTTTTGTAATGTAGGCGATACCCCGCTCACCAATGCCCAGGGATACATTGGCAATGGGTCCACGCCGGGCACATACCCGGCGCGGAACAGCGCCGATGCTTCATTTATTGCCGAGCATCCCCACCTGGCGAACACCGGGTCATATGCGTTTACGCATGTGGGCGGGCAGTTGGGTGTTGGCGACGCCTCCCGTTTCATCGGCGTTATTCCCCCTGGCGAGTGCCGCCTGCAATACTGGCACTTCACCTATCCCCGCCGCGCCAACCCCAATAACAGCGGTGTGGCCGTTTGGGGCCAGACCAACGTTCCTCAGGATGATTTGTGGCTCAATTTTGTTATCTGGGGCACGGCCGTAGGCGAAACCGGGCCGGGCGCTAACAACTCCGCCACCAAACGCATGACCATGCGCAACGAAATTTCAGCCATGGCCAACAAGATACGGCCGAACCCAGACGGCCAATGGTTTAACACCAACACCAACACCGTAGACCCCGGTGACGTGATTACCTCCAACGGCATCCTCTACACTCTGGGCAATGTGCGCCACGGTTTTGATAACGACGGCGACTTTGTGCCGGACTACAACGCCTGGGTGCAGCCCATCGGCGACCCCGACTACGACCCTTCCTGCTTCCGGCTCATCCGTACCTCCGGCGTCCTTACTGTTTCCCGCAGCGCCGGGCAGCCCAATCTCATCATCCCTTTTGATGACCAGAACCCGGCGCTGTCTGCCCCCTACGGCGGCCCGCTGTATTTCACCAACCTGCCCAACGACAACAATGGTGTGCGTGGGGAAGTGTTTTATACCTTCATGGCTTTGAACGGCCCCTGTTCCACCGGCCTTTCGCCCTATCAAGAAGTGGCCTCCGGCTACGACAATGAAAAGTTTAATGGCGACTACGGAACCGGCATTCCCCCGGTGGTCAGTTCCGCGCCCCAGGTGACGTTGGACAAGAGCAGCAGCCCCACCACCATCTTGCTGGGTGGCACCACCACCTACAACATTCCCTTTGCCAATGTCGGTAGTACCGGCTTTGGTTTGGGCATGAGTACGGGCGGCTCGACTCCCCTGGTGATTGCCGATACGGTGCCGCAGGGTATGGAATACGTTGGCGGTACGGCGGCAGCCACGCTAAACTTTAACCCGAACACAGGCGTCACCATCCGCTATTCCACAAACAGCGGTGTTACCTGGAGCCTGACCGACCCCGGTACGGTCTTGAGCAATGGGCCAAACAACCTGGTGATGATCCAGTGGTGGTTGAATGACACCCTGCCCGCCGGTTCTACCGGCAACTTTGCCACCTTCCAGGCGCGTGTGCCGCTGACGTATACCGGTTCGCCGTTTATTGAAAACTGCGCCCAGGCCAGCCTGGGCGGGGCCACGCCCTTTGCCGAAGCCTGCGCCTACAATGTGCTGCAGGGCAACAACAGCATTGGCGACTTTGTCTGGCGTGACCTGGATGGCGACGGTATTCAAGATGGCGGCGCGGAAACAGGCATCGCCAACATTGGCGTGACCCTTTATTACGATGCCAATGGCAACGGTGTGCTGGATGACAGCGATCCGCAGGTAGCGACGGCGACCACTGATGGTGCGGGAGCCTATACATTTGCGAATCTGCCAGACGGCCGTTACATCGTTGTGGTAGATGCGGCCGATACCGATTTGCCCATCGGTTACGGCCCCACGACGCCGCAAACACGGGCCGTGGCCCTGGATCCCACCAGAACGAATCCCAACCCGGTTAATGACGATACGGCTGACTTCGGTTTTGGCCCTTCACTCACCCTGACCAAACGGCTGACAACGCCTGACCCCGCCTACGTGGGCGAAACGGTGCAATACACCATTGACCTGTATAACAAACTACCCGGCGACGGCACCGCACAGGGTTTCTGCACCTATACCCTGTGGGCCACTGTGCAGCCGCCTGCTGACGGCACACCCGCTTCGGGCAGTGGTAACGCTGCCTGGCAAAATATCCCCGCCGGGCTGCTGGGTCAGCCGGATGGTGTCTTTGCCTACACGATCCTGTCTAATAACGACGACTCCGTGGGTATCAGCGGTTTCAACGTTGGTGGGCAGACGGGGAATATCACCGGTGTGCGCCTGCTGGCTCATGTACGCGAGTTGAAAAACCTGCAAAACAGCGCCAGTGAATTTCTGCAACTGGTGGTTTACCGTAACAATGCCACAGTGCAAACGTTCACCTACACCGGCGCTGGCTTCTTTGCCAGCGGCGGCAGTGGCGCCGACTATATTATCAATGAAACGCTTACACCTCCTGGCGGTGGCTGGCAATGGAGCAACTTCCAGAGCAACTTCTCAGAAGTGCAGGCCATTGGCAGTGGTACGGCTACGCCGGCTAACCGGGGCGATGTTGGTCTGGATGCCATAGCCTTCGTCATCACCACCGACCAGTTATGTGGCGGTGCAGCAACCACCATTACCGACCTGCCGTTAACGGATACCTACGATCCCACATACCTGGAATTTATTTCCGCCGATCCGCCGCCTTCTAGCCAGACGCCGGGCACGATCACCTGGAATAACCTGGGGCCGTTGTATGCCGGTGGTTCCAAGAAAGTGACTGTTACTTTTCGGGCGTTGGCCACGGTAAACCCCACCGTTAATACGGCTGCTTCCACGAATGGCAAGTTCGGTACAGGGCGAACGGTGAATGATGCCTCTGATACGGCCCCGGTGACAATTGCCGCCCCCGGTTCCATTGCTGGGGTCGTCTGGGCGGAGAGCAACGCCGCCAATCAGTGGACAGCTCCGACCGGTTATGATGGTGCGGACAGCCGCATTCCCGGCGTCTCCGTGCAGTTATATGGCTGTTATGCGCTGGTCAACGGCGTATCCCAACTGCTCACGCCGGGCAGTGCTGGCGCTACCAATCAGGATTGTGCCGCCTCACAGAATGGGGGCACATGGGTACTCCTGGCAACACAACAAACGGTCGGCGACGGCAGCTACCTCTTCGGTGGTTTGCGTCCCGGCTACTACAACGTGAAGGTGTTGGAGTCTACGTTGCCGCCTGGTTTTACCACCCGTACCGGTGATCCGACTCCTGCGGGTAATGGCGCCGGAACTGCCTGTGGTACCTGCGATGGACAGTGGAACAGTGATACGGCTAATTTGAATACGTTCAATGACATTACCAGCGGGGAGAATGTCACGGCCGTGAGCTTTGGTTATCGTGATCCGGATGCTCAGGGAGCGATCATCGGTTACGTCTGGAACGACCGGGACGCAGATGGCGTGTGGGATGCGGACGAAGAACCGATTCCCAATGTGAGCGTCTATCTTTGCACCACCACGCCGTGTAATAGTGCCACACCTGGGGCAGTATTGGCCACGACGGACAGCAACGGCCGTTACGTCTATGGTAACTTGACCGCCGGTACGTACTACGTGGGCGTTACCACGCCATCAGGCATGAGCCAATCCGGCGACCCTGATGTACCGGGCGTCAACTGCGGTGGCTCCTGCAATAACCAGACCAACGCCATTACTTTGGCTGTCCGCCAGGTAAGCGGCCCTTACAACTTTGGCTATACCGGCGGTCTGACCATCGGCGACACTATCTTTACTGATTGGAATGGCGATGGCGACCAGGACAGCGGCGAAGAAGGGATCAGCGGCGTCCAGGTGCAGCTGTTCCGTGACCTGAACGGCAATGGCGTGGTGGACAGCGGCGATACCCTGTTGGATACTCAAACAACCGACGCCAACGGGTTCTACCAATTCACCAATCTGGCCGGGAATGGCAACCAATATCTGGTTCGGGTGGCTACGTCTTCCGTTCCGGCGGGCTACGTGCAAACGGCCGATCCGGATCAAGCGGGAACCTGTACCATTTGTGACAACCAGCAGGTTGTGACGCTGACTACAACCAGCATAAATACCGTAGACTTTGGCTACCAACCGCGTGGTTTTGCTTCCATCGGCGATACCGTCTGGTACGACAGCAACGCTAACGGCGTGCAGGAAGGCAGCGAGAGCCTGGCAGCCGGTGTGCTGGTATACCTGTATCAGGATCAAAACGGCGACGGTGTCATAGACGCCGAAGATGCCCTGGTAGCCTCCACCACCACCAATGGCAGCGGTAATTACCTCTTCTCTAATCTGGCCGCCGGGAACTACATTGTCCAGGTGGCGCCGGCTAACTTTAATGCCGGCCAACCGTTGGCCGGGCAAACGCTCACCAACAGCGGCGCGGCTTACAACGCCGGTCAAAATTCGCACCAGGTGGCCCTGGCCGCCGGTCAAAATTATGCCGACGCCGATTTTGGCTACGCCTCCAGCGCCATCGGCGACTTTATCTGGCGCGACAATAACAGCAACGGCGACCAGGACCCCGGCGAACCGGGCATTCCCAATGTGACGGTGTATCTGTACCAGTGCAGTGGTTCCCCCACCTGCGCCCAGGGTGCGCTGGTGGCGACCACCACCACAGACGCCAACGGCTATTATGCCTTCACCGGCCTGCTGCCGCGCACCGGGAACGATGGCTACGTGGTGGTGGTGGATACCGGCACATTGCCTGCGGGTTATACCCAGACCGGCGACCCTGACCTGACGGCCGTGTGCAGCGGCGCTGAATGTGATTCCGCGTCCACGCTGACGCTGGCGCTGGGACAGATTGACCGCAGCCGCGACTTTGGCTACCGGCCATTGGGCGTCATCGGCGATACGCTGTGGGTGGACGATAATAACAACGGTCAGCGCGACGGAAACGAAGCGGGCATTGCCGGCGTCACCGTTTACCTCTGTGCCGGTTCGCCGTGTAACAGCGGCACGGCCACTGCCACCACCACCACCGATATCAACGGCTACTACAGCTTTGCCGGTCTGGCGGATGGCACGTATGTTGTAGGTGTAAACAGCGCCCAGATACCGGCCGGCCTGACCCAAACATATGACCCCGATGGCACTATCAACGGTGAAGCGGCCAATATCGTCATAGATAACGGGGTGGTGATTTCCATTGGCGGCAATGCCTGCACCGATTGTGATCTGAACGTGGACTTTGGCTACCGCTTTACCGGCGCGTTTAATATCAGCGGCACGGTCTTCTTTGACCCCAACAACAATGCCGTCCAGGACCCCACCGAGACTTATACGTATGCCGGCGTTACCCTGTACCTGTGGTACTGCGGCGCGGATAACGATTGCAGCACGACGGGGGATAACCGCTACATTGGCCTGACGACCACTGATGCCAATGGCGATTACACCTTTACCGGCCTGCCCGCCGGCACGTACATGGTTGCCGTCAACCAGAATGCGCCTAACCTGGTGGGCCTGGATCCCACCATCACCAGCAGCCCCACGACGTTCCGCAGCGCCACCATTGGCCCCAACGCTACCGATGTGGACTTTGGCTTCCTCTCCGGCATTGACCTGGGGGATTTGCCGGACAGCTACCGCACCAGCATGGCCGCCGATGGGCCACGCCACG
>JAHBVI010000238.1 GCA_019637635.1 Anaerolineae bacterium
AGGTGAGCGAGGTATTGGTCATCAATTACTAATAGCTTTCTTCCTTTTGTTCGTAGCAGGCGATTTATCGCCCGCTAACGGCACTGAAGTGCCGGCGCCAAACGTTGTTATGATCAACAATCTCCCCCTGTACCGTACTGCCTATCGCCGTTTGCGCCGACGGCCGTTCCAGACCATCCTCTTTATCCTGGGCGTGGCTATTGGCGTGGCCATGATGGTGTCCATTGATCTGGCCGGTGAATCGGCCAGCCGCGCCTTCCAGCTTTCCACCAATGCTATCACCGGCAAGGCCAGCCACCGGCTGGTGAGCAGCCCCAACCTGGATGAGCAGATTTACACCCACCTGCGTGTGGCCCAGGGAATCGCCCCCGCCGCGCCGGTGGTGGAAGGGTACGCGCTGGCGGCCGAACTGGACAACCAACTGATGCGGCTGGTGGGCATTGACCTTTTTGCCGAGCCACCCTTCCGCGACTATTTCGGCGCGCCCGGACAGACAGCAGGGAACCTGGCGGGCGACGGATTGGCCGCCTTTCTGGCCGAACCGAACACCGTTGTCCTGTCTGCACCGCTGGCGGCGCGGTATGGGCTGGATTTAGGCGATGTGATCACGATTACGGTTAACGGCCGTACCACCCCCCTGCGTATCGTTGGCCTGCTCACCCCCAGCAACGAGGCCAACCGCCGCGCCCTGGGCGGCCTGCTCTTCACCGATATTGCCAACGCCCAGGAGATATTGGACATGCACGGCCGTCTCAGCCACATTGACCTGATTTTAACCGAGGCACAGGTCGCAGCGCTGGCCCCCACCCTGCCGCCCGGTGTGCGCCTGGAAACGGCCGCCGCCCGCAGCAATACCATCCAACAAATGACCGCCGCCTTTGAACTGAACCTGACCGCCCTCAGCCTGCTGGCGCTGGTGGTGGGCATGTTCCTCATCTACAACACCGTCAGTTTTAGCGTCGTGCAGCGACGGCCGTTGTTCGGCATTTTGCGCAGCCTGGGCGTCACCAGTGGTCAACTGCTGCGCCTGATTCTGGTGGAAGCGGCCGTACTGAGCCTGATTGGCGGACTGTTGGGGCTGGTCGCTGGCGTACTTTTGGGCCGGGGCATGGTGCGGCTGGTGACGCAAACGATCAACGACCTCTACTTCGCCCTGAACGTGCAGGATATAACCATTCCGCCGGGATCGCTGATCTTGGGGCTGGTTTTGGGTATGTTGGCGGCGCTGTTCGCCTCTCTGCTGCCCGCCTGGGAAGCGATGCAAACCACCCCGGCTACCGTGCTACGCCGCTCCACCCTGGAAGGCAAAACACGCCGCCTGCTGCCCTGGCTGCTGTTGGGCTGGCTGGTATTGGTGGGGGCAGGCGCTTTGCTCTTGCGCATTCCCGGTTCATTGATTACCGCCTTTGCCGGGCTGTTTGCCGTTTTGTTTGGGTTTGCCCTGCTGACGCCGCCGGTTACGGCCGTACTCATGCCCCTCCTCACCCCATTGACCAGTCACATCTTTGGCGTCCTGGGGCGCATGGCCCCCCGCGACATTACCCGTTCCCTCAGCCGCACCTCCATCGCCATTGCCGCCCTGATGGTGGCCGTTTCCGTCATCGTCGGCGTCTCGGTGATGATTGGCTCCTTTCGTAACACCGTAGAAGTATGGCTCAATGACACCCTGCAAGCGGACATCTTCATCGCCACACCGCGCCTGACCAACAGCGAAATTGGGGGGGTATTGGCGGCGGATGTGCGGGAGACGGCCGCGACCACCCCCGGTATCGTCTGGGCCGTCGCCGCCCGCGAACTGCCCATCACCCTGCCCGATTATGCCCTGGCAGCCGACCTGATCGCCGTAGATGGCGACGTCTCCAACGGCAACCGGCGCTACCTGTGGCTGGCCGGGGATAGGGCTACTGCCTGGGACAAACTGCTGGCGGGCGAAGGCATCTTCATCACCGAGCCGTTGCTGCAACGGGAAAATCTGGAAGTGCCGCCGCCGCCCATCACCATCGCCACACCTGCCGGTGAGCGCACCTTCCCCGTCCTGGCCGTGACCTATGATTACACCACCGACCAGGGCCGGGTCTACATGGGGCAATCGTTATACCGCGAACTGTGGGACGATGCGACCATCTCCACAATGGGGCTGTTTGTAGCGGCGGGGGCCGATGTAGATGCGGTGGTGAACGAAATGCAGACGCGGTTTAACGGCCGTAACGACCTCACCATCCAATCAAACCATAGTGTGCGCGCCGGGGCGCTGGAGATTTTCGACCGCACCTTTGCCATTACGGCGGCGCTGCGCCTGCTGGCGGTGGTAGTCGCCTTCATCGGCATCCTCAGCGCCCTGATGAGCCTGCAACTGGAACGCGCCCGCGAATGGGGTGTGCTGCGCGCCACCGGCATGACCGTGCGCCAGCTTTGGGGGCTGACGCTGCTGGAAACAGGCCTGATGGGCAGCCTGGCCGGGCTGTTGGCGCTGCCCACCGGCACTGTGCTGGCCTGGATTCTCATTCACGTCATCAACGTGCGCTCCTTTGGCTGGACGTTGCAAATGAACCTGAGTCCGGTCTATTTTGCCCAGGCGTTTGCCGTGGCCCTCACGGCCGCCCTGCTGGCCGGCGTCTATCCGGCGTTCCGATTGGGGCAGATGGTGGTGGCGACGGCCGTGCGCGAAGAGTGAACTTCTGCCCATCCATCCGATTTGTCACGCCAATTGGCCCTTTATCGGCGTGATTTCCCCCCCAGGCGCAGGCGCAATGTTTCCCATCCGCTGGCAAACTTCAGAAAAACCAGTAAAAAAACTATGTCAATGGTTTGTTTTAGTGTAAGAGGCTGGAGGTTTGGTAAAACCCGTCGAATGGCATAAACAGGCGGCATAAGCCCCTTGAGTAGTTCCCCCAAAGTTGGCTGTTGAGGCAGGTTTTTGTCATAAAAACCGCCAGCCCTGCGAACCTCTTTCGCCCACAATTCGCGCAATGAGCGTCTGGCAGGGTGAAATACGATAACATCCTCCGCATACAGCAATTCATAGCCGTGCGTATATACCCGGTTCCCCCATTCGGCGTCACCGCCTGATTTGAGGTCTTGCGAAAAATTGCCAACCCTGTCTATGACATGCCTGAAGGTAAATGTATTCGCGCCAACGCTAAAATGATCCTGGTGTACATATTTTGCCTGTGGAAAAGCGGTGCGGCATTCATAGAACTCGCTCATCGTGACCTTTTCCGGATTCTGTGGGAAAACTTTGATGCGTCCTCCTACCAGACCACAGTTCGGTATGGATAACAACCACTTCGCGCCCATTTCAATCCAATCAGGGGCAGGTTGACAATCTGAATCGGTAAAAGCGATGATCTCGCCTCGAGCAATGGACAAGCCTTTGTTGCGAGCCGCATAAGAGCCAATCTGCGGCTCCTCTAAAAGAATGATATCCTCCGGTAGCAAATGGCTTTTCAGGGGGTTTGTGGAACCATTGTCTACCACGATGATTTCATAACTTTCTCGAGGATACGATTGGTTTTGTAGACATCGTAAACAAAGCAACAAGCGGTCATAATCATTGTAAACGGGTATGATGACAGAGACGAAGGGCTGGTTAGAGAAGGTCATAGGTAGGTTACTTGCTCTGAAAAGGTTCAATTCTCAAATTATCACTCCCCTGCCCCCCAGGGCTATATCGCTGCTATCACCCTTAACATTTTACTGTAACACAGACAAACACTTGCCGCCAATTCCCAACGCCCTGGCGCCCTGGCAGGGCGATTCCAAAGTCGGGTTTCACCCACAGCAGCGGAGTTCGCACGCCCAGGTGCGAACGAGCAGCACGTGGGCGTGCTGCTCTCCTCAGATAACAGATTTGCACTTTGGACTTACCCTGTCCCCACACTTCAAAGATGTTCTGCCCTGTGCCAGGCACAACTTCAACGTTACAATTGTTTTGCAATTTCAATGACACAATATATTAAACTCGATGGCTGCTTTTCCTGTGAATATAACCAAACTGACAGACGCTGATACCGGCGGGTTGGGCGAAATTGAAATTCACCAGCCGCCCGGCGCTTTTGCCCTGACGCCGGCCAGCCGTATTGCCCTGCAAACGATTGGTTTACACCGCCACCTGCTGGCGGGTATGGGGCTGGATTGGGGCTGTGGCACGGGTTGTTTGGGGATCACGGCCGTGCAAATCCCCACCGTCAGCCACATCATCGCCCTGGACATTGACCCGGCCAACATAGCCGCTGCGCAGCATAATGCCGTGGTGAATGGCGTGGCCGACCAGATGTCCTTTTTCCTGGCTGACTCATACACCCCCGTGGCCGTCGCCGACCAGGCAGCGCTAACAGCCTGCGCCGGGCGCGTCCAATTTATCCTGGCAAACCCACCCACCAGCGAAGGGGATGATGGTTTTGGCTTTCGGCGGCAGGTGTTGGAGGGGGCGCGCGCCTTTTTGTCGCCGGGTGGGGTGGTGTTTTTAAGCGTGTCGTACCAATACGGCCGTACCCGCATTCATCACCTGACCCAGGAAATCCCCGGCTTCACCTATGGCGGGCTGCTGGCCAGCACCGACTGGGTGCCCTTTGACATGCAGCGCCCCGACCTCTACCACTGCGTAGAGATCTACGCCGCCGAAGAACAGGCCGGCGGCCCGCTGTACGAATTCCGCCACCCCGCCGCCACCGACCAGATTCTCAATGCCCAGGCCGCCCTGGCCCACTTCCAGCACACCGGCCAAAGCCCTCTCAGCCAGTGGCAAACACACCTGTTTCGGTATGATTGTGAAATCTGACAAATTCTGGGTGAATCATTGGCCCCTCCGCTCATTTTGCGGCGTTTCCGGTTATTGGTATCATTTTACGACTTATTGGATATGTAGGTAACGCCAATAATTGCCAATTTTTAGAAGTCCAATCAAGGCAGTGCCAGGCAAGGGGCTTTTCGAATTTGGTTAACCAAAACGGTTTTGCCCCTTGCCTGGCACTTTGTTAACTCAAGATGCGTATTCCTCTGGATCACTCCAGCGACGTTCCCCTTTACCGGCAGATTGAAGATTACCTGCGCCAAAATATCCGTAACGGTGGCCTGGCAGCGGCGACGCGCCTGCCCGCCACCCGCGAACTGGCTCAGGAGTTGGGTGTCAGCCGCATCACCGTCAATAATGCGTATGCGGAACTGGAAAGCGACGGGCTGATTTACACGGTGGAAGGCAGCGGCACCTACGTAGCCCCGCCTCTGGCGCTGAGTACGCCGCTGGTAGACGACACGGCCGTGACCTACCCCCTGTGGCAGCAAGATTTAACAACCAATGAGGTGGATGATCCAGAGTTGCGCGGGGTGATACGGCCGTTGCTCACACCCCACCCCCACCCCATCGCCTTCACCGGCGTCGGCGACCCCCATCAGTTCCCCCTGGACGACTTTTTCAAGTCGCTGAAACAGGTCATCCAGGAAGAGGGCATAACCGCGCTGGCCTATGGTGACATGAACGGCGGTTATTCGCCGCTGCGGGAAACGGTGGCGCATGTGTTAGCCAGCCAGGGCATTCAGGCCAACCCGGCCCATATCCTCATCACCGCCGGTTCGCAGCAGGCGTTGGCGTTGACGTGCCAGGTGTTGCTGAAACCGGGCGACGTCATCCTGGTGGAAAAACCGACTTATAACTTTGCCCTGGAACTGTTCCGCTCGCTGAACTTAAAAATTGTGGGCCTCCCCTTGGACGAACATGGGATGCAGGTGGATTTGTTAGA
>JAHBVI010000239.1 GCA_019637635.1 Anaerolineae bacterium
TATCCAGCAGCAGGTTCATTCACTGTCTTCCGCCTCACCCGTAAACAGCAGTAATACGTCTTCGGGCAGGTCGTCGAAGTCGTCGGCCATCCAGATCTGCCCTCTCCATTTTCCGACCCCTAGCCGGCGCGGGGTTGTGTTCATGTCAAAAGGTACAAGTTTGGCGACTGGCTTGCCGGCTTTGCCAATGATGATCTCTTCCCCCTGCAAAACTCGTTCAATCAGTTTGGATAAAGTTGCCTTTTCATCAGAAATATTTGTCATTTGCATAGCGCCACCTCATGCTGAATCAGGTGAATTATGATTTGTCCTGACCGGGTTTGCAAGTTTGTTCATGTACTCGTACTTTTCCGCCTGCATGGTGTAGAGCCAGGCGTATTGGCCGACATGGGCCAGCAGCGCTACGTGGGGGCCATATTCTACCATGCTGCCTGCCTCTAAAACAGCAATACAATCGGGCATTTTGACGGTGCTAAAACGGTGTGCGTTCGCCGCGAGCGCCGATGAGGAGGGTGGTACGGCCGTAGCCAAGCCCCTCACCGCCGCTCAAACAAAAATGTTGGCAGTAGTGGGTCTGCCTCCTGGATGCAGGCATTGCGTACCGCTACATTAGTAAAACCATCACGCGCAATCATACAACTGCGGTAGGCGTCGAAGATGCTTTGGGCTTCACCCAGGGCATCTTCTACCGATGCGGCCCCATTTGTGATTTGCGCGTAAGCCCGGCCAAGCCAGTAAATAGCTTCAAACATCCAGTTTTCATCTCCGGCAAGCAGACGAAAGGCCGTTGATTCGCCGGCAGCGTTGTTGACCGCCGCCAGGTAAGCGCTGGCCAATTCGTTGCCGATCCGTTGGCGGTAGGCGGCCGATTCCGCCGCCGCCCGGTTGGCCGGCAAGCCGCGGCCAATATCAGGCGATGCCGACAAGGATTTGATCCATTGCCAGCAAATATCGCGTTGAGATGTGTTAGCCGAAATGTAATAACCGCTGGCCGGGGGTAAACCGCTGCCTGAACCGGCGGGTAATGGGGCTACGCCCACATCCATCGTTTCTCTCAGAGATGGGTCAAGGTTTCCGGCGTCGCTGTTCGGCGAAAAAGTCCACATCGCCACTCGCCCCTGGTTAAGTAATTGTTGTTGCAGCAAAAGCCCCTCTGGATTTGTGATGTCGGACGGGTCGGCCACAAACACGGGCTTGACTCCGAATTCGGTAGTCAGATTGGCATACCAACGCATGGCTTCTATGGTAGCCGGGGCATTGAACGTGATGGTGGATGGCGTGACGCGATCATTTATTAATTCTGCGCCCAGCCGGTCAAGCATAAACAGCAGAACGTAGTATTCAACGGCGTCGGCGGCGAAACCGTATTGTTTGTCATCGCCATCGCCGGTTGTGAGCAAAACGGCCGTGTCTAAAAAATCTGCAAATGACCAGTTCAGCCCAGGGTAAACAACCTGGGCGCGGTTAAAATTTGCCCGGTTGTACTCAATGACCACAGGATATACCTCTGCCGGAATCCCCCATAGCTGGCCTTGATGAATAAATTGGTTGACCAGGGCAGGATAGAAGGTGTCTAAATCAAAATCGGGGTCGGCGGCCACAAATGGGTCCAGGCTCAGTACGGCCGTTTGATCCTCAAATTCCGTAATTGGTGAGAACCACTGGAAACAATCTGCACCCCTGGCAACCAGAGGCAGGTTAACACTGGTGATAGGGCGGGATCGAATATCAAGACGAACCGTGGGATGATTTTCGGCAAACGATCGGGCGTGCGCCCGAAATGCCTCCAAATCACTGCTGCTGTTAATAATGAAGGTTACGACATTGGCTGCCGTGTCCGCCGTACTTTCTTGAACCACAACAGGAGGTTCTATGGTTGGGTCGGAAACCGGTTGTTCGTTGCCAGCGACCGCCGCTGCTGCTAATGCTGCTTCAATTGTTTGTTCTCCCTGAATAACAGAGAAAACGGCGTCATTCAATATAGCGGCCGCATTGTTTGAACGGTTATTGGCAATGAAACTGTGTTCCAGTCCATACATGACTGTTTGATGCAGTTCTGGTTCCATGTCATGCCAAAAGTTACCGGCCGCAGCAACCGAGACACGGGCGGGTAATGATCCGTTATTGCCAAAAGGCGTTACGGGTTGCTGACGAGAAAGAAAACTCATCCATTGCCAGGCAGCTTCCTTATCAACCGCCCCCGCACTCATAACCAGGCCGTTAACGAACATAGGGGTTGAATGGCTGTTGGCTGCATGGTGGGGCAGCGGCGCGACGCCGACACGCTTGTTTTGTGCATGTTGGTTGAAAGTGAGTAGCGTGTCCGGCCACATGGCAACTTTGCCAGCCTGAATGAGAGCAAAAACATCGGCCACGTGGGGCGCTGGCGCGACCTTGTCTACTAGGTATAGATCGGTATATTCTTTTACGACATTCAGTACGTCATTATCTGAGTAACGAGGATTAGATGATACGTCTCCCCCCATTAACGGTGAATCTAGCTGCCCCTCTATGAAGCTGAGATGATTGGCAAAGGGTTGGGCAAATCCCCATTGTGAGACCGTACCATCATGGCGAATGGTCAGAGTATGCGCCATAGATCTAAAATCTTCCCACGTCCAATCTGGCGGTGGGTAGCTTATGTTTTGCGCGTCAAAAGCATCCTTGTGGTAGTACATGAATAAAAGGTTTAAGGATAGAGGTAGAACTGACAGGCGGCCGTTTTCAACCTGAATAGCGCCTGGATAAAAATCATCCAGGTTGATATGTGGATCTGCTCCAGTAAATGGATAAATGTCCTGAACCAGGTTTGCGGGACAACGGCCGTAACATTGCTGGTTTAAAAACACGTCAGCAGATTGCGCCATGCGCAAAGCGGCATCTTCCGGCAGCAGATTCCCAGATGCGGGATCAAAATCGAGGATTTCATTTACAGAAACAAGCTGAATTTTGAGGTTGGGGTTTTCTGATTCAAAAGCCTGCACCAATCCTTCATATAGTGTCATCTCAGAATCATTCAAGGCAAAACGAATTGTGATAGAGGTGTCATCATTGTTAATAGTGGTAGCTGAACTGATGGGCCTGTTTTCTGCTGGCGGCGTTGTCAAATCGCTGTCCTCATTCAGGCAGCCAATACAAAGAGGCAGCAAGAGCATATACAGCAATTGTAGTTTTCCAAGTGCTTTGATTCTCTTCTTGAGTTGGAGCCTATAAGTATAAAAAAACTTAACATATAACCAGCCACCCATGACTCTACGCCTCATCCAACCGCCACCGGCATTGCATAGCTCAACAGCCAGGCCTACCGATATGTCGTTTCTTGGGTATCCGCTGAAGCTCCTTGTTGGGCCATGACGGCCGCTTCCGCATGTAGCCTCAAACCAAGCGCATTTATGACTTTTAGAATCGTATCGAAGCCAGGAATCCTTTCCCCTGATAGCGCTTTGTAAAGGCTTTCGCGTGATACGCCAGCATCGCGGGCAACTTGTGACATACCCTTAGCGCGGGCAATATCACCCAATGCCTTGGCGATAAAGGCGGCGTCACCATTTGCTTCTTCAAGGCAAGCCTCTAAATAAGCTGCCATTTCCTCCGGCGTACGCAGGTGTTCGGCGACATCGTAACGAGTTGTGATTGTTTTAGTCATAATAGATTCCTACAGGTTTTGGGCAAGGCGTATGGCGGCTCTGATGTCTTTTGCTTGCGTACTTTTGTCACCGCCAGCCAGCAAGACAATCACCGCCTCACCTCGTTTTACAAAATACACTCGGTAACCAGGGCCATAATCAATTCGCTATTCTGAAACACCTTCACCAACTGGCTTGACATCTCCCGGGTTTCCAGCCGCCAATCTTTCGATTCGGACAAGGATGCGAGATCGCGCCTTAATGTCGCGCAAGCCATCGAGCCACTTAACGAAAGTCTCAGTTTTGCGGATCTCGATCATTCGGCAAGTGTAGCCAACTGGCTACACCCTGTCAAGATGTCCTCTGGGTAGACCTTAGCTGCCCACCATGGTTTGATGCGGGGAAAGCAACTTTGTTGTGCATGATGATAGGGGATGTGGCACGGCCGTTTTCCCTCCATTATTCCCCCCCTTTCCTTTACCGGTACTTTTCCGCCTGCATGGTGTAGAGCCGGGCGTACGGGCCGTCTTGTGTCAGGAGTTCATCGTGAGAGCCGTGTTCGATGATACGGCCGTCGGTCAAAACAGCAATACAGTCGGCCACCTTCACCGTGCTAAAGCGGTGTGCGTTCGCGGCGAACCCCGATGAGGAGGGTGGTACGGCCGTTGGCCAGTTCCCCAAAATGTTCATACAGATCGTGTTCGGCTTCGTTTCGCAGTACCCAGGGCTGGTCTTCGTGTGAATCATTATCTGCGGGCGTCACCTAAAATCACCGCAAGTAACGGATCAACTTCAATCGCGCACTGGCTTTGTGATTCATAGTTATCGAATGCATTTTTGTCGATGACACAGGCGCGATAAGCGTCAAATGTTTGCTGTGCCGAAGCCATAGCCACTTCCACACCAACGTTATTCATGGTGATCTGATCATGGGCACGTGCTAACCACAATTCATAAGGGAACATCCACCAGTTCACTTCAGCAATTCTGGTGGGAAACTCGTTTGTGGTCATGCGCGCAAGAGAAATAAGATAAGCTTCTGCATGTTCTGCTCCTACTTGTTGGCTAAAAGCGGTTGACTCAGCCACAGAGCGACGTGCAGGTATACCTGAAAGCACACCGACAGATTCCGTCAGCAACTTAATCCACTCCCAGCAAGCTTGCGGCTGTGCCGTATTAGCTGAGATGTAGTATCCAAAACCATGAACTTTCAGTTCAGGATCATTTGCTCCAGCAGGTAAAGGAACTGCACCTATGTTTAATGCCTGGTGAACATCATTCGGCAATGGGAAAGTAGGCACAATCCATGTGGCGGCTCTTTGCTCACGAATCAAACGTGGAAACTCCTCAAACACTGCCAGGTCCAGGTTGACAATACCAACTGGAAAGAGCGGCTTCACCCTGTATTCAGCACTCAGGTTAGCGTACCAACGCATTGCGTCTATCGTTGTAGTGGCGGTGAATGCAGTAGTAGGCGGGTCTATGCTGTAGTCAATGAATTGAGCTCCCCGTTGCGCCATCATATGCTCAAGCATTCCCATTTCACCAATGTCTGGAACGAAACCGAATTGTTTATTTTGCCCTTCACCCTTAGTGAGGGCGATGGCAATGTTCAGAAAATCATCGGTTGTCCACACAGATGTTGGATAAGGAAGTGAAGCAGCGTCAAACAACTCTTTGTTGTATTCGATAATAGGGAGGTCCAAATCTGCCGGCAACCCCCACAATTGCCCCTGCGCTTTGAATTGGTCAATCGCTATAGGGAAGAAATCCTCCAGATCAAATGTAGGGTCAGATGCAATCAGCGGGTCAAGATTCAGAACAGCAGTTTGGTAATCACTGTTTCGTAAATGCAACCATCGAAAACAGTCGCTGGCCTGTGCTGCCGTGCTGAAATCAGGATAATCTCGGCCCGGAACCGGAAACCGAAAGTTAACACGCACGTTTGTGTTTGCTTCGAATTGCCTGGCAAGGGCGCGATAACTCTCAATATTATGTTGATTCAAAAGCCAAAAGTTAATCGTAACAACCTCAGAAATTGTTGTTTCTTCTTCAACGTTGTTAAGTGCGGTTAGTGGTAA
>JAHBVI010000024.1 GCA_019637635.1 Anaerolineae bacterium
GTTAATGTCCGATCAGTCGCTGAGTTGCTCGCAGCGCGTTTTCACTTTTCTAAATGTGAATTATTATTGTGGGGTATTTACACGTTCCTGGGGAAATGGATGTCTCGTTGGTGGCTTATTGTCCCTTTCGCCAGCATGGCCTGGAGCATCATTGCCATTGTGTATAATTTCCCGTTTTGCTGTTCTCAATTCCCACGTTTGTATTTCTGGGGCTGATTACCATATGGGCCGGTGTGCTGTTATTACGACAGCACGAAGCGACCGGTTTCCCGCCGCAACTGACAGGATGGGCATTCATTTTGTGGGGTCTGTACCGGCTCGATTATTGCTTTCATCCGGTTATAGCCCAACCGGAGTGAACGAGGCATGGCTGGCAGAGGGTAACGTTACATTTGTTGCCAAACCATACCAGGCACAAACATTGCTCACGACCGGCAGACAGCAACTCCGTCAGTCTGCCCGGCACGATTAACCCTGAAGGTGATCATGAGTGAACAACGAAGCATCAAACGATTATTAGCCGATTGGGGGGCGGCCCATACGCCAACACCCCCACCGGTCTATGATGGGCCGGATGTAACCCTGAGTGGCTTCACCGAGAAGAGTAGCGAGGCCGGGCCGGGCCGTTGTTTTGTGGCCCGCGTGCGCCCCACCGGGGACGGCCATCCGCATATCGGCAAGGCCATTGCCCAGGGCGCTGTTATGATCCTGGCGCAGCGTTCGCCAGCAGAGGTGGGCGTAACCGTGCCGGAGGGGGTGGTGTGGCTGCAAGTGGCGGACACGGCCGTGACCCTGGCCTGGCTCGCCGCTGCCTGGTACGGTTTCCCCAGCCGGGAACTGGTGATGATTGGCGTCACCGGCACCAATGGCAAAACCACAACCGTCAATTTGCTCTATTCCGTCCTGAGAACGGCCGGTTACAAGACGGGGATGCTGAGTACACTCAAAGCGGTCATTGGCGAGCAGGAAGAAGCGCTGGAACTGCACGTTAGCACGCCAGAAGCGCCGGTGGTGCAGCGTTACTTGCGGCAAATGGTGGATGCGGGCATGACCCACTGCGTGCTGGAAACGACCTCGCATGGGCTGGCGCAGCACCGCGTCACGGCCGTAGATTTTGACACGGCCGTCATCACCAATATCACCCACGAACACCTGGATTATCATGGCACGTATGAGGAGTATGCGCGCAGCAAAGCCCGGCTGTTTGAAATGGTCGCCGCCAGCCAGCCTGACCCGCGCAAACCGTTCCCCGTGACCAAAACGGCCGTTTTGAACCGGGATGATAGCTCTTACGGCCGTCTGGCTGCCATCCCCATCCCCTTGCAGTTCAGCTACAGCCTGGAAAACCCGGCGGCCGATATGCACACCACCACCTACACCACCGACCCCTGGGGCAGCTATTTTGAGATTGAAGTGAACGGCCAGACGGTGACACGGCCGTACACTTCCCTCCTCCTGCCTATCAAATCCAAATTACTGGGACTGTTTAGCATTTACAACATGCTGGCGGCGGCAGCCACAGCCTATACGCTGGGCATAGACCCGGACGTGATTCAGGCGGGTTTACAGGCGGTGGCGTTGGTTCACGGCCGTATGCACCAGATTCAGCGCGGCCAGGCCTTCATCGTCCACGTGGATTTTGCTCACACCCCGGATGGGCTGGACAAAGCGATTACGGCGGCGCGGGGCATTCTGCATCTGACGGAAGGGGCGGGGCGTGTCATTGTTGTTTTTGGCAGCGCCGGGCTGCGCGACCCGGAAAAGCGGCGGTTGATGGCCGAAATTGCCGCCGAAAAAGCCGATCTGGCGGTGCTGACGGCCGAAGACCCGCGCACAGAATCGCTGGATGACATCCTGGCGGTGATGGCGCAGGGCTGCCGCACGAAAGGAGGTGTCGAAGGGCAGACCTTCTGGCGCGTGCCCGACCGGGGCCAGGCGATCTACTTTGCCCTGACGCTGGCCCAGGAGAAAGATTTTGTCCTCATCTGCGGCAAAGGGCACGAGCAATCCATGTGCTTCGGCACAATTGAATATCCCTGGGATGACATTATGGCCACGGAAACGGCGCTGGATGCGTTCCTGGACGGCCGTGCCATGCCTGATCTGGGGTTGCCGACGTTTCGGGAGATTGGAGATTAGAGATGAGAGATTGGAGATTGGGAGATTGGGAGATTGGATAATCTCTCAATCTCTCAATCTCCCAATCTCAATTCCTCCCCCCCTCGGCCTAATCACCAGTAGCCCCATCAAGACGAACCCCGCCAGCAGCAGCAGCAGCCACACCCCATGTTGCTGCACGAAGTATACGGCCGTGGGCTGCGGTTGTGTGTAGGTTAACCAGTGTCGCTCCAATTCCGCCACCGAGACGCCTAAGGCAGTGGGTACGGCCGTGTCACAATCCATCCCCTGTACAAACGCTGCGGCCAACGCCGCCAATGCCTGACGGCCGTACCGCTCGGCCACAAATTGCACCAATGCCGCACTTTGCCCGGCGGCGTCTGTCGGTGGTGGCGTGACGTCGCATAGCGTGGTCAGCAGCAGCGGGTTGGCTGGGGGCGTGCTGCCGGGGGTGCCTGTCGCCCAGGCTGCCAGCCCCTCCTTGAACCAGTAAGGGATGGCAGCGTCGTGTGGCCCCGCCGCCTGATAAAGCCAGAAGCGGCTGATTTCACCGGGCAGGGAGCGGCGCAAATCGGCGGCGGCCGTTTTCTCGTTCACGGCCGTCACCAGCAGCACCCCCAGCGCCGGGTCCGTCTGGCCCGTCCAGTCATGCCCATTCAGCCGCAGCGCCGACCGTAAATCGGCCGTAGACGGGTACAAAAAAATTGGCAGCGGCGTGCCCGGCGGTAAGGGCAAAATGGTTTGCAGCGCCGCCGCCGTTTCTTGCGCAATGGCAAACGCTTCCCGCCCCGGTTTGTCTGATTCGCTCGCCCAGAAGATGGTCACGGCCGTGCCCGCTGCCGGCTGCTCTATCTTTTTCCAGGCAAAACGGTCATCCTGATACGTCACCGACCGCGCCGGAACGGCTACAGTCTCGTTGTCGCCCAGTGTCACCAGCCATTCGTAGGTAATGGCCGTATACGGGGAGAGTCCGGCGGACTGTGGCTCTAGGACAACTTGCGCCTGCCAACGGCCGTCAGCCAGTTGGGTGGGGGTCACAGTTTCAGTTTTTGGGGGGGAGCCGGTGGGTTGGAAGGTCAGGGCGACGGCCGTCAGGGGTTCATCGGTCACAGCCGTAAGCGTAAAAACGATGCGCTGGCCAAAGGTCACGGCCGTTTCGCTTTCAAACTGGCCGCCCTGTGCCCCCACGCCCACCGCCAGCGCCAGCCAGAGAAAGAGAAAAATAACCAGAGCGTACTGCTTCATGGGGGAATAATAATGGGTAATTGAGTAATTGAGTAATCGAGTAATTGAGTAGCCAATTAGTCAATTACCTGATTACCCAATTACTTACTCACAATCCCAAAATCGTAATCACTGTCGCAATGGTGAACGGGCTGATCAGCGTACTCACCACCACCAGCACCGCCACCGCCGCCGGTACCAGCCGAAATTCCGTTGCCAGGACGATGACCAGCACCGCCGAGGGCATACTGGCTTCGATAATGGCTACCGAGCGGTTGAGACCGGTCATGCCCAGCCAACCGGCGACCAGCACCCCCACCAGCGGCCCCACCAACAGCCGCAGGGAAATTGCCGGAATCGCCAGACGGGGCGACGGCCGTCCATCCGACACCTGGCGCAAATCGGCGATCTGCATCCCCAACACCACCAGCAGCAGCGGAATGGCGCCCGCCCCGGCAATCTCAATCGCCCGCATCAACGGCGCGGGCACGGTCAACTGCCAGTGAAAGACAACAATGGCCGCAATGGCCGCATACACCGCCGGAAAAGAAAACAACTGCCGCGCCGCCCGCCGCAATGAAAGCTGCCCGGAGGAAGCGATAAAAATGCCCAACGTATACACCAACATCGAGGAGGTAAGGAAATAAATAACGGCCCGCGCCAGCCCCTCCGTGCCAAAACGTAGTTGATTCAGCGTCATGCCATAGTTGCCGCCATTGACGAACATGATCAGGAGGAGCAATGCGGCCGTTTCCCGCCGCGGCAGCCGCAGCACTTTGGCTGTCGCCAGCCCGATGGCGCCCATGAGTAAAATGGAGACAGCGGTAAACAGGGCCATCTGCCCCAAATCCTGCGCCGAAAGCTGCGAATTGACCAGCGCCGAAAAAGCCAGGCAGGGACTAAAAACATTCAGCACCACACTGGAAAGCGACTGTTTATCCAGCCGCTTCCAACGCTGCAAGGCAAAACCAAACCCCGCCACCACAAATATGGGCAGTATATTTTGGGTGATGACGGTGAAGAGGTCGTTCATGTGATGCGTGATGCGTGGCCCGTATCCCGTAATCCGTAAATCGTGACCCGTAATTCGTAATCGGATTACAGATTACGGATTACTGATCACCCTCTTCATCTTCGTCTTCGTCAAAATCAAGGAACTTAAATTCACCGGCAAAGAGAGAAAGCTCTTCCAACGCTTCGTCTACGGCGTCTAGCAGTTCGTCGTCCTCTTCTTCTTCGGCCAGGCGCAGCAGCAAGTTGTGGGCAGCGTCGCCGCCGATGCGCCCCAAGGCTTCGATGGCGGCCAACTGCACTTCAATATCCTCGTCGGCAATCAGTCGCTCCAGGTACGCGACGGCGTCACTGCTGCCCAGGTGACCGCTGGCGCGGGCGGCTTCGGCGCGCATCTCCGGGTTGGGGCTGTCCATTTCGCCCAACACCGTCACCAACCAGCGTTTGTCAGCGCTGGCGCCCATGGCAAAAACGGCGCTAATTTGCATCCCTTCATCGCCGCTTTCATATGCTTCATCTATCAGGGCGGCAATGCGGGGATGGTTGGCCGCCCCCAGCGCTTCCAGGGCGGCGCGGCGAATGGGCACGGCCGTGTCCGCCCGTTCATACTCGGCCAACAACGCTGTTACCAGGGGCGGCGCAAACCGTTCCGGCAGTTGGCCCCATTCCACCAGCATCACAAAATGAGACAGCGCCGCCGCTGCCGCCACGCGCACATCCTCCACCGGGTCGGTTTGCAACAGGTTGATGATGGGGGGGATCAGTCGTGTATCGGTGGCATCCCAGACGCCATCCAGCGCCGCCGTCCGTACTTGCTCATCCGGGTCACTGAGGCAGTCCCGGAACACGGGTACAAAATCTACCACGTAATTATCTTCGGTCAGGTCGGCCAGATGGCGGACGATGATGCGGCGGCGGGGAGTGGGCACGGCCGTCCAACCAGCCTGGAATGCCGCCAATTCCTCGGCCGTCAGGTCAGACAGCCGGTGCAGTAGATGGATGGGCAAGGGGTCTCTGGTAAACAGCGCGTCTAACACGCTGGCAAAGGGTAACTGTTCTTCACTTTTCATACTTCCTCAATTGGGGAGACTAGAGTTGGGGAGATTGGAGATTAGAGATTGGAGATTGCCCAATCTCCAATCTCTAATCTCCAATCTCTGGTCTCATTAAAAAATCGGATTCACAATATCTTGCACGATCAACAGCACCATCAGGCCTAGCAGCAGCAGCATACCTACCAGATGCACTGTACCTTCGCGCTCCGGCTCAATGCGCCGGCCGCGCACCGCTTCGATTAAAACAAACAAAATACGGCCGCCATCCAGCGCCGGAATAGGCAGTAAATTGGTAAAACCAAGCGCCACGCTGATGAAGGCCATCATATTCAAAATGGGGAAAAAGGTATTGTTGTTGACCGAGGTCTCGGCCGCTTCCCCGGCAATCTGGCTGATGCCCACCACGCTCACCGGGCGCGCTTCCTGCGCCGTGATCTCGCCGTTGATCAACATGGATGGCACTTTGACCGTTAGATACATTATCTGCCACACCGATGAGGCCGACTTTTGCGCCGCTTCCAGCGGTGAACGCATAATCCGGTTGCCGGTGGAGGAAAAACGCAGCCCGACGCCAATTGGCCCTTCCACGTTGGGGTCATACTCCCCCGGCAGCCGGGGCACAATCACCAACGGAACCTGCTCGCCGCCGCGCTGCACCAGAAAGGCCACTTCTTCACCCAGATTTTCATTGACGGTGGCAATGATGATGGTAGACGTTTCGGCGCGCTGTCCATTGACTTCCAGAATAATGTCGCCGGCCTGCAAGCCGCCTATTTCGGCCGGTGAACCGGGATTCACGTCACTGATTTCCACGGCCGGGGAGCCGAGCATGTAGGCCATCCAAAAAATGAGCAGGGCGAAAATGAAGTTAGCGCCGGACCCGGCCGACAGCACAAACAACCTGGCCTTTTTGGAAGCGGCGGACAGGCCGCCGGGCACGTTGGGGTCATCTTCGCCGGCCGGGCGCACAAAACCACCCAGCGGTATCCAGTTCAGCGTGTACAGCGTGCCGCCACGTTCAAACAACTTGATGGCGCGCGGTGGAAAACCAATACCGAATTCTTCTACGCGAATTTTACAGATGCGGGCGGCCCAGAAATGGCCTAATTCATGCACGAGAATGATGGGCGTAAGAACGATAAAAAACGCACCCACGGCCCATAGAAATGATGAGGACATATAGTTTTCACCTTGATGGTATAGACCAGACCCTTAAGGGTTTCCAAAAACCCTTAGGGTCTTCAATGACAAAATTACTAACGGAGATTATACGCACGGGGGCAAGATAACAACAACCGGCAGACCGGTAATCTAACTGCCTTCTCAAATAACTTTTGCCGATTGGTTCAATCGGCAAGATTGACCTAATCTAAAGCGGAATGATAGATTCGGCTGCCAGGGCCAGTTGCACGGCCGTGCCCGGCATAGGCAGATTCACGGCCGTGTCCATCTCAAATTTCAACACCACATCCGCCGCGGTGACGGTGATAATCTGGTAACGGCCGCGAAAGGAGACCTCTTGCAGGGTGGCGGTGATGGGGTTCACGGCCGTCTCGCTATCCGCCACTATCCGGGCCGCTTCCGGGCGCAGCAGCAGCGTTACCGACTTGCCGGGCGTGACCCTGGTTACCACCAGATCACCAATGACCGTCTGCACCCGGTCAGGGGCAACGGCCGTGCCCTCCACGATATTCTCCATGCCCAGAAAACGGGCCACAAAGGGGGTGGCGGGACGGCCGTACAGCTCTTGCGGCGTGCCCACCTGCTCCAACTGCCCGGCGTTCATTACCGCTACCCGGTCGGCGATGGCAAACGCTTCCGCTTGATCGTGGGTAACGTAAACGGCCGTGATTCCTTCCGGCCGTCCCAACATCTCCCCCGCCGACTTGAGGATGCGGCGTAGTTCCAGCATCAGTTGTTCGCGTAAGGCCCTGTCCAGCGCGCCCAGCGGTTCGTCCAGCAGCAGCAGGCGCGGTGCGGGCGCCAGGGAGCGGGCCAGTGCCACCCGCTGCTGCTCGCCGCCGGACAGTTCGTGGATGGGCCGTTCGCCAAAACCGGCCAATCCGACCAGCGCCAACACCTGCGCCACTCGCTGCTCGATGGCCGGTTTAGGCAGATTTTGCATTCGCAGGCCAAAGGCCACATTTTGGGCTACGTTTTTGTGGGGAAAGAGGGCGTAGTCTTGAAAGACAAAACCAAAATCCCGCCGGTGAACGGGCATGTCAGTCATGTCCTGAGAGAGGAGTTGGACACGGCCGTGATCGGGCGTTTCCAACCCGGCGATGATGCGCAGCAGGGTGGTCTTGCCGCAGCCGCTTGGCCCCAGCAGGGCCACAATCTCCCCTGCCGCCGCCGCCAACGAGACGCCGCGCAGCACCGGTTTGTCGCCAAAACTTTTGCCAATGTCTTCTAATTCCAAGAACATAGGTGGCAATCATATGGTGGCAGGTGGCAGGTGGCAAGTGGCAGGTTCAACCTTTTGGCTTTTGGCCTATCCCCGCTTCAATCGCCATCAACATTAATTTGGCCCGGTCGGTGGTTTGAACTTTGAGTAATACATTGGCAATGTAGTTGCTCACTGTTTTGGGACTCAGGTTCAGGCTGGCAGCGATCTCGGTGTTTGTTTTGCCCTGGGCGATCAACTCCAGGATTTCACACTCGCGCGGGGTAAGCTCGTCAAAGATGGTGACGGACACATGGGCCATGGCCGGTGGTGGTGGCATTGTCAGGTACCCCAACACTTTCTGGGCGATGCCGGGGCTGAAAATAGCGCCGCCGTTGGCCACCGTGTGAATGGCGCGCAGCAGTTCATCCTGTTCCGTGTCTTTGAGCAGATAACCTCGCGCCCCGGCGCGGATGGCGGGGAAGACGGAGGTGTCATCCTCAAAGACGGTGAGAATTAAAATGCCAATGTGTGGACTGGTGCGGTGAATGAGGCGGGTGGCTTCGATGCCGTTCAAACCGGGCATCCGCAAATCCATCAAGATGACATCAGGCTGCAAAGAAGCTGCCAATTTAACAGCCTCTTCGCCGTGGCGAGCTTCACCCACAATTTCCAGATTTGCTACGGCCGTTAACAGCATTTTCAGACCGCTACGGGTAATGGCCTGATCGTCGGCGATGAGGATACGAATGGTGTCCATGTCCATTATTTACCTTACCTGGATGGGGCAGGGGATACGCGCGTTCACGGCCGTGCCGCCACCCGTATGTGCCCCAATCACACAAATGCCACCCACTTCCGCCGCCCGCGCCTGCATGGAAAGAATCCCCAAGCCGCCGGTTGCAGGCTCCACCAAACCGCGCCCGTTGTCCTGAATATCCAATTCTAAAATAGAAGGATGGGAGGCCGCCGATAAATTCAGGCGAACATGGCAGGTCTGGGCCTGGGCGTGTTTTTCGATATTGGTCAGGGCTTCGAGGGTGATGTAGTAAACGGCCGTTTCAATTTCCGCCGGTAAACGGGGCAAATTTTCAGGCGCATCCAGATAAACGTGCAAGTTGACCTGGGTTTCGGCGCGTTCACGCAGCGCCCCCACCAGCCCCAACAGTTCCAACTCCGGCGGATATAATTGGTGCGCCAGGCTACGTACTTGTTTGGTAAGCGCCGCCAACTGTTGGTTGATGGCGGCAAGTTGTGATTGCGCCTGTGTCTGATTGTCGTGCATGAGGGTCATGGCCTGTTCCAGTTGGCGCGACAGGCTCACAAGTTGATGCCCCACACGATCATGTAAATCGCTGCCCAACTGCCGCCGGGCTTCGCCCCGTTCTGTCACCAGCCGCAGGCGAGCCTGCTCCAGATTGGTGGTTAGCAAGACGGCATGGGCGGCGGCCCCCAGTTGATGTGCTAAATCAGCCAACAGGCGTTGGTCGGTAGGGGTCAAGGGTTCTTTAGGCGAACGAGAGGCTGTTTGCAGTTCCCCTATCATCTGCCCGGCATACGTCAGAGGATAGCGGCTGATTTCATTTTGGGGCGCACCGTATACGGCCGTTGCCTGCATCTCGTCACCTTGCTGTAATACAATCGCCACATAGGGCAGTTTGAGCGCCTGCGCCACCGTTTCGGCCGTTACCGATAGCGCCGCTGCCGGGTTTAGCGCCGATTCTAGCTGCTGGCTGAGGCGGGTCAGCAGTTGATAGGGTTCGTCACGCTGCCCAAAAAACAGGCGATTGATCTGCTGCTCTACATAGTTTTTGAGCGGTGTAAACAACACCGCTACCAGACTGGCGGCGGCCAGGGAAAAAACCAGGTTTTCCCCTTCCACCTGGAACAAGAACCCCAGATACCCCACAACCAGCACATATAAACTGATGACACAGACGATCATGATCCCGTAGACAACGGTTTTGCGGATGATGATGTCAATATCCCACAGCCGGTAACGCAAGATGGCAAATGTCACCGCCACGGGGATGGTAGCGGTGACCAGGGTTAAGGAGGTGGTGCGCAGCAGGGAGTACCACATGCCCTGGCCATTGATAGCGTTGACTGTCGGGCTGGTGTAGATGAAGTTGAGCAGCAGCTTGAAGACCAGATTCAGCACGATGGCCCATAACACCCATTTCATCTGTTGGCGCTGCACGGCCGTTCCCACCACTCGATAACGGTAAATCTGACCGAGGACGCCCAACAGAAGCAAAAAAAAGCTGATTACCGACAAGTAGGGGGCCGGGGGTCGGGTGGGCTGCGGCTGCAAAAAACCGACATATACGATGAATAAGCCGGTGATTGCACCCACCCAACGCATCTGTCGCGGCACGAAACGGCCGTCAGGAAACAAAAGCACCAGGAAATTTAGCAGTCCATACGCCAACGCTGCCAGCCCATATGCCAGCCGGTCTCCCCAATAGCCCCACTGTTCCAGCACAAAGGGCAGATCGTTTGACCCGACGCCAAACAGCACCAGACTCAAAGCAAACAGCAGGCCAAAGCGGTCACGCTGGCATCGCCTGAGAACGAACAAACCCAGGCCAATGTAGAAAACGGCCGTGAGCGAAATGAACCCCAGCCGCCACCACAAATAGGTCTCCACCGTCCACCCCAGGCTGGATAATGCGGCCAGCGCCGCCGGTGTTGTCCAGCTTCCGTTGGGCAAGATGCGCGGTGGCATTTGTTGGGCATAATGGGGGAACTGCCACAGCGCCCATACGCCAAAGAGCAGGCAGGCCGCAATCGCGGCGATCACCAGCGTGCGCAGTCCCGATATATCGGCTTGATGCCGCCAGGTTTGACGTTGTTCAACCATTGCCGGGAATTATCCGGTAGGGCCGCCAGGCCCGCAAACCTGATAGGCCGCCTACTTGGGCAGTTACATATTCCTTAAATACGGCAGATAAATCTGCACCAACAGAAGGCAAAGTCGGCCTTCGCCGACTGAAATCCAGCCCACGAAGGTGGGCTTTGCCTTTTGTAGCCGCGATTTTAATCGCCGGGAATTGAGGCCGTCTACCGTTTGGCAAATGGCAGGTACACCTGCCACACAAAACCGCCCACTTCAACCGCGCCGCTGTCGCAGCCGCTGCCGGTGGGGCGCGCGCCGCCGCGCTGGTCTGTGGCAAAATCGCATGACGCGGCGGGGATGATGTCCACCGCCTGATTGCCCGCCAGCGGCAGCCGGGAGCCGGTGCTGCCGCCATTGTTAGCAAAGGGGGCCAGGGGCAAGGTGGCGTTTTGCACGTCGCCCGTTTGGGTGAAGCTGGGGCAGCTCCCGTTATCGCTCAGGTTATAGCCGGTGGAGCCAATGCCGCTGCTACAGTTGCCGCCGCCGTTGTGGGCGACGATAGATTTGTTGATGGTGATGCTGCTGCCATTGCTGCCAATGGAGAGACCACCGCCGGTAACGGCCGTGTTGTCCACAATGGTCGCGTATTGAATGAAAGCGGCGGCCGTACCATCCTGGTGAATGGCGCCTCCTACACTATTCGCGCCATTAGCCTCGTTGTCGCTCAAGGTCAGGTTGCTCATATTGAGCGAACAGGTGCTATATACAGCCCCACCATCTCCGGCTATGGCCTCGTTATAAGCCAGCCCAGACAAAATCACCGACATAAAAGCGTTAAAGCAGCCGATAGCGCCGCCGTTCACAACTGCTTTGTTCTCCACAAACTGGGTGCGCTCCACATCCAGGTCGCCGCTCGATAGGTAAATAGCGCCCCCCTCGCTGTTGGCGTGGTTGCCATCAAACAGGTTGTCATGCACGATCAGGCGGATACCCGAAAAGTTAATGCCGCCGCCGCTGAGACTGCTGTTGGTGTAGAAACGGGATTGCGTGACGGTGAGGTCGGCGGTAACGGTGGACAAAATCGCGCCGCCCGCATTAACCGCTGCGTTCAAATCGAAGGTGTTGTCTTCTATCGTCGTCTGCCCGGCCATAAATAACGCCCCACCCGTATCAGAAGCTCGATTGTTGTAGAAGGTATTACCCGGTTCCAGCGTGACGACGGCGTAATCAAAGGGGTTATGGATGGCTCCGCCGCGCTGTGCCTCATTTTCAAAGAATGTTGACTGGCTGATGGTCACATCCGCGCCCCACAATAGAATCGCGCCGCCCCAGCCGTTGGTGACATTGGTCGTCTGGTTATGGCGAAAGGTGCTGTTGGTAATGGTTGCGCCGCCGGCTTCAAAACGCAGGTAAAGCGCCCCGCCGTTGCCGCCCACGTTGTTCTCAAACAGGCTGTTGCTGATGGTCAACGGCCCATAATTCACAATGGCCCCACCGCTGTAGCTGCTGCTGACGCTGCTGTCACGAATGGTCGTGTTGTCCAGGGTTAAAATGCCATTGTTGTTGATGGCTCCCCCGTCGTTTGTATTGCTAAAGCCATTGCTCAGGGTAATGTTGCGCAGATGGAGCGTACCACCAAACACTAAAAACAGGCGCGTGCTGTTGCCGCCGTTGAGCGTGATTTGGTTTGCGCCATCTATGGTCACGGCCGTTGAAATACTCTTTTCAAACGTGAAGGGAATGGTGGCTTCACCACCACAGTTAAAGGTGATGGTTCCGCCGCCGCTGCTTTGCACGGTAGACAGGGCGGTGTTGAAGGCGGCCTCAGTGCAGCTTACGGCCGTGCCTGTGCCTACCACAGCATCGGCGGCGTGCAACGGCCGTAACCCACCCGCCACAATCCACATCAATAAAAACAAACCGGTTAATTGTTTCATCTGTTTCTCCCTGAAAAATGCGCATGGCGGCACGGCCGTTGGCCTACCGAATGACAAACGGCAAATACACCTTAGCCAAACCATCCCCCGGCTGCCGCTCCACCGCGCCAATGTCGCAGGTTCCCCCTTGCAGACGGGGCAGGCCGCGCTGATCGGTTGTCAGGCCAGGCATGCACTGCCCGGCATCAATGGCAGGGCTGTCGGGCAGCAGCATATGGGTTTGTGTAAAGCCGCCATTGTCTGCCAGCGGGCCAAGACGGGGGGCCACGCCTTCCCGATCCCCCGTCTGGTTAAAAGGACAGCTATAATCGCTGGATAGGTTAAATCCTGCCGAAGAAATTCCAGACAGGCTTTCCGATGGCACATAACAATTGCGGCCGTCTGCTCCGGCGTTAAACAGGACGTTTTTGAGGGTGAAGCTATTTGGGAGAATATCAGCGTCATAGTGATAAACGCCGCCGCCCTGATCCGCCGAATTGCCGCTAAACGTTACATGCGTAAGCGCCATATTCCCCTCGAAATTGGAAATGCCACCAGCGGCATCCATGGCGACATTGTTACTAACCGTTCCATTGATGAAGCTAACGCTTCCCAGATAGTTGGCAATACCACCGCCAAGTACACTGGCGCTGTTTTCCCAAAGTGTTACATCAATCAGCGATAGGGAACTACTATTGATTCTTATCCCACCGCCGGTGAGACCGGCTCCATTGGCCTGTAATATCACATTGAACAGGTTTGCTTCACTCCCGTTGCCCACATACAGGCCACCCCCGCGATCTCCAGCGACGTTTTCGGTCAGAGTGACCTGATTAAGTACAATCTCTCCGGCGCTGTTGTAAATACCGCCACCATCAAAAAATACCGAATTACCATGCAGGACACTGTTTTGCTCGATCAAGATGGATGTATGGGCTGATTCATTGTAGATAGCCCCGCCAGACCGCGCCTCATTCCCGCTAAACGTGGAGCCGCGCACAATGAGGTCGGCGCCATCCCAAGTGGTAATGGCCCCACCCAGCCCATAGGCATCATTTGTGGTGTAGTTATTGCGGAAGGTGCTGTTGGTAATGGTGGCGTCGGCCGCTTCGCCAAAGAGGAACAGGCCGCCCACACTGCCCCCGCTGTTGTTTTCAATCAGGCTGTTGCTCATCGTTACCGGCCCCAGGCTCATGGCAGCCCCGCCGCTGTGGGTGGGGTCTACGTTGCTGTTGCGGATGGTACTGTTGCTCAGGGTTAGTTCGCCCAGGCTCAGAATGGCCCCGCCGCCGTAGGTATTATCCAGGCCGTTGGTCAGGGTGATGTTTTGCAGAGTGAGCGTGGCGTTGCTATCCACGTAAAACGGCCGTATCGTATTTCCACCGCTCAAGGTGATGCTGTCGCCGCCGTTAATGGTCACGGTGGCATTGCTGATAATTTTGCTTGCCGTGAAAATAATCGTTGTCGCGCCACCACAGTTAAAGGTGATGGTTCCACTGCCGCTGCTTTGTACGGTAGAGAGGGCGGTGTTAAAGGCCGCTTCGGTGCAGCTTACGGCCGTGCCTGTGCCCACCACCGCATCAGCCGCGTGCAACGGCCGTGCCTGCCCCACCACGATGCCCATGAACAAGAATAAAAGAGAAAAAATGCGTTTCATGATCTCCTTCAAAGTTCGCAAAGATAGCAGCTATTCAGACCTGACAGGTTTTTTAGAAACCTGTCAGGTCTTGAGAGGTTGTATAGTTACCAAACATCCACCTCATAGTAGGATGGGTGGCCTGGGCAGCCAAGAGACTTTTTCCCAACTTTTCGGGAAAAAATCTGGTATTGAAACCGGAAAAGACAAATCAGCGGATGTGGGCACGGCCGTCACCACGCCATTAGCGCAACGCACCCTCAGCCGACTTTACTGGTGCTGCGCGACAGGTGGTTTATTCGCTTAAAAGTGCTATCATCCCGTGCCGGAGACGCTCATACGAACCAATCTTCTTTGCGCCTCCGCGTCTCGCGTCAAACCAATTTCTTTAGGAGGTTGAAATGGGTATTCACCAACTGGCGGGCCAACCCGCCCCCCGCGAACTGTTGACCAACATCCCCCGTCTGATTGCCGCCTACTACACCCACAAACCGGACCCGGCCGAACCGGCCCACCGCGTCGCCTTTGGCACCTCCGGGCATCGGGGCACGTCGCTGCGGTACAGTTTCAATGAAGACCACATCCTGGCGATTAGCCAGGCGATTTGTGAATACCGGCAGGGGATGGGTATTACCGGGCCGTTATACCTGGGCATGGATACCCATGCGTTGTCGGAACCGGCGTTGTACACGGCCGTGGAAGTCTTTGCCGCCAACGATGTGCAGGTCTTTATCCAGGCCGGTCTGGGCTACACGCCCACGCCCGTCATCTCCCACGCCATCCTCACCTACAACCGCGGCCGAACGACTGGCCTGGCCGATGGCGTGGTCATCACCCCCTCGCACAATCCACCCGGCGACGGCGGCTTCAAATACAATCCCCCTTCAGCCGGCCCGGCCGATACGGGCACGACGAAACAAATTCAAGACCGGGCCAACGAACTGCTGGCCGATGGGCTGCGTGGGGTGCGCCGCCTGCCGCTCAACCGGGCGCTCAAAGCCGCCACCACGCACGAGTACGACTACATCACCCCCTACGTGGCCGACCTGGGCAGCGTGATTCAGATGGAGGCGATTGCCCAGGCCGGGCTGAAAATGGGCGTTGACCCCATGGGCGGGGCCGGGCTGGCCTTTTGGGAACCGATTGCCGAACGGTATGGCCTGAACATGGAGGTGGTGAACACGGCCGTAGACCCCACCTTCGCCTTTATGACCCTCGATCACGACGGCAAAATCCGCATGGACTGTTCCTCCCCTTACGCCATGGCCAGCCTGATTCAGTTGAAAGACCGTTTCGACATCGCCTTTGGCAATGACCCGGACGCCGACCGGCACGGCATTGTCACCCGCAACGCCGGGCTGATGAACCCGAATCATTTTCTGGCTACGGCCGTGTCCTACCTCTTCCAACACCGCCCCCACTGGGGGCCGCAGGTGGCGGTAGGCAAAACGCTCGTCTCCAGTTCCATGATTGACCGCGTGGCCGCGTCGTTAGGGCGAACCCTGTGCGAAGTGCCGGTGGGTTTCAAATACTTTGTGGAGGGGCTGCTCAGCGGCGAATTCGGCTTTGGCGGTGAGGAGAGTGCGGGCGCTTCCTTTTTGCGCCAGGATGGCACGGTGTGGACGACGGACAAGGATGGCCTGCTGTTGGGGCTGCTGGCGGCGGAAATCCTGGCTGTCACCGGGCGCGATCCGGGCGAACAATACCGGGCATTGGCCGCCGAATTTGGCGACCCCGCTTATGAACGCATGGACGCCCCGGCCAATACCGCCCAAAAGAAGGCGCTCGCCAACCTGTCGCCGGAGATGGTGCAGGCGACGGAACTGGCGGGTGAACCAATTATCGCCCGGTTGACCCACGCCCCCTGTAACGGCGAGGCCATTGGCGGGCTAAAGGTGGTGACGGCGAATGGCTGGTTTGCGGCACGGCCGTCCGGCACCGAAGAAATCTACAAAATTTACGCCGAAAGTTTCCGCGGCCCTGATCATTTGAAACAAATTCAGGCTGACGCCCAGGAAATTGTGGGGAACGTGATGCGTGATGCGTGATGCGTGACCGGAAGATTCACGTATTACACATGACGTAAACCAGGAACAAACCGTGAACTACACAGCTTGGATGAAAGAAGTGCCGCCAGATATTATTGGCGATCCCCTGTGGAAGGTAGAAGCGTATCGGCTGGCGTTGTTTGTGGCGGATGTGGGATGGCATGATGTGACTAAATTGATGCACGACAAACGAACTTTTGATTTGTCTGATCAGCTTTACCGGGCACTGGGTTCAATTGGGGCCAATGTTGCTGAAGGTTTTTCACGCAGCAGCCACAAGGATCGCACCCGGTTCTATGAATATTCTCTCGGTTCGGCACGCGAGAGCCGGGACTGGTTTTACAAAGGGCGGCATGTGCTCGGGCAGGAAGTCGTCTTACATCGGCTGCGACTTTTAACCCAAATTATACGCCTGCTACTGACGATGATCCCCGAACAACGCGGCCGTACCTTACGCGAAGAAAATCCCACTTATTTTGCAAACATAAATCTGCCCGACTTTGTTTCAGAGCAACCTTTGGATTGGAAATTACTGGAAGATCTCCTTCACGAAGTTCCATTAGCGTGATGCGTGGCTGCCTTCTGGTCACGCATCACGCATCACGAAAAATGAGACCAACAACCACTACCGAACTCCAAGAAATTGTCAAAGCTGGCTCCCACCTGCTGCCGCGGGGTGGGGGGAGTAAACCGGCGTTGTCTGCGCCTGGGGGCACGGCCGTACCCGTGGACATGACCGGTTTGAGTGGCCTATTGGAATATGAGCCGGGGGAATACACGTTCACGGCCTATGCGGGCACGGCCGTGCGTGACATTCAGCACGAACTGGCAAAAAACGGCCAGTATTTGCCCTTTGACCCGCTGCTGGCGGCACAGGGGGCCACGTTGGGCGGCACGATTGCCGCCAATACGAGCGGCTCCGGGCGCTACCGCTATGGCGGTGTGCGGGATTTCATTTTGGGGGTGCGTTTTGTGGATGGTTACGGCCGTCTCATTCGCGGCGGCGGCAAGGTGGTCAAGAACGCCGCCGGGTTTGACCTGCCCAAGTTTATGGTGGGCAGCCTGGGTGGTTTTGGCATCCTGGCGGAGGTGAGTTTCAAGGTGTTCCCCGCGCCACCTGCGTACACCACGCTGCGCCTGGTGCTGGCGAATGTGGCAGCAGCAATGGAAGCTATTTTTTCACTGGTGACACGGCCGTTGGAGATGGATGCGCTGGATGTGCTGGTGACAAACAGCGGCGTTGACCTGTTCATTCGCCTGGGGGGATTGCCGGAAGCGCTGCCCGCCCGCGCCGAGCGGCTGCGCCAGTTGCTTGCACCGTACAGCACGGCCGTCGAAACCATTACCGATGACGCCGCCCTCTGGCAGGCGGCCAATGACCTGGCCTGGGCCGCCGACGCGCCGCTGCTGGTGAAAGTGCCGGTTGCCCCCAAACGAGTGGTGGAATTGGACACGGCCGTAATCCCCCACACTACCCATCGCCGCTACACTGCCGGGGGCAACGTCGCCTGGCTGGCTGCCCATGAAGCCGCGCCGCTCGATGCGGCCTTGCAGGAATTGGGGCTGATGGGATTGGCGCTGTGGGGGATGGGGGTACGTCCGTATCTCGGCCAACAACCACCGCCCACCCTGCTGCGCCGCGCCGCCGAGGCGCTTGATCCTCAGGGTAAGTTTTATCGGCCGTGCGTGATGCGTGATGCGTGACGAGTGATGCGTGAGAAAGTCACACGTCACGCATCACGCATCACGCTGTTGTCTCCAGGCAACCGGGTAATACAATTGGCGGTGAAAACATCTAAACGGATGTTGCGCATCCGATTCCCGCAATACCCCACGCTGTCTTATGTTTGATTTACTCCACGCCACCTGGCTCTATGCCCAAAGCCACGCCGCCGAATTCTGGGGGGCGCTGGCCGACCACCTGCTGCTGGTGGCAATTTCCCTGAGCATCAGCATGGCCATCAGTATCCCCATCGGCATCTGGTCATCGCGGGGGCAGCGCACGGCCGTGATTGATGCCCTGAGTACCTTTCGCGTCGTGCCCAGCATTGCCGTCTTGTTTCTGGCGATCCCCTTTTTTGGCCTGTCACGGACATCGGCCATCATCGCCCTGACGCTGCTGGCCTTCCCACCCATTCTCATTAACACCGACGCCGCCTACCGCACCATCAGCCCGGCCATCCGTGAAGCGGCGGTGGGCATGGGCATGACCGCCGGGCAGGTATGGCGGCGGGTGGAGACGCCGCTGGCACTGCCGGTGATGCTGGCCGGGATTCGCACGGCGACGGTGGAACTGGTGGCCAGCGCCACCCTGGCCGCTTTTATTGGCGTGGGTGGGTTGGGTCTTTACGTGGTGCGTGGTTTTGCCCTGTATGACATTTCCATTTTGCTGGTGGGGGCGATTCCGGTGGCGCTGCTGGCGTTGTTCATTGACCTGACGTTAAGCGGCGTACAACGGCGTATACAGGTTTCAACGTAATTAAGAAGTTCAACTTTTGTCAAAAGTTGAACTTCTACATTCTGAAAGGAGAGAATAATGAAAAAGCTTATCTGGTTAGTTATGTTGGGGATGTTCACGGCCGTTCTCGCCGCCTGTGGTGGCAACAGCGATGACAAAACAATCACCGTGGCGTCCAAAGATTTCACCGAGCAGTTCATTCTGGGTGAAATGTATGCGCTGCTGCTGGAGGATGCCGGTTTCACCGTCGAGCGCAAGCTCAATCTGGGTGGGACGCCGGTGGCTCAACAAGCCTTGCTGGACGGCTCCATTGACGTTTACCCCGAATATACCGGCACCGGCCTGCTGACTGTGCTGAAGATGGATGTGATGAGCGACCCGCAGGCCGTTTACAATGCCGTCAAACAGGCATATCAGGATCAGTTCAACCTGGTCTGGCTGAATCCCGCGCCCATGAACAACACCCAGGCGTTAGCCATGACCAAAGCCCGCGCCGCCGAATTGGGCATCACCACCTTCTCTGACATGGTGGCGAATGCCGACCAACTGGTATTGATTGGCCCACCCGAATTTGCCGAACGGGAAGATGGCATCCCCGGTTTGAAGCGGGTCTACGGCGACTTTGCTTTCAAAAATTTCCTGACGGTAGACCCTGGCCTGCGTTATCAGGCATTGCTCAATGGCGAGGCGGATGTGGTGGTGGCCTTTGGCACCGACGGTGAACTGGCGGCGTATGACCTGCAATCGCTGGTAGACGACAAGGGGCTTTACCCGCCCTACCAGGTAGCGCCCGTCATCCGCCAGGCGGCGCTGGACGCCAACCCGGAAGTGGCCGACATTTTGAACAAGGTGGCACCCCTGCTCACCGACGCTACCATGCAGCGGCTTAACAACGAGGTCAGCGGCAACGGCCGTGAACCCGCCGACGTGGCCCGTGAATTCCTGGTACAGCAGGGGTTGATCAAGTAAGAGCCGTGATGCGTGATGCGTGACCCGTGACCGGACTCATCACGCATCACGTTTCACGCATCACGTTCCCATGAGCGCCATCCGTTTTGAAAACGTCAGCAAGCAGTTTGCCAATGTCGGGCACACGGCCGTAGACAATGTGAACTGCGAAGTGGCGGAAGGCAGTTTTGTCGTCCTGCTGGGGCCGTCCGGCTGCGGCAAAACGACGCTGCTCAAAATGGTCAACCGGTTGATTGAACCCACATCGGGCACAATTTACCTGGATGGGGAAGACAGCCGAACGATAGACGCCACCACCCTGCGCCGCCAGATTGGGTACGTCATCCAGCAAACCGGCCTCTTCCCGCACATGACGGTGGCCGAAAACGTAGCCATCGTGCCTGACCTGCTTAAGTGGCCTAAAGCAGACATTGCTGCCCGCGTGGACGAAATGCTGGCGCTGGTGGATTTGCCGCCGGAACAATACCGGGATCGTTACCCGGCGCAGTTGTCCGGCGGGCAGCAGCAGCGGGTGGGCGTGGCCCGCGCCCTGGCCGGCGACCCCAAAGTGATCCTGATGGATGAGCCGTTTGGGGCGGTGGACGCCATCACCCGTACCGGCTTGCAAGACGCCCTGCTCCATTTACAGCGGCGGCTGCACAAGACCATCCTCTTTGTGACGCACGACGTGGAAGAGGCGCTGCGGCTGGCGGATAAGATGGTGGTGATGAAAAACGGCCGTGTCCACCAATACGACACCCCCTTCAATATCCTCAAAAACCCGGCCAACGACTTTGTGCGCGAACTGGTCGGCGCGGATGACATGGTGCGCCAGTTAGGGCTGATTCGCGTCGAAGCGGCCATGCAGCCGCTGCCACCCGATTTCACCCGCAACGGCCAACCCACCATCGCCCAGGACGACAGCCTGCGCCAGGCGCTCTCCCTCCTTCTCGGTGATGACATCCCCTCCTTGCTGGTGATGAATGAGTCCGAACCGGTGGGGATTTTAACGCTGCGGCAGATTCAGCGGTACCGGGAATGAGAGATTAGAGATTGGAGACTGGAGATTGAGCAATCTCCAATCTCTAATCTCCAATCCCCTCAACGCATGACCTACATCCTCAACAACCCCGACATTATCCTGCGTTTGACCGGGCAACATCTGTACATGACCCTCACGGCGCTGGTTATATCCCTGGCGATTGCCCTGCCCTTGAGCCTGCTGCTGCTGCGCTCGGAGCGGCTGGCGAATGGCGTGTTGGGGCTGTTGGGCGTGTTATACACCATCCCCAGCATCGCCCTCTTGATTTTGCTGCTGCCCATCTTTGGCCTGAACCAGCGGTCGGTGATTGTGGCCCTGATTATTTACACCCAGGTGATCCTGGTGCGGAACATGGTGGTGGGGATGAAGGAAGTGCCTGCCTACATCCTGGAAGCGGCCAGAGGGGTAGGCATGAGCAGTTGGCAAAGCTGGCGTCGGGTGCAGTTGCCATTAGCCATGCCCGTTATCATCGCCGGCTTGCGCATAGCGACTATAGTCGCCATCGCCATTGCCACCATTGGCGCCAAGTTTGGCGCGGGCGGGTTGGGCACGCTGCTGTTTGACGGCATCGCCCAGAACCGGTATGACAAAATTGTGGCCGGGTCGGTGGTGGTGGTGCTTATCGCCATCCTCCTCAACCGCCTGCTGATTACGGCCGAACGCCGCTTTCAAAAACCAGGTTTGTCCGAATCGCCCGTTTACCCTGTTCGGCACAGTTCATAGAGGGTGTGGTATACTCTTCTTGCTGACAGCCGCGTCGCATATCAAGGCCATCCCCCAGGAAGTTGCCGTGTCAAGCGACGCGACCTGTTGAAACATCTCCAGCAGCATGGCTGCCAGTTTGTGCGTTAGGGTGGGGACCATAAGTGGTGTTTTCAATCTGGCTCAATCTGTGGTGCGTGCATCCAGCCGTTCAACAAATGACAACACGGCCGTGACAAACTGCTCTGGGCTTTCCTCTTGCGGTATGTGCCCGGTGTTGGGGATGATGACCAATTCCGCGTCTGGTAATGCCTCAGCCAGGCGGATGCTTTCGGCGGTGGGCACGATGCGGTCATCGTCGCCGGTGATGACCAGCACCGGCAGGGTGAGTTCCGGCAATCGTTCCGGCAAATTCGATGCTTCGCTCGCCAGTGTGAACTCCCACAATGCTTTGTCCCAATTGGCCACCCGCAAGGGCTTTTCGTAAGCGGCGATGTCTTCCGGTGTGACCAGGCCGGGATCGTGCCAGGCCAGGTCCAGCAAGGAACCACCGCCCCCCAATAGATTGCGGGTGATCAGCGGCCCCAGGTGGCGCATTTGTGGTGTGCGTAAGAGGGGTTTGATGAAGGGCGGCGCGCCGCCGCCAGAGTAGATGGCGGCGTCTGCCAATACCAGCGCGGTCACCCGGTCGGGATGGGCTAACGCCATGGCGGAGGCCACCGTGCCCCCGGCGGAGTTACCGACCAGAATGGCCTGATCCACCGACAGCGCATCCAGCAAGCCAATGGCCTGGGCGACCTGAGCTTCCGGGGTGTACGGATTATCGCCTTCCCAGGTCAACGGCCGTGCCGACAACCCAAACCCCAGGCGATCATAAACGATAACCGTGCCCTGCTGCGCCAGCGCCTCCACCACCTTGTGCCAGGTGTAGGTGTTGGAAGCAAAGCCATGCAGCAGCAGAAAAACCGGTTCGCCTGTGCCGTATTGTTTGTAGTGCAGGCTCTGGCCGTTGATCTCTATGAATTGACTATCCGGGTCCGCCAGTTGTTGGGGCGGGACAGTATCTGGCAGCGGCGGGACAGGCACCAGGAATGGGCCAACCAGCAACGTCAGCGCCACAATGGCCAGAATGATGAGGAAGTTGCGGCGACGTTTGCTCATCTATCAGGGTTCGATGACGATTTCCACGAAGGTGGTGCGGCGGGGGTAGACCCAGATTTCCTGGGTGAATTTTTTGTCGCCGGCCGTGACGGTGACACGATAGTAACCGGCTTCTACATCGTCAATGGCAAAGTTTTCGTTCCAGAGGTCGTCGGCGTTGAGCGTTTCGTTGGCGTAGGTGGTGGTGGCGGCGTAGCGGGAGGGAGCGTCAATCCGCTCCACGCGCACGGGTGCTTCGTAAGCCAGCGCACCGTTCGGGAAGGTGACGCGGCCCACCACCGTGCCCCGGTCGGGAAAAGGCCACAGCCAGAGCAGCGGGTTGTAGGTGTTTTCATAGCTGTTTTGCCCCAGGCGGACTTCAAAGTGCATATGCGGGCCGTCGGCCACGCCGGTCGCGCCGGAGAGTCCGATCACGTCTCCAGCGTTAACCTGCTGCCCCACCTCTACCAGCGGCCGGTTGAGGTGGCCGTACAGAGTGAAAACGGGCTGCCCGTTGTACAAGAAGTCGTGCTGAATGACGACCAGATTGCCGTAGAAGCTGGTGTGCGGGCCGTAGGCGGTGGCGGCGTCATTCCCGGCAACGATAACCGTGCCGCTGGCGGTCGCCAGGATTTCGGTGTTGTAGGGCACGTCAAATTCCACGCCGTGATGGGGGCGCAGTTCACCACCGCGGGTGCTGCCGTAGGGGTAATGTTTGTTGGTCCAGACGACGCCGCCTTCGGCCACGGGCCGCCGCAGCCAGTAATGTTCGTCGGGCGCGGTTTGCGGTAGGGCAGGCGGGGTGAAGGTGGGTGGCGGTGTGGGTGAGGGGGTGATGGGAGCATCGCCGGGTGATGAGGTGATGAGGTGGGCGATGGAGACATCGCTGGGTGTGGGGGTGATGGCCGGTGGTTGGGTGGGATCGGGCAGAGAGAAGGAAGGCATGGCGGCCGTTTCGTTGGCCGGGGTGGGGGAGATGATTTGCATCTGCACGGGAGGCAGGGTAGTGTTGGTGGGGGCGCTGGTGGGCGGCACGGCCGTGTCCACCATCTCTACATTCGCCACCGCCACCACTGGCTGCCCCTGGCACGCCGCCAGCAATACCAGTAATAGGACGCTGATGAACGCTGATGAACGCAGATTGTTTTTCTCTGCGACTGTCTGGCTTTTGCTCAGCACAGGTTAGAATCCTCCCCGCTCTCTGGCGGCGGCCATGACGGCTTCGGCAATAACGGCCGTGTCCCGTTCCCACGTTTCCAGTTCCGCCAGCCATTGGGCGGCGAGGGCTTGATTTTGTAAACCCAGGGCGTTGATGCGCACGTTCATGGCGGCAATTTGTACGGCCGTGTGCGCCAATAATGCGCCCGCCGCTGCGTCGGTGACGGCGCTGGCCAGGCCAATCGTGGCAATCGTTTGCGCCAATTGAGCCACGTCGCGGCTGAGCCGGGCCACCCGCAGGGGCACTTCACCCGCGCCGATGGTGGCATTTTCCACGGCCGTGGCCCGAATTTCCTCCGGTACGTCTTGCTGGCGAGCGGCGGTTATCACCGCTTCATAAGCGGCGGCGTCGGCGCGGATGGCGGTGGTGAGTTCAGTACGCAGGCTAGAAGCCTGGGCTGCGATGGCTTCGGCCTGTCCTTGGACGGCGGCGTACTTCTTTTTGCCCGCCGTCAGCCCGGCGACCATTTGCGCCAGGGCGGCGGCCAGCGCCCCCGCCAGCGCCGCGGCCGAACCGCCGCCAGGGGTTGGCTCTTTGGCAGCCAGCGCGTCCAGAAAGGGGTGGGGGGTGTAGTCGCTGTCATCTTCTTCTTCCAGCAGGCGATATTCCAATACCTGGTCGTCTTGCATCTCGTCCAGTTGCAGGTAATAACGCGCCGATTCCATGAGCGCCTGCTGCGGGATGAGGCCCACCAATTCGGCTTTGCTGACGGCCAGGCCGTAGCGGGCGGCTTCCCGTTTGACCATCTCTTGCACGCGGTAGATGGGGGTTTTGTCAAAGTTGGTCAGATTCATGCTCACCTGGGCCAGCCCTTCCACCAGGAAGCCTTTGGCCTGCACGTAACGCAGGCCACCGCTGGTGAAGCGGACGGCGCGGGCGATTTGCTCGGCGATCTCCACATTGTCGGTGTTCAGGTAGAGGTTATAGGCGATGAGGAACGGCCGTACCCCAATCACTGTTGCTCCCCATTTGGCCGGGATCGCCGGGCCGTAATCCGGTTCGCGGGCCGGTTCCTGGCCGATTTCGGCTTTCCACTTTTCGTACTGCCCTTTGCGGATGTCGGCCAGTTTTTCTCGTTCGGGGCGGGTGGCGGCGTCGCCGTAGAGGTAGACGCAGATGCCCAGTTCTGCGCCCACTCGCTGGCCCAGGCGGTGCGCCATTTCCACGCACTCTTTGATTGTGGTGTTTTTGATAGGGATGAAAGGGCAAACATCCGTTGCGCCAATGCGGGGGTGTTCACCCTGATGGGTGTCCAGGTCAATGAGCTTTGCGGCGGCGGCGATGGCCCGGTAGGCGGCTTCTTCTACGTCGGCGGGTGTGCCGACGAAGGTGATGACGGTGCGGTTGTGGTCGGGGTCGGCGCTGATGTCTAGCAGGCGGATGCTGGCGCGCACGCTGCGGATGGCGTCGGCGATGGTATTGTAGATGGCCGGGTCACGGCCGTTACTGAAGTTGGGTACACATTCAACAAGCTGGTGCATGAGGTAGGTTCTCCTTCAAATAAATGGGACGCAGATTCTCGCGGATGACGCGGATAAAATGTGATAAGAGGAAGAAAAACCTGGTGGTTCTTCACCCCTTTCGCGGATCAATTGTCTGCAAACGGCCGTTTTTTATCACGAATGGGGGCGATGGGCGAACAAAAGTGGGATGCTCTAGGGAATGGTTCAGGTTATGGCCGTGAACGACGCAATCTGTTTTTGACCTGTCGCCATTGCTGCTTGACAGGGTTGACGTCATCTTTTTCGATATTCTCCCGGCTGTAACGGGCGCGCAGGAAGGCTTCGGTCAGCTCTTCAATTTCAGTTTCGGCGTCAGGCCAGCCGGTTTTCAAATCGTCGGCAAACTCCAGCGGCGTTTCGTCGGGGTGGCGCGGTTGGCCCTGTTCGGCGGCGCGTTTGACGGTGGAGAGGTAGAAATAGCGAATCTGGTCGCGGGGGGAGAGGGCGTTGACGCGGATGAAACGCCAGGGGGATGGGGGTGGGGCGTTGTCCGGGGGGTGTACGGCCGTTTGCCACCGGCTGCGGGCGCTTTGGGCAAAATCACCGGCATAATCGGCCACGTCCTGCCACAGGCTGCGCAGCCAGGCCAGAAAACCGCGACCGGTTTTAGTAAACAGCCCCGCGTTGACTCGGAATCCCCGGTCGCGCAAGAAAAAGGAGATGGCCATGATGCTCATGACGATGGCAACTGCCCAAAATGCGGAGCTAATGAGCATTTGCGCCGTCTCGTTGGGCGGCAGGGTGACGGGGGGCATGGGTGTGGGGGCGGGTGTGAGCGGTGGCGGTGAGGGGGAAGGGGTCAGCGTCATTTCGGGTAGTGGTTGTTCTGTCAAGGGCGCAAAAAGCATGGTCAATAAAATGGTGAGCAGGTAGATGAGGAAAACGAAAATCTGCACAATAAAACTGACCATAAAGGCCAATACCCGGCCAATGGCAAAGGTGGATCCCAGGGGTAAAAAGAGGGCGATGATGGCCATGGCCAGCAGCAGCCAGGTGGTCATGCGATGCCAGCTTCGCTCGATTTCTGGCGACTTGCTGGCGCCTTCGTGCAGCCAGCGGGCATTGAGCGCCCCCAGCCGCGCCTGGCTCAGCAGCAGCAGCCCGGCCACAAAGTAGACGAACAATGACCAGACCAGCGCGGGTGGTAGGGCCAGGCGCTGCAAGGAAATAAGGCTTTCAGTGGATATGGATATGGAGCGGGTATCCACGCCGGCCACGGCCGTAGCCATTGCCAGCATCACCCCGCCCCATAACCACTGGTGAAACAAGCCGGCGACGATTTCCATGCGGTTGGAAAAGGCCGGTTTCAGGTTGGCGTCTTGTTCACCGCGCGGCAAGGTGAAGTAATACACCTCGGCTTCATCAATGGCCAGGTCAATAAACGCATCGGCAGCGCTGATGGCGCGCACCCAGGCCAGCAGCAGCAGGATGGCGCTAAGGACAAAATAGCCGTCGGCTACCAGCAGCCAGGGGAAGCGCAGATAGCCGGTTAATTGGTTCAGGGCAGGCAGGCTGTCGGCTATCAGCCAGGTGTAGAGACGCAAAATGAGGAGGAAAACCAGAAACTCAGCCGCCCGATAAGCCAGCCGGTTAAACTGGCGGCGGTTGGGGTGGTTGAGCCAGAGGGTGGTGTAGACGCCTTCCAGAGAAATGAGGAAAAAGAGCGGGATCAAAGCCTGGAACAGTGTCAGTTGCAGCACCACATCCAGAACGGTAGCCAGGACGGTGAAAAAAGCAGTGGTGACGAGGGCGATCAGCAGCGGTTGTACGGCCGTGCGTGACCATTTGTTGGTCATGTAGGCGTACTCGTCGCTGTCCGGCGTCACCACCGGGCGCGGCGCGCGCTTGGGGGGAGCGATTACTTTTCTGCCTCGACCTTTCATAGGAATTATGAATTAGGAATTAGGAATTATGAAGGGTGCTGTGCCCTTCACCTCATCACTCTATCACCTGCTCACGCATACACCTCCGGCCGCCGGTCCTGGAAGATGGGGATTTTGGCGCGCACGGCCGTGACCTGGGCCATGTCTATGGTGGCGGTCAATAGTTCGGCCGTTTCGCCGCCTTCGATGACTGTTTCGCCCCAGGGGTCAATGATGCAGGAGTGGCCGAAGAAGTGGGTGCCTTTGCTTTCGCCCACCCGGTTGCAGGCCACCAGGAACATCTGGTTTTCGATGGCGCGGGCGCGCAGCAGCGTTTGCCAATGCGCCAGCCGGGGATGGGGCCATTCGGAGGGCAAAAAGACCAGGTGGGCGCCGGCCAGAGCATAGGCGCGGAACAGTTCTGGGAAGCGCAAGTCATAGCAGATGGCCAGCCCCAACCTGCCCCAGGTGGTTTCGATCAGGGTACGGCCGTCGCCTGCCGCCAGGTATTGGTCTTCATCCATGAGCCGGAAGAGGTGGGTTTTGCTGTAGACGCCCAGGGGATGGCCGGTGTGGTCGAAGTAAACGGCCGTATTGCCAATACGCCCACTGCCCAGGTCAGACAGGCACGAGCCTAAAATGGCGATGCCATGCGCCTGGGCCAGGGCGGCCACGGTGGCAAACATACCGGTATCGGTGGGGGTGGCGTATTTCGCGCCGTTTTCCAGGTCATAGCCGGTTGACCACAGTTCGGGGAAAACGACCACATCGGCGCCCTGGCTGGCGGCGCGGGCGGTTGTCTCTTGTACGGCCGTCAGGTTGGCTGCCGGGTCCCCCAGTTTCACATCAATCTGGCCTAACGATATGGTGAGTTTCATAGTGCGCCCATCCTTATGGTGGCTGGTAGCTGGTGAGTTGTACCAATCGCCAGCTTTTGCCAAGTTTACCACAGAGAAGGGCGGAGGGGGATGGGGAAACGTGATGCGTGAGAATGCTCCAGTCACGCATCACGTTTCACGCATTACTTCAGCATATCCAGGATGGCGAAGATTTCTTCGTTTTCGGGAATATCGGTCATGTCGTGGCCGTAATGGACAAAACGAGCCACGCCGGCCTGGTCTACAATGACCTGGGCGGGCATCCGCCCCAGTTTGAAGAGGCTCACTTCCTGGCCGTACAGTTTGAGGACGGAATGTTGGGGGTCAGGCAGGCCGACGTAAGGTAGTTCTTCTTCCTGCCAGTAAGTGCGGAAGGCGTCCGCATTTTCCGGGCCAACGACAATTATTTCGGTGTGCCTATCGGTAAATTCATCGTAATCACGGCGCAACTGCGCCATGTGCCGGCGGCAGTACGGTCAGGTAAAACCGCGATTAAAAACCAGCACGACGTGTCTTTCACCACGATAGTCGGAGAGGCGGACGGAACGGCCGTTAAAATCTGCCAGCTCAAAATCCGGCGCGGGGGTATTGATTTCTACTTTTTTGCCCATAGCAGTATGTCCTAGAACTTAGTATAAGTCAGTAACAGTTCTAGGACATACGGCCGTAAAAACAAGATCAGGTTTAGCGAAAACTCATATTTGTTGTTTATTCGCCGATGGTGACGGGGATCACCATCGTCTCGCCGCCGTGCGCCGGTAGGGTGAAGGGTCTGCTGGTGAGCAGCACCGCGCCGCCCTGCTGCTGGTAGATGACCCAGCGGTAAGGGCCAGAACCCAGATTTTCGCCGCCTACCCACCATTCGCGCACGCTCACCCATTGGCCCCCAACCTGAGAGATGTTGTCCATCTGCCCGCGCCAGCCTTCCACGGTATGCCAGTTGGCGCCGTCGCTCCACTGCACTTCCGTCCATAATTCTTGCCAGGCGGTTAGATGCCACTGCCAGTTCGGGCCATAACGCGCGTGCAGTTGCAGACGACTGCCGGTTTGCGCCGATTCTGCAACCGGTTCAGGCGTGGCTGTGGGGGGGGCCGGGGTCGGTTCTTCTGGTACCGGCGTGGCGGTGGGTGGTTCGCCGCCGCGCGGTGGCAGTTCGCCTTCCTGGGCGGCGGCAAACAGGGGCAGCATCAACGCCGCCAGCAGCAACACGGCCGTGCCCATGAGTAAAATAGAAAGGGTGCGATTTTCAAATAATTTCGTGGTCATCTTATACATCCTTTTCAAAATGGATATGGAGATATGGGGATATTTCCCCATATCAATCGTTAAGGGGCAACGGCCGTACCGGATATGATGTTGTTGTACGGCCCACCCAGGATTTCGTGTGTTTCCAGAATGCCGCCATAGGAGACGCCCTCACGGGCAGAATCTACCTGCGCATAAATCAGCGTTCCGGCGGGCAGGCTGCCGTTATACAGGCTTTCTTCGGGCACAAAGTATTGGTTAGGTGCGCCCGGCTCGGTGCTGTATACCAGCGTCAGCGATTGGCCGGGGGCCAACAGAGCGGTAACGCCCCAGGCGATGCCTTCATCGGCCAGGTCATACCATAGCTGGTTGGGGCCGGTGGGGGGCGCACTGGGATTGATGTAAAAGTCAACCCAGAAGCCGCTGGTGGTGGCGGTATTGCCCTGATTTTGAATGGTCAATTCAATCTGGCTGCTGCTGGCGCTGACGGCCGTAATCACCAGATCGGGCGCGCTCACCGCCTGATTCATAATGAGGGGCAGGTAGATGGCCGATAGTTCCTGGATAGTAAAGGTGGTGGGGTCAAACATGCCCGGTTGGGTGGGGTCATCGGTAAAGGTGAACGCTTCATTTTGGCCGTCGTTGTCGCCGTCGTAGAAAATCTGGCCCTGGTTGCTGACCACCTGGCCGCGGAAACCGGGCAAAATGGTGGCTTCAATCTCCAGAATGACACTGCCGCCGGCCGGAATGGCCCCGTTCCAGGTGACGGTGTTGAAGCTGGAAGCGATAGCACCGCCGCCGCTGACGACCTGTGCATTGGTCAACACGATTTCTTCCGGCAACTCATCTACGAACTCATCGCCGGGGTTATCCATCTGGTCGGTGTCGCCGGTGTTGGAAAGGACAATGGTGTAACGGATGGCGCCGCCTTCGTTAAAGCTGCCGCTAACCGTTTTCAGGCCTATGATGTCGGACGGGGCAATGACGGTGACAACGGCCGTGTCGCTGCCACTATCGCCATCATCATCCGTCACCGTCAGGGTGGCGGTGTAGACGCCAACGCCGGGGTAAATGTGGGAGGGGGTTAAGGTGCCCGTCAGCACGCTGCTATCGCCAAAGTCCCAGGCATACGTCAGGGTATCCCCGGCGCCGGGGTCGCTGGCTGCGCCGCTGAAGTTGGCCGGAAAGCCGTCCAGGACGATCTGGTTGGGGCCGGCGTCGGCGATGGGGGGCAGGTTGTGTACGGTCACGGCCGTTTCGCCTGTATCGCTGCCGCCGTCATCATCCGCCAATGTCACCACAATTGTCGCCGGGTCATAGTTATCCTGGTACGTGTGCGTTTCCGCGAAGCTGCTGGAACCGGCGGCATAGTTGAAGTTTTCCACCACACCATCTCCCCAGGCCACCGTCAGGATGAAGGTGTCTAGCGGGCTGATTTCGCTAAATGTGCCGGAGAGAGTGATGGATTCGCCTTCGTTCAATGTGGTGGGCACGGCCGTGAGCGAATCGAGCGTGGGCGGCACATTGCTGACGGTAACGCTGGCGTTGGCCGAGTTGCTGTCTGTGCCGTCATCTACCGTCACTTCAATGGTGTAGTCGTCAGTTGGGCCGGATAGGTCATCCAGGTAAGTGTGGTCGGCGCTGAAACTGGTGGCGCCCACCGGCAGGTTGATTACATCGCTGTTGCCATCGCCCCAGGCAATGACGATGGTGTGGGCGTCGCCGCTGTCCTGGTCGGTGAAGCTGCCTGTCAGGGTGATGGTTTCGGTTTCCTGAATGGCCGCAGGGGAAACGTCTAAGTCGTCATCGTTGATGATGGGGGGGTCGTTGGCGTCGAGGACGTTGATGGTCATCACGGCCGTGTCCGTCAGCGCCCCACTGTCTGTCACCTGCACATCCAGGCTGTAGCCGGGCGTCGTTTCAAAATCCAATGTGCTGTTGTCGGCAACGACAATCACGCCGGCATCGTTGATGATAAATACGCCGTCCGGATCGCCGCTGAGAATGTCAAAGGTGAAGGAGTCCTCGCCATCGCCATCTGAGACCGCAATGGTACCCACAATGGCCCCATTCGCCGCATTTTCGGCGATGGTGAACGTTTGGGGGTTGATGTCTGGGGGGAATTCGTTCACGTTTGTCAGGTTGATGGTGATGGTGGCCTCGTCGGTTAAATTGCCGGTGTCTGTGACGCGCACGGTGAGGTTAAAGGTGGGGGTGGTTTCAAAATCCAGGGCGGCGCTGTTGGCGACGGTTATCTGGCCGGAGAGGTCGTCAATGGCAAAAGCGCCGTTGGTGTTGCCCGCCATGATGCCGAACGTGAGCGGGTCATCGTTGGGATCGAAAGCAGCCACGGTGCCAACGGCCGTACCGTTCGGGCTGTTTTCGGGGACGCTGAAACTCTGGTTATTGATGATGGGTGGCCCGTTGGGATCAAAGATGACGTGGATGGTGATAACGGCCGTGTCACTCAACCCCCCATCGCTGACTCGCACCAGCAGGGTAAACGTGGTGGGGTCGCTCAACAGTGTATTGTCTGCCACCGTCAGCAAGCCGGACGTCAGTTCCAGGCCAAAAGTGTTGCCGGTATTCCCGGCCAAAATCGTGTAAAAGAGGTCATTTCCGTCCGGGTCTGTGGCGGCAATTGTGCCCACAACCGTCCCCGTGGGGCTGTTAACGAAGACATCAAACGCCTGGTCTTCAATAACCGGGGCATCATTGATATTGATGACATTAATGGTCATGATCCCGGTATCTGTGCCATCCGGGTTGCTTACTTCGACCGTGAGGAAAAAGGCAGGGTTGGTTTCAAAATCAATTTGGGTGCCATCGGCCACCGTGAGCAGGCCGCTGCTGGCGTTAATGGCAAAAGCCCCCAGTTCGTTACCGGCGATAATGGCGTAGGTCTCGGCGTCGGTGGCTATAACAGTGCCAACGGCCGTGCCGGTGGCGCTGTTTTCCACAACCATAAAGCTCTGGTCTTCCACCACCGGCGCCGCCAGGTAGGAAGCCAATACGGGCAGCCAACGGCCAGAGGCGGCGGCAAAAAATAACACAATCAAAAGACCCACAGATAGCCGGTAATGATGGCGCAATAGGGGGAAAATTTTGGAAATAACGGCCGATAAGTGCAATAACATGATCATCTCCCTCAACAGACTCTATATTTGAGCGGCAAAAGGCGTGTATGGGGGGATCATGGTTAGCTGTGGTGGCTCATGCAGGGCTTCTTCCACGCCTCTTGCCTGGTAAACATCATCTTCAATGATCTGATGATTACGGCAAAAGTATAAGTTCACGCCCGGTTCACGCCTATGAGCAGAGGGTCATGGCATGAAGGTACTACTTATCAACAAGGGTTGCGTTAGAAACCATACCTCATTACTATAGGGAACAACACGTATATCCTTTTTTATCCGACTACAACACATCACAAGGCAACCACAAAACTACAGTCTCCTGGATGGAAAAATGACTAACCAGCCCATGACGCCGGATTGGGGCGCCAATACCTTTATGCGCGGCCTCAATTCTCTGGCGGTCAAATGGTAAACGACGCGCCATCAAACACCGTCGCTATGATTAACCTGGGTCAGGCGGCGCTGGCGCGGGGCGATTGGTCGGCAGCCCGCGCCGCCTTTGAGACGGTTTTGCGCCAGGAAGAAACGGCCGTTGCGGCGAAAGACATTGCGGCAACGGCCGTCGCCCTCGATGGCCTGGGTATGGCCGCCTGGTGGCTCAATGACGCCGCCACAGCCATTAGCGCCCGCGAACGCGCCTACCAGCTTTACCGCGCCCAGGGTGAGACCCGCAGCGCCGCCCGCGTAGCCGCCTGGCTGGCCATGGACACCTTCCACTTCCGGGGTGAATATGCCATCGCCAATGGTTGGATACAACACGGCCGTCGCCTGGTGGAAAACAGCGAACCGGGCGTAGAATCCGGCTGGCTAGACGTGGCCCAGGCGCATGTTTTGATGTGGGCTGACCTGGATTATGCCGCCGGTCAACAACTATGCGCCCAGGCCGTGGCCCTGGGTAAAACGTTGGGGGATGTTGATCTGGAGATGGCTGGATTGTCCGGGGAAGGGTTGGCGCTGGTGAACCAGGGGCAGGTGGGCGAGGGGATGCGCCGCCTGGATCAGGCCACGTTGGCGGCCACCAACGGCGACGTCAACGATATAGACGCCGCCTGTACCGCCTGCTGCTGCCTCATTTTTGCCTGCGAATGGACGCGGGATTATGAACGGGCGGCGCAGTGGGTCCAACGGCTGCGTGACCTGGCGACGCGCTGGTCTCACCCTACGCTGCTGGCTTTTTGCCAGGTGCATTACGCCAGCCTGCTCATCTGGCGTGGCGAGTGGGCGGCGGCCGAAGCGGAGCTACTGGTGGCTACCAGTCACCTGGCGACCACGCAGCAGCCGGCGCGTGTGGCCGATGGTCTGGTACGGCTGGCCGATCTGCGCTGCCGCCAGGGGCGTTTTGCCGAAGCCGAGGCTCTCTTTGCCCGGCTTGAATCGCCGACATTTAACGCATTGGCCGGGGATTATCGGCTCTATGGACGGGCGGTATTGGCGTTGGCGCAGGACGAGGTAGATACGGCCGTGAACCTGACCGAACGCTTCCTGCGCGCCATGCCCACCGAAAACCGGCTGGAGCGTGTCGCCGGGTTTGAACTGCTGCTTCAGGCGCAGGCGCGGCGCGGTGACCAGGCGGCGGTGGCGGCGGCGCTGGCGGAAATGAAAACGGCCGTTGCCCACGTCACCACCAAACCGATGCAGGCCGCCCTCTCTTTTGCCGAGGGTCTGGCCGCTGTTACCGCCAACGACCCACAGACGGCGCGGCGGTGTTTTGAAGATGCCGCCGAATGGTGGGCGCGCGCCGGTATCCCCTTTGAAGCCGCACGGGCGCGGCTGGAACTGGCCCGCGTGTTGTGGGCCGTGGGCGACCAGGAAGCCAGCCAGCGCCAGGCAGCCAAAGCGGCCGACGAATTTGCCCGGCTGGGCGCGCCGCCCGACCTGAACCGCGCCGCCGCTTTTTTGCGCCAGATGGAGAGCGCAACTGCCAGGAAAAACGGCCGTACCCACCCACCCGCCAACCTGACCCCCCGTGAGGTGGAAGTGCTGCGGCTGCTGGCGCACGGCCGTAGCAACCAGGAAATCTCCCACGAACTGGTCTTAAGTGTGCGCACCGTCGAACGCCACATCTCCAATATCTACAGCAAAATTGGTGCGGAAGGCCCCTCTGCCCGCGCCGCCGCCACCGCTTTTGCCATCCAACGCATGCTCGCGTAGCCATTTGTGTGTTTAGCTACGTGTCCAGTTACGTGCCGGCACCCATGACAACGGCCGTCGTTTTGCCTATGCTGTGACTAACCGGCCGGTTCGCCGGACGCTTACCAGATAATGAACGCGCCCGGCGGGCCACCGGCTTACTGGCACCCGATTTGCCAGATTGGGCGGCGATGGCGATTGAGGAAATCGCCTTACATAGGAGTGAAACAAAATGACAGAACGTGTAAATACAATCGTAATCGGCGCCGGGCAGGCCGGTTTGTCTACCAGCTACTTCTTAAAACAGCAGGGCGTGGAGCATCTGGTTTTGGAGAGGGAGGCGATTGGGGCCAGTTGGCGGCAACGGTGGGATTCGTTTACGCTGGTGACGCCGAATGCCATGTGCAATTTGCCCAACTTTGCCTGCCAGGAGGACCCGGATGGGTTTTTGGGGCGGGATGCGGTGGTGCGTTACCTGGAAGACTTTGTAGCTACGTTTGCGCCGCCCCTGCGGACGGGGGTATGTGTCACGGCCGTGCGCCCCCACAGTTCTGGCGCCGGTTACACAGTAGTCACAGACCAGGATGAGTTCCATTGCCAAAACGTGGTCGTCGCCACCAGCATTTTCCAGCGGCCCCGCTTTCCGGCCGATGCGAGAAAATTGCCGCCGGAGATTGTGCAGGTACATTCGCAGGATTACCGCAACCCGGCGCAGTTGCCAGAGGGCGCTGTGTTGGTGGTTGGTTCGGGCCAGTCTGGGGCGCAAATTATGGACGAATTATTCCTGGCCGGGCGGCAGGTGTATCTGTCGGTGAGCCGGGCCGGGAATGTCCTGCGCCGCTATCGGGGGCAAGATACTTTCCATTGGCTGCGCCAGTTGGGCATCTTTGAGATGTCTGTGCATGAGCTGGATTCCCCGGCCGAGCGATTTGAAGCGCACAATCACGTCAGCGGGCGGGACGGGGGGAAGACGATCAATTTGCGGTGGTACGGCCGTAACGGGGTCACACTGTTGGGTAAAGTGGCCGGGATCAACGGGGACCACCTCATCCTGGCCGATGACCTGATCGCCAATCTGAACCTGGCGGACAAGATCTCCCGCCAATTATGCACTATGCTGGACAAACAGATGGTCGCGCAGGGCGTGACAGCCCCGCCACCGGCGGCCGATGAACGCCTGGATGATACCTGGGAACCGGCCCACTCGCCGCGTGAGCTTTCCTTGAGCGCCGCCGGGATCAATACTGTCATTTGGGCTACGGGTTATAGTTTTGATTTCAGTTGGATTCAGGGTGTGGCCGTAGACGAATTTGGGTATCCTTGCCAGGAGCAGGGCGTGACCGCGCAGCCGGGCCTTTACTTTGTGGGGTTGCACTGGCTGAACAAATTTAAGTCAGCCCTGCTCTACGGCGTGGCCGAAGACGCGGCGCATGTGGCGGCGCACATAGTTGCCCAGCTTGCCCCGGTTGATTGACCAATGACCCGCCTTATGCTTCTGGCGGGGTCCATTGGTTGGCATTATGGCGCAGCGATTCAAGCTGTTGCCAATGGCGAGCAATGGCTTCCCGCCCCGCCGGGCTGAGCGCAACTAAGGTGTTGGGCTTCTTACCTATGAACTTCTTTTCAATCGTAATCAGTTCCGCGTCTTCTAATTTGGCCAGATGACTGGACAAATTCCCTTTTGTTAGCCCGGTCAACCGTTGCAGGAAGAGGAAATCGGCGCTCTGGCAGGCGGAGAGGGCGGTCATAATGGCCAGGCGGGCCGGTTCATGGATGAGTTTATCCAATGCCACCAGTTCCTCGAATAGTGCGGTCATGTATTAATCTCCGGGTAAATGGGCAGTGTGCGGATGAGCAGCCAATGGTCAACCAGGCCACCGGCAATGGTAATGAGGGCAAACAGGAGAGCGCCAATTACCGCCTCTGGGCCGAAAAAATGCACCTGTTCGGGTGGTAGCGCCCCGGTGAGCGGCAGCAGGCTAACGAGCGCCATGAGGGCGGCCAGGATGAGATAGTGGGGGCGGTAACGGCCGTTTTGCCAGTAATACACTATCAACCCCCCGGCAATCACCAGGCCGCTGGCGCTGAAGGGCCAACTCCGGGAAATCTCCACAGCGCCGGCAATATAAAACAGGACGAGAAAAATAGCCGCTGCCAGCCCCGTTCGCCGGCCGTGGCCGGGTAATGGTTCCACCTGTCCCAGCGTCCGGGCATAATAGCGCCCAATCCACCAATAAGCAGCGGCGCACAGCCCCAGCACAGCCAGGCCAGAAAGCGGCTGCCATATTGAAAACCTGGGCCACCAACCGGCTTTGTCTATGGCAATAAACAAGAACATCAGGCCAAATGGCAGTTGGCGCAGCCCTTGTAGATGGTCGTAATTGCGTGTTATCCAGGCGATTTGCTGCAACTCTTGTCTTTTTTTGTTATCCATATCGGTTCTCCTTTTTTGATCTATGCAAACAGGTTTGTTATGCAAACCATTATGCATGGCCGATGGTTTTTGTCAATAACCGGTTTGTGATGCAAACCGGATTTGGTCGGGGGTCTTGGCGGCAAACAGGTCAGATTGAAGTGGTGGGGGTACCAGATTTCTGTGCCTTTTTAACCGCATAATGGTATGATTGGCGCGTGTGCCGTGACTTGTTTGTGAAGGCTCCCGGCGGGGTGGAACCTTACCAACACCTTTCAGAACATGATTCCCCATTTGTAACTTTCCAGGAACGTTGCAGCGTTCGGGAAAACATCAGGCGATTTCCGCCAACTTGTACGAAGGAGGTACAACATGCACAGAAAGTGGTTCCTATTCTTGATTGTCTTTTTTTCGTTGTTTGCAGTGATGACGGCCGTGACCTTTGCCGCCACCACCGCAGAGAGCCAGGATACGGCCGTGCGCGCCCCCCTGGCTAACGACCTGCGCCTCAGCCAGGTTTATGGCGGTGGTGGTAATGCTGGTGCTCCCTATACCCATGATTTCATTGAAATCTTCAATAGTAGCAGCACACCAATTTCTTTAGATGGTCTTTCCCTGCAATATGCCAGTGCTACCGGCACTGGTAACTTTGGCGCTAACGATGGCCAATTAACAGAATTGCCTAACGTTGCTATTCAGCCAGGACAATATTACCTGGTGCAACAAGCAGGTGGTGTGGTTGGCGATCCCTTGCCTACGCCAGACCACATAGATCCAACACCAATCAACTTGAGTGGAACAAATGGCAAAGTTGTCCTAGTGACCGGCATAACCTCGTTGGGGTGTAATGGCGGATCTACTCCTTGCGATGCTGACCAGCTTGCCAGAATCATTGATCTGGTCGGTTATGGCAATGCCAATTTCTTCGAAGGTACAGCCGCTGCGCCTGTACTAAGCAATACAACGGCCGGTATTCGTAATGACAATGGCTGTACCGATACCGATAACAACGCTGCCGACTTCGTCGCCGGCGCGCCAACGCCACGCAACACCGGTTCACCTACCCATAGTTGTGCTGGTGAACCTTTTGTTGTGGAAACCGACCCGGCCGATGGCGCGACGAATGTACCCCTGAACGCGACCATCGCCATCACCTTCAGCGAAGCCGTCACCGTCACCGCCGACTGGTTTGACCTGACCTGCACCAGCAGCGGCCCCATCACCGGCAGCACGGTCCCCGCCAGCCCCGCCGATGCCTACACCATCACCCCAGACAGCCCGTTCGCCTATGACGAGCAATGCACCGTCACCATCCTGGCAACCGAGGTGAGCGACAGCGACGGTCTCACCCTCACGGTCAACTATCCCTTCACCTTCAGCACCGAATCTACCGACGGCGACATCACCTTTGTCTACCATGACCTGGAAGATGTGGTGCAGCCCGGCGAAGCCGTTTACCTGGCGGGTGATTTTAATGGCTGGAATCCGGCCACTACCCCCTTAACGGCCGACGGCGCATCTGCCGTTTTCAGCGTCACCGTGCCCGGTTTGGCTGCCGGGGATTACGGCTACAAATACATTGTCTACACCGACACCGTACCCAGCGGCCCGCCGCAGTGGGATTGGCTGAACACCAATAACCGCTCGGTGAGCGTCAGTGGCAATGCCACTGCTGACGATTACCGCCATATCCTGGTAGATTGGGCCAATTTGCAGTGGCCGTACACGACCGAGACCGACATGGGGGTGGCGACCGAAAATATCTACGGGCAGCTTTACATCAACAATGTGACCAACCCCGCCGGGGAAGGGCGCGGCCTCAAAGCCGAAGTGGGGTATGGCGCCGACGCCTCGCCCGCGAATTGGGCCTGGTTCCCCATGAGCTTCAATGTACAAACGGGCAACAACGATGAATTCGTAGGTGTCATCACGCCGACCACGCCCGGCGTTTTCTCCTACACCACCCGGTATGACGGCAACTGGGGCGCCGGCAACCCCCACGCGGCCTGGACTTATGCCAGCATCAGCGGTATTCCCTATGATCCTACCGATACCGGCGTGCTGACCGTCACCTTTGCCTCTGTGCCCATTGCCGATGCCCGCGCCGGCAGTAACGGCCAGATTTTTGCGCTGGAAGGGCAGGTGATTGCTACCAACAACACCTGGAATAACGCCCCTGAATGGGCCTTCCAGGATGCCAGCGGTGGTATTGCCGCCTTTTTCCTGGCCGATCCGCCCATCTCGTTGGGGGATACCGTGCGCATGGTGGCGACGCGCGGCAGCTTTAACAACCAGGAGCAAATGGTGACGCCGCTCTACTTCTTTGATGTGGTATCCGCCGGGCCGCCGGTGGCGCCCATCAGCTATACCACCGGCCAGGTTGCCAACGGTGATAGTGAAGGCTGGCTGATTGAGATCGAAGGTGTGGTGGGCAATATGCCCACTTCTTGTGGCAGCGCCTACAACATTACTCTGGATGACGGCAGCGGCGCGGCCACGGTGCGCATTGAGTCGGCCACCGGTATTAACCTGTGTAACCTGGGCATTCAAAATGGGGATATGCTGGGCGTCACCGGCTTTAGCACCCAGTTCCAGACCACGTACCAGGTGAAACCGCGCAGCGTCGGCGACCTGCACTTGTTTGTGGATGCGCCGGTAGTGGTGGGCACTACACCCACCAATAACGCCACCAACGTGCTGACGGATACGGTGATCACCATCCAGTTTAACGAGCCGGTGACGGTCACGGCCGTGTGGTATGCCATCCAGTGCAGCCTTAGCGGCGTCGTTTCTGCCAGCAGCGCCCCCGGCGGCCCGGCCGAGAGCTACACCATCACGCCGGACAGCCCGTTTGCCAGCGGCGACATTTGCCATGTGACGGTGCCGGCCGATCAGGTTGTCAACGGCGGCGGCCTAAACATGCTGGCCGATTATCTGTTCAGCTTTACTGTTGGCCCGGCGCCGGTGTTTGGTGTGTGCGGCGACACGGCCGTACCCATCCACTTCATCCAGGGTGACGGCCTGACCACGCCCATCTTTGGTACGACGGTGGTGGTGGAAGCGGTGGTTGTTGGCTCTTACCAGGGCACGGGCCAGTTCAGCGGCTTTTTCCTGCAAGAACGGGACGACCGCGCCGATGGCGACCCGACAACTTCCGAAGGTATCTTCGTCTTTGGCGGGGCGTTGGCGTCCGTTTCCCCCGGTGATCTGGTGCGGGTGCGGGGCACGGCCACGGAATTTAACAACCTGACCCAGGTGGCTTCGGTGAGCAACCTGGCTGTGTGTGACACCGGCCAGACCGTGACGCCGGCGACCATGGCGCTGCCGGTGGCCGACATGATGGCCTGGGAAGCGGTGGAAGGGATGCTGGTGGCTTTTGACCATGACCTGGTGGTGACAGAACATTACAACCTGGGGCGTTATGGCGAACTCCAGCTTTCGGTCAACGACCGGCTGTGGAATCCCACCAATCTGGTCTTGCCCGGCGCGCCGGCGCTGGCGCTGCAAGAGTTGAACAATCGCAGCCGCATCATGCTGGATGACGGGTTGAATACGCAAAATCCCGATCCGGTGGTTTATCCCGACCCAGGGCTGACCTATACCAACACGCTGCGCACCGGCGCATTGGTGCATAATCTGATGGGGGTGTTGGATTACCGCGCCAATACCTACCGTATTCAGCCGGTGGGGATGGTAGATTTCAGCGACACGGCCGTGCGCCCCGAAACGCCCGACGTGGTCAGTGGCGCCATGCGCGTAGCCAGCTTCAACGTGCTGAATTACTTCACCACGCTGGACACGGGCAATCCCATCTGTGGCCCATCCCAAAACCTGGATTGTCGCGGCGCCAATACGGCGTTTGAACTTGAGCGGCAGCGCGTCAAAATTCTTAACGCCATCCTGGAAATAGATGCGGACGTCATTGGCCTGATTGAGATTGAAAATCACGTAAACGATGACGCCGTGCTGGATCTGGTGGCCGGGTTGAATGATATAGCCGGGGCAGGAACCTATGCGCACATTGATACCGGCACGATTGGCACAGACGCCATCAAACAGGCCTTTATCTACCAGCCAGACCGGGTAACGGCCGTTGGTGATTACGTTATCCTGGACAGCACGGTAGACCCCCGTTTCCTGGACACCAAAAACCGGCCTGTTCTCATCCAGACCTTCATGGACAACGGCAGCGGTGAACTGGTGACAGTCGCCGTTAACCACCTGAAATCAAAGGGTTCGGCCTGTGACGATGTGAACGACCCGGACGTCGGCGATGGGCAAGGCAACTGTAACCTGACGCGCCTGGCCGCGGTGGAAGCGTTGATTGATTTCCTGGCGACCGACCCCACCGGCAGCGGCTCAGACCGGTTCTTGCTCATTGGCGACATGAATTCCTACGCCATGGAAGACCCGATCATGGCCCTGGTGGATGCCGGTTACACCGATTTGCTGCGGCAGTTCTATGGTGATGCGGCCTATTCCTACGTCTTTGATGGGCAATCCGGTCATCTGGATCATGCCTTAGCCAGCGCCAGCCTGCTGCCGCAGGTGACGGGGGCTACGGCCTGGCACATCAACGCCGACGAGCCGCGTGTGTTGGATTACAACGTGGAGTTTAAATCGGCGCAGCAAATTGATGCCTGGTTTGGGCCAGGGCCGTTCCGCTCCTCAGACCATGACCCGGTGATTGTGGGGCTGCACCTGATGCCGGTGGTGGTTACGCCCACCATGAGCATCCTCTCCCCGGTGGATGGGGCGGTGTATACCAGTACGGACGGCACGGCCGTAACCATCCCCGTCGTCATCACCACCACCGATTTCACCATTCCCGATGATGGGCATTGGCATCTGTGGTTGAATGGCGTGGATATGGGGCCGGTGCTGGCGTATGAAACATCGGTAGACCTGCTGCCGGGTACACACGTCATCAGCGCCGAACTGCAACTGCCGGATCACACGCCGCTGGGCATTGTGGACACGGTAACGGTCACGGTTGTTACCGGGGAGCCAACAGAACCGACCATGCACATCACTTCCCCGGTGGATGGGGCCGAATATACCAGTGTAAACGGCACGGCCGTGACCATCCCCGTCGTCATCACCACCACCGATTTCACCATTCCCGATGATGGGCATTGGCATCTTTGGGTAGATGGCGTGCATATCGGACCGGTGCTGGCGTATGAGACTTCGGTAGATTTGCTGCCGGGCACCCACGTCATCAGCGCCGAACTGCAACTGCCCGACCACACGCCTTTAGGCATTGTGGACTCGGTAACAGTGACGGTCAATGCCACCTATGGCATCTACCTGCCGCTGATTATGAAACCTGCCGCCAACAGTGCGCCTGAAGCCAGCGTACCGGTGGGTAATGGCCGGGAGGCCACACTGCCTCTGAACCGTTACCGGGCGGGATAATGTTTATTGCTGATTGGTGATTGATCGCAAGAGGCCGCAGCTAGATGCTGCGGCCTCTTTTTTATCTGGAATCGGTGTAACGTCTTTACGGTTACTCTACAAAAATCTCGACGCGCTCGCCGCCTTCTTCATCGGTGACATCCAGCACCTTGCCCTGTTGACCGCTGCGCACCGCATCCATCAGTTCATCAAAGTTCACCCCTTCCATGTCCGGGGTAAAACGCGCCCCCATTTTCAGGCCCACATTCACCAGGCCAAAGGGGATGTTGACATTCACTTTGTTGCGTCCGCTGTTCAGGTCGGTGACACGCACACGGAACCAGCGGGGGTTGCTGGCGCCTTTCAGTGGCTCAACCGAGGCCGGGCTTTTCTCGCGGCTGAGCGCCCGCAGCAGTTCCGCCCCTTCGGCGGCGCTGATTTTGCCCTCTTCTATCATTTTCAAAATTTGCAAACGTTCTTCTGCGGATGCCATGTTGTCCTCTTCAATTAGTGGCTGGTGGCTGATTGTTGGTTGCCGGTTCGTATCAGCCACTAACCACCAGCCACTACAACGTTAGTCGCATATGCGTTAAAGTGCGGCGGGGCGAAAAGTTCGCCTCGCGCAATAACTCGCTCATCAATGTGTCATCATCTGGGTGTTCCAGACGGATGTTGCGGCGGGAGCATATCTTGTAAACGGCGTACCATCTTGGCGGCCAACGGCCGTTCCAACTGCCCACGCCACGCCGGATGAATGCGCACCAGGGCGATGTGTGGCTGGCCCCATTCGCTAAAAATATGCACCAGCCCCACCAGTTCTTCCTGGGCGGTGGCCGCAACCCAACTTTCGGCGCGACGGCCGTTCACATAGTTTGCCACCTGTCCCCACCACGATGTTTTGTAAAAGTCCGGCGGCGGCAGTTCGGGCCAGTTCAAATCGGCGGGCAGGCTGGCCCTGTCCAGGTCATACGCCGCCACCCATTCCGGACGCCGCAGGTCACGAATGCGAATAAGGGGCGGCTGTGACGCCCCATCGCTCAAAGGCTTGAGTGCGGGGGGGATGGCCCGCAAACGGGAAACGGCCGTTTGCCAGTTGGTCATGCTGCCCAGTACGCCATAGCCTAATGATTGGTAAAGTGAGACGGCGGAACTATTGTTTTTATCCACCTGTAATAAAATTTCACGGCCGTCCCGCTGCCGCACCATGGCCGTTACCTGCTGCATCAATCCCCGGGCAATGCCTCGCCGCCGAAAGTCGGGATGGACGGCCACATTCACCACCTGGTACCGCCCCTCGGTTTTGGTGGTGAGCAGCGTGACGTTGCCGATGATACGGCCGTTTGCCTCCCACACAAAACCCAACGCCAACTTGCTGCTGGCCGGGTTCAGCCGCCACAAAAAGGCCGGCCCCTGGCTGGCGCGCGCCGAATCGGACAACATACGCTGTCCTTCCGCATCGAGCGAGCCGCCAAAAACCAGTTCTAACAGCTTCATCACCTGGGGTATATCCCGGTTCAGGTTAATGAGGCGGGGGCCATCTTGATTTGATTGGTCATGTAAGGGCGCAGTTACGATCATCTTGGTGATCAATTCTATCGCATTCGCGCCCGTTCGCGTAACCCGTGATCCGTGATCCGTAATCCGTAATCCGAAGTCCGATTACGGGTTACGGATTACGATTTACGGTTTACGATTTACGCTATCTTTCTAACGCTTCCAACAACGTCGCGGCCTCATCGGGCGAGATGATGCCCTGTTCCACCATTTTCAGGATTTTAATTTGTTCATCGGCGGAGGCTTTGGCGCGGGGTGGGGGTGGTGGCGATGGGGGACGGCCGTAACCAGCCGCAGTGCGCGCACTTTGCCGTTCGGCGCGTTGCCGGATGCGTTCGGCGGCCTGTTCGGCTTTACGGGCCGCTTCTTCCGCTTTACGCGCCGCCTTTTGGGCCATCTTATCGCTGTAATCAGGCCCAAACTTCGATTCAAAATTGGAGGTCAAGCGAGCGATCTGTTCGTTTACCTGCCGGCCAATCTGCTCGCCCAGGTCGGCGAAGTCAAACCCAAAGGCAAAGCTGCCTTCGCCTTCATCTTCCCAGCGTGAACTTACCATTTGTTCCTCCTTGAGGACAATGCGCCCCCCGGCGGTGAAGGTGGCGGTGGTTTCGCCATCACCCAAACGGCCGGTCAGGGTATGGTCTACGGTTAACTCTTTGTCCAGCGGCAGCCGGTTGACGATCTGGGGCGCGGTAGCAGAAAGGTTCAGCGGTGCGCCCGCCGGCCAGCGCACAATGATGTCCCCGCTGGCGGCAAAGGTGTGTTCGGCGGCGCTCAGACCACCCACCAGCCGGATGTCGCCTTTGACGTTTTGCACGGCCGTGCGCCCACCCAGATTACGCAGATTCACGTCACGGGCGCACTGGCTGATGCTCACGTCGCCGCTCACCGAGCGCAGGCTGATGTCCCCATGACTTTCGTGCAGGTCCACACGGCCGTTGACCACCTGCACCGACAAATCGCCATGAATCGCGCCAATAGCCACGTCGGCCACGCGGCGCAGGGCAGCGTCGCCGTGTAACGTCTGGATGCTCAACAAGCCGTTGCCATTTTTGGCCGAGAGGTCGCTATGAATGACGTTGATCTTGGCGTGGCCGGCGCCGGTGAGAACCACATCGCCGCGAGCTGTTTCCAGGCTCAGGTCACCGGCCAGGTTCCTGATGACCAGATCGCCGCCAACATAGGCGATGCGCAGGCTGGCAGCGGTGGGCAGCGTCAGTTTCAGATCGCCGCCGGCGTTGATGGTCAGATCATCAACCGCTTCCTGCACTTCCACATCAGCGCCAACGGCCGTAACCGCATTTTCCATACCGGTGTTAACAACCAGGTCGCCGCCGCAGTGCGAGACGCTCACTTGCGGCGCACTGGAGGTGTAATACTTTTTTTCTGCCATGTTCTTCACCTGTTGATATTTGTTGATCAGGCGACGCCTAATCAACAAATACCTGCACGTGTTCGCCGCCTTCTTCGTCTTGCACGTCTACCAGCAGGCCGGATTCCATGTCGTTCATCATGGTTTCCAGTTCGTTCCAGTCCAGCCCGTTGAGTTCAGGCGAGAAACGGCCGCCGATCTTCATACCAAATTTGACCATGCCCAGGGGGATGTTGACAGTGACTTTGTTGCGCCCGGATTCCAGGTCACGCACGCGCACGTGCAGCCAGCCCGGTTTTTTGCCACCATTGCGGGCCTGGATGGCCTCTTCTTCTTTGAGAAGTTTTACATCGGGCACGGCCGTCTCCTCGGCAGCAGGGGCAGCCGGTTGGCTGAGCAGTTCGGCGGCTTCGTCGGCCGTGATCTTGCCGTTGGCTAATAGTTCCAAAATTTCTTTACGAGATGTCATGATATTTTCTCCTATTGAGACCTGACAGGTTTCCAAAAATTTGTCAGGTCTGGTCTTGTGGCTAATTGATAGTCGGGACAGAGGGGTCAACGGCAACGGCCGTGTACCCTAACTGGGCCAACGTCTGTAACAAGGGGGTGGGGTCGGCCATGCGGATGGCCCCGGCCCACCATTTGCCATTCCCGCCCAAAAAGACCAGGCCACCACCGGCATGGCGCCCCTCGATGGGAATGAGCAGTTGGGTCGGTTTGCCGGTGCGGGCAATGCTGTTAAAAGTCACCGGCTTGTCGAAATACAATTCCAACGTGACGCCATTCTCTGTGTAATACGCCAAGGTCTCCTCCGAGAGGCCAATGTCTACCAGGGCGGTATTGTTCAAATGGCTGAGGGAACGCTCCACGGCATCCGCCAGGGGAATAAAATCGGGATGGCCGGGCTGCACCAGAATCCGTTCACCATCGCGGTAAATGACCATGCGAGACGGCCGTACATTCACCGCATCGTTCCGAAACCAGAACCAGTTCCCGGTATTGAACACATTGATCAAATAAAAAACGGCCACAATAAATATGCCCATCCAGATAAAGGGCTGGAGTACCTTCAATGTACTTTGCTGTTTCATCATCTTTATCCTTATAACTTCCGTAATCCGTAATCCGTAATCCGTAATCCGTAATTCGTAGTCCGATAGTCGGGGCGCCGATTACCGATTACCAATTCCTGTCACTCTCAACTACCGCCGCGCAGGATGTCCAGTGCTTCTTCGGCAGATAATTTACCAGAGCTTAAATCGGCCAATATGCTGCGCCGCTGCTCTTCGCTGATTTCCGGCTCCGGTTCGCCCACTTCAAACGTCCGACGCATGATCACTTCCGTCAATCGGCTGCGCACCGCGCCGGATAGGAAAACCATTCGCCGCAGTTGATTTTACCCTCGCACTTGATGAAGGTTTCAATGAAGCTGAGTTGTTCCGGCGTTAATTCGTACAACCGTCCCAGAGAAAAATGGCCTTCAATGGTGGTGTCGCAGTTCCGGCAGTGCAGCCGGGTGACGTGTAAGGTGTCCTGGCAGATGGGACATTGGCCAATAACGGAATTCATAAAAGTTTCTCCGTAGGGCGATTTTCCAAGTCGCCTCACTTACATTTACGTGTTTACGCCTGTTTTAATTGAAAACTACCGGTGACAACTTTGGCTTTGATGCTGCCTTCGCCGCTGCCCAGTGTGCCGCGCAATTTGCCGCCGGTCAGGTGTTTTTTGTGTTGCGGTTGGCTGAGTGGGAAGTCACACCGCACGTGGCCGGTCATGGTGCTGGCATCCAGCAGGGCGTTGGGTTCTTTGGGCAGCCGCAAACTGATCTGCCCGGTGGTGGTTTCAAAGCGATGGTTGGCATTCACCAATATGCCATCATAACGCAGTTTGCCGGTGACAGATTTGGCATAAACCGGGCCGCCAATATCGCTCAGGGAAAGGTCGCCGGTGATGACGCGGCCGGTGACGGAGGCATTGATGCCGCTGATACTCAGTTTGCCGGTGCTGACGTTGGCCTGCACCTCACAGTCGTCCGGCACATGGATGGTGAGGATGACTTTGGTGTGGAAACTGCCGTTGAGCAGCCGTTCCAGCCAGGAGCCATTGGTTTTCTGATGGTGGTGTTCCGACTGCACATGCACAACATTGTCTGAACGGGTAACGATGACGTCAGCGTTTTCCACCTGGGCGCTGATGGTGACGGTACGGCCGTTGTGGGGCAATATCTCCACTTTGCCAACTTTCACATTGACATCCAACATGCCCTGTGGGGCGGGAAAAGTTTCTTCAAAATAAAGTTCTTTCATCTCGGTTCTCGCTGGCGGCGCCACGCATCTTATTTGTTCGTGGCACTGCATAATATCCCTATCATAATCAAGAATATCAAGAATGTCAATAAAAATCTTGAAATTCTTTGAGTTATTATTATGATTTTTTATATTGGTTAAAAAATTCTTGCTTTGCCATCGAGCAAAGTTACCACCCGCTGGCCTGGAAGACGGTCTGGAGGAATTGTTCTCGTTCGGCGGGGGTCATCTGGCGGGGGCGGGCGTAGTTTTCAATAAGGCCCGTCCAGAGTTCAACGCTGAGCAAACGGCCGTCAACCACCACATAGGTATCCACAAACGTCTGCCGCGTGCCCATCATATCCATCTGGTCAAAAAAGAGGTTGCCCGGCCCGTAGTGGATGAAGGCGTCGTTGTAAAAGGCGAACCCCTGGGCGTGGTGGGCCTGGCTGCCGGACACGGCCGTGGCTCCCGCCGCCGCCATCTCCCGGAAAAATTGCACCTGGTCAGGTGGGGCCGCATATTGGTAATACTCGGTGTATTGCAGGGTGACAAACACCAGGTAGCCCTGAGCGCGTAGATTGGCGATTTCCGTAGGCAGGGCGCCGTCACACGGCCGTGCCCCCGGCCCCGTCTCGGAGGCCCAGCCAAAGGCCGGCCCAAACGAATTGCAGCCCACAAAAGCGATGCGGTTGTCGTTGTGGTCGAACAGGGCCGGCGCGGCGGCGTGGGTTAGATCGTACCCGCCGCCGAAGGTTTGCAGCCCGGCTGCTTCGTACATCTCGATGGTGCGCACGGTGTTGTCTCGCCCCCAATCATTCAGATGATTGCCGGTCAGGTCAATCACGTCCGCACCGATGTCCAGGATCAGGTCAAAGTAGCGGTCGCGGCTGCAAAAGGTGGTGCCGCCGATTGGGTCAGGGTAGGGGCAGTCGGGGGCAAAGGAGACCTCGTTGCTGACGTGGGCGATGTCGGCGGCGCGCAGCACCGGCCCCACTTCTTCGCCGGGCCAGAGGATGCCGCGCTGCTCCATGTTGAAGGCGGTGGCCCGCACCAGGGCGGTGACGCCGGTCAGGGCGACGCGGGTGATTTTGGCGGGGTCGTAATTGCCGGTGGGGCCATCCCATTGGGCCTGGAACTGGTTCACGGCCGTCGCCTCCCCTTCCACGCCAATCGAAACAGTCAACGGGTAGCTCTCCGGCGCAAAATCGGCAGCCAGCGGCGACTGGCCGTCCAGCGCCAGCACTTTCAGGTCGGGCATGAGCTGGTCAAAGGGGAGGATGGTGAGGGAAGGGGCGGTGGCCGACGGCCGTGCCGCCCACAACCGTTCGCGCAGTTCACCCTCCGGGACAATTTGCACGGCCGTGCCCGGCGCGCCCAGGATAGGCGTCAGAGCGGCAGCGCCGCTTTCGGTGATGACAACGGGCAGGCTGCCGCTCTGCCAGGCGGTCTGCAATTCGGCCAGCGTCAGGCCATCGGGCACGGTGGGGAAGGGAGCGGCTAAGGCATAAACCCAGCGGGCCAACGGTCGTTCGCTGCGCGTAGTCAGAAGGAGATGGGCTTCGCCTGGCTCGCTCCAACTGTATTGCGCCAACCGCTGTTGGGCGAATTTTTGGGCGGCGGTGGTGATGGTGGCGGGTACGGCCGTGTCGGCTGCCAGGCGCAGGCGAGGTGAGGCCGGGTTGGGGGTGGGCAGCGTGGGGGAAGCGGCAGTGGAGGTGGGGACGGCCGTGATGGAGACGACCGCGTCAGAGACGGCCGTATCGGAGACGACGCCGGTGGCAGTGGCCGGCAGCGGCTGCACAACCGAGAGAAGTGGCGGGGATGTGGGCCATACGGCTGTGGGCGCCGGCGTGGGCAGCGCCCCGCTTTGCCCACAGCCAGCCAGCCACAATAAACTGGCTATGCCCAGAACGATTTTCCTGTGGTAGACTGGTAATAACTTAATTAACTTTTTTTGCATGGTCATGAATGGGAGACTGAGAGATTGAGAGAGTAAATCTCCCAATCTCCCAATCTCCAATCTCCAATCTCCAATCTATGAATACCCTGGACCTGAAAAGCCCTACGCTTTATATTAACCGTGAATTAAGCCAGATCGAATTCAATCGGCGGGTGCTGGAAGAGTGTACCCGTGAAGATCATCCGCTGCTAGAGCGGGTGAAGTTTGTGGCTATCTTTAGCTCGAACATGGATGAACTGTTCATGGTGCGTGTGTCTGGCCTTAAGCAGCAGGTGTTGTTGGGTATTACCGACACGCCGGCCGACGGGCTGACGCCGCGTGAACAACTGGTGCAGATTCATCGGGTGGTGACGAATTTGTTTGGCACGGCCGTGACCTATTGGCAAAAGATGTTGCTGCCCATGTTAGCCAACGAAGGCATTCACGTCCTGGATTATAAAGATTTGAACGCCCGGCAGAAGCGCAAACTGCGTGACTATTTTGACCGCGAAATCTTCCCCGTATTGACGCCTCTGGTGACAGACCCGGCCCATCCATTCCCGCATATTTCTAACCTCAGCATCAATCTGGCGGCGGAAATTATAGACCCGGAAACGGGCGATGATTATTTTGCCCGCGTCAAAGTGCCCGCGTCGCTGCCGCGCCTGGTACCGCTGAAACCGATTGACCCGGAGGATATTTTGCCGCCGCGCACGCAAAAGCTGGTCTGGATTGAGCAGGTGATTGCCGACAATCTGGATCGCCTCTTTCCGGGCATGACCATTAAAGCCTCTTATCCGTTCCGGGTGACGCGCAACACGGACATGGAGATTCAGGAAGAGGAAGCGGATGATTTGCTGCTAACGATGGAGGAGAGTTTGCGGCAGCGCCATTTTGGGCAGGTGGTGCGCCTGGAAGTAGACGAGACGATGCCGGATGATACCCGGCGGCTGCTCATTGAACATTTGCGCATTGGTTCCCACGATGTGTACACGGCCAATGGGCCGTTAGGCCTGAGCAGTTTGTGGGAACTGCACCGGCTGGATCGACCGGATTTGAAGGATGAGGTTTTCCAGCCCCGGCTGCCACAGCCGTTCCGCAGCGGCGAGAACATCTTTACCGTGCTGCGGCGCGAAGAGGCGCTGCTGCACCATCCGTATGATAGTTTTAATCCGGTGATTAACCTTGTGGAAACGGCCGCCGATGACCCGGACGTGATTGCCATCAAATGTACGTTGTACCGGGTGGGGCCAAACCCGCCCATTGTGCGGGCGCTGATGCGGGCACGGGAAAACGGCAAGCAGGTGGCGGTGCTGGTAGAACTGAAGGCGCGTTTTGACGAGGAGAGCAATATCGAGTGGGCGCGGGCATTGGAAAATGCAGGGGTACATGTGGCTTACGGCATTATGGGGTTGAAGACGCACAGTAAGGTGATGTTGATTGTGCGCCGTGAGCGGGATGGGCTGCGCCGCTACGTGCATATGGCTACGGGCAATTACAACGCTTTTACTTCACGGCTGTATACCGACCTGGGTCTGTTGACGACGGATGAGGAGATGGCGGCGGATGCGTCGGAGGTGTTTAATTTCCTCACCGGCTTTTCCAAGCAGAAGGAGTACCGCAAGTTTTGGGTGGCGCCGGTGAATTTTCGGGACAATCTGACGCGCCTGATTGAACGGGAGATGGCGCATGGCAAAAACGGCCGTATCGTCATCAAAGCCAACTCCATTGTGGACCCGCGCATTATCCGGGCGCTGTATACGGCGTCGCAGGCGGGGGTGCAGATTGACCTGATTATTCGGGGGATTTGCTGTTTGCGGCCGGGTGTGGCCGGCGTCAGCGACAATATCCGGGTGATGAGCATTGTGGGCCGCTTTTTGGAACACAGCCGCGTGTATTATTTCCACAACCTGGGGCAGCCGGACATTTACCTGGGCAGCGCCGACCCGATGCCGCGTAATATTGACCGACGGGTGGAGGTGTTGTTCCCGTTGGAAAATGAGGGTATCCGGCAAGAGGTGATCCGGCTGTTGAACATCTATTTACACGACACGGCCAGGAGCCACATGTTGCAGTCCGACGGCCGTTACCTGCCCCGCGCCGCTACGTTGGCCGAAGGGGAAGAGCCGTTTAACAGCCAGTTGTGGCTGCTGTACGGCCGTGCCGCCAACAAACCACTGCCCTTTGAAAACGACCTGGTGATCAGCCCCAATGGTCAGGGGCCGGTCTCTTCGCGCCGGTCACGGTCTACAAATAAGGCGGCCACGCAATTATCCAGTCCGTGAAACAGCAGCTTCTGGTACGCATACTCTGGCGCAACCAGCCGCACCAGGCCACTTTCGGACACGATGAACCAGCGCCCATCATCTGACCAGGACAGGGGATCACCAACCAGAGAACGGGGTTCGCCGCCATCAAATACCTGCCAGCGCTGGTTGGGGACGTCATAGAGGTGTACTTCATAACCGGAAAGGCCATAAAGACCTAAGCTCAGGTAACGGCCGTGCTGTTGAATGGCCCACCAGGGGTGGTTGGCCGGTGCGTTGTCAACAGCTGTCCATTCATGCGTTTGCCAGTTGTATTGCAGCAAAAATCCATTTCGTATGACATTGCTTTGCCAGTCAAAGAGGCTGAGAAATAGTTGTTCCGGTTGGGTGGCCGGGTAGGGGGTGATGGTAGCGATGTACAACTGGCGCGTGGGGGGTAGATCAGGCAGGCTCGCGTTAATCTCGTCCATTGTCAGCAAGGTTTTAAGCTGAACTGTGTCATTTTCGGTGATCACGGCCGTCATCAAGCTACTTTCAAATGGTTGCTGTGGGTCATTGGAGGGGGTGGATTGCACATAGGCCAGGGTACGGCCGTCCAGCCAGACAGGATCAGAAGCATTTTCTAGCGTTGTTATCTCTTCCCCGGTTGCATTGCCCACACTGTAGATCTGCCGTTTGGTTTCGTCTGGAATCATGATGAGGGTGTAACGGCCGTCTGGCGAGGGCTTTACCCACTTCTCGAAAGGTTGTATAGGGCAGGTCTCGTCATCACAGGCAGCGGCCGTAATCTCGACAGCTTCATAGCGGGTTCTGGTAGCCCCGTTCCCATCAGTGACATCAGTGAAATCAGAGCCGTAATTGAGCAAAAATCGGCCCGGTTCCAGTTCGGCTATCGCGTGGATGTACGGCCAGACATCGGTGGTAAAGAGGAGGCGTTCACGGCCGTCGTGCAGCCAGATCACCCGGAACAGCCCATCGCGCACCGAAGGGCCAGCTACTAACACCACGCCCTGCCCGCCGGGAACAGGCGTCAGGTAAAAACCCGGCGCGCCTTCCGTGGACAGAGGCAGATCAAACCAGGTTTCGGTGGCGGCGTCATAGCGGAACAGGTTGGGGGTGCGGCTGCCCTGGCACAGCATCACAATATCCTGGTCAGGCAGGGGGATGGGCGGTGGTTCGGCGGCCCGGACGGGGTTGTAGCCGGTGGGCCAGGGGGTAAACAAACCCCATGCGGCCAGCATCTCATCCATATCGGGGCTGCTGATGAGGCCGCTCAGGGCGGGGGGTTCAAAGGCGTAGGCGTTCAGCAGGCCCCGCGCCAGGTGGGTGGCGTAGCCGCGCAGCAAAACCTGATACCCGGCTTCGTCCAGCGGCAGCCCCACCAGGGTGGGCGCGGGCAATGACAGACGGGTGGTTTGCTGCCCGCCCAGGTAGGTGGTGCTGAACCGGATGGGTGAGTATATGTCTAGCAAACTATTTGGATTGTTGGACAGGCGCAGTTGCAGCGCAAACTGGTTGGGGCAGTTAATATCGTTGCAGATGCGGTTGATCCAGCCGTTCAAATCATCGGCCAGGCGGGTGGCAATTTCCCGGTCGCGGGTGGGGGTGATCAGGTCGAGATACGGCCGTTCCTCATGCACATAATCCCCCCAAAATGTTTTGTCCGGTTCTGCCAGCAGCCAGCCGTTGTTTTGCAGCCGGTAAACGGCCGTGCGCTGTAACAACAGCGGCTGCATCTGCCCGGCCTCATCCAGGGTGACGTAAGGCATGGTCATCCTGAGTTCGGCGCTGTTCAGGTCGGGGGCAAAAATGAATTGGGTGGAGGAGAGGAATTCACCCGCAAACAGGTCGGCCCTGGTGTCCAGCCACAGGCCCATTGGCGGGCGGTCAAACAAACTGCCACGTGTTTGCAGCCGTATTTGCGCATCCGCCCATTCCGGCGCACGGCTGAGGAAGGCGGTGAACAGGTCATTGTCGCCGGCCACGGCCGTTTCCACCAGCAGCCGGTCGGCAGCGCGTATCTCTTCTTCGCGGCTGTGGGTCACGGCCGTGACCTGCATAGTCGCCTGCCGATAAGCCAACCCCAGCCCGACCAACACCAACAGCGCCAGCGCAGCCAGCGCCAGCACCCCTCTGCCTTTGAGGCGAAAACGGGAAGAGGGCGCGGCGGCTACGGCCGTTGGTTCCTCCACCCATTCATCATCGCCACTTTTCCAATCGAACATGACGTGGCGTGATACGTGATGCGTGATGCGTGACTGTATTTTCACGCATCACGCATCACGCATTACTCAATCTCCTCATCTAACCCCAACGACTCCAGAAAATCAATCACCGCGTCGTTAAAGGCGTCGGGTTGTTCCAGGTTGGGCAGGTGACCGGCGTCGGGGATGATGACCAGACGGCCGTCGGGCACAGCGTTAGCCATGGCTTCGGCCTCAGACACGGGGATGATCTGGTCTTCCGCGCCATGAATCACCAGCACCGGCACGTCAATAGTGGGTAATGTGGGGGTGGAGTCTGGCCGGTCACGCATGGCGGCCAATGCGCCCACCACCCCTTCCAGCGAGGTACCCTCCATCATCTGGCGGGCAAACTCCACCAACTCCTCGTCGTCGGCAAAGTTGGCGGGGGAGAGTAGTTTGGGCAGCATGGCATCGGCCACGGCCGTAACCCCTTCCCGTCTGGCCATCTCCGCCATCTTGTCCCGGTTGGCCTTGCCTTCGGCTGAATCGGCCCCGGCGCGGGTGGCCGTCAGAATCAGCCCGGCCACATATTCGCTGTAGCGCCGGTAAAACTCCAGGGCAATGTAGCCGCCCATGGACAGGCCACAGACCACAAACGGGGTAGCCACATTCAAGTGCGCCAGCAGGTCGGCGCAATCATCGGCCAGTTGTTCCACGCTGTACGGCCCGGCGATGGCGTCCGATTGGCCGTGCCCGCGCAGGTCGGGGGCAATGACACGCACAAAATTCGCCAGGTCATCCAACTGCGGCGACCACATGCTGCTGTTCAGCGGGAAGCCGTGAATCAGCAGCAGCGTTGGTTTATCGCAGCTATCCTGAAAGGCCATAATAAAATCTTCTTCGTCGTGATGATGGTTGTTGTCAGTCATTCATTTACTCCTATTTGGAAGTGCCAGGCACAGGGCAAGACCAATTGGTCATTCCAGGCTTTATGCCCTGTGCCTGGCACTAATCGCAATTTATCAGCTTTCCATTCCTTCAAACAATTCCCCAATGGAGCGGTGGCAGTAGTTTTGGCGCATGGCTTCGGCAAAGACGGGGGCGACGGAGAGAACGGTGAGGTTGGCAGGTTGGCGTTCGGACGGCCGTTCCACCGTATCCGTCGTCACCACTTCCACAATTTGCGGAATAGAGGCCAGCCGTTCCACCGCCCGCCCTAAAAATAGGCCGTGTGTACACATCAACACAATCTCTTCAATGCCACTTTCTACCAACACCTGGCTCAATTCTACCACCGAACCGCCCGTGGCGATCTCGTCATCGTACACGATTGCCCGTTTGAACCCTTTCACCTGGCGGCCGATCAAGCCGCCAATGCGCACTTCTGTATCGGAAATGCGCACTTTGTCGGCCGAGGCAATAGACAGCCCCAGGTCGCGGGCAAAACGGGCCGCCGGTTTGGCCCGCCCCATATCGGGGGCCACCACCACGTCCCGCACCGGGTCCAGGTCGCGCTGGCGGATGTAGTTCGCCAGTTCCATGCGCGCCGTCAGCGGATCGGCCGGCACGCTGAAAAAGCCATGCACCTGCGGTGAATGCAGCGTCATGGTCATAATGTGGGTAGCGCCGGAAGTTGCCAGCAGGTCAGCGATCAGGCGGGCAGTGATGGAGATGCGCGGCGCGTCTTTTTTGTCGGAGCGGGCATAAGAAAAGTAGGGGATGATGGCGTGGATTTCGCGGGCGGCGGCGCTTTTGGCAATATCCAGCATCATCAGCAGTTCCACCAGATGGTCGCTGACGGGCGGCGTCAACGATTGCACAATGTAGACTACCCGGCCACGCACACTCCGGCCCAACTGTACAAACAGGTTGTCGTTGCTGAACCGGGAAAAAGTGGTCTCAGCCAGGGGTAGTTCCAAATGGTTGGCGATCTGTTCGGCCAACGGCCGGTTGGAACGGCCGCTGAAAATACGCACGTCGGTCCGGTCTAATTTGTCGGTCATGGTTCTTCTCTCCTCGATACGGTGTCTATGAGTTTATGTGTTCAAGTGTTCAGGTGTTCAGGTGTTCAGGTGTTCAGGTGTTCAGGTGTTCAGGTGTTCACGTAAACACTGGCGTACCTGAACAGTGGAACACGTCGCTAAAATTTTGCCGTTACTAAAAGTGCCTGCGCCAGCCGCCGTTTGTAGGCGGCGGCGGAGATTTCGATTGTACCAAATTGGCGCAAATGAGCCGTCATAAATTGGGTATCGAGCAGTTGAAAGCCGCCACGCTGTAAGCGGTGAACCAGGTGTACCAGGGCCACTTTGCTGGCGTTGGGGGCCAGGCTGAACATGCTTTCCCCGGCGAACAACCCCTGCACGGAGACGCCATACAACCCGCCCACCAGACGGCCGTCTTGCCAACACTCCACGCTGTGGGCAAAACCGCGCCGGTGCAGGTCGGTATAGGCGCGGACGAATTCGGGGCTGATCCAGGTGGTTTCACGGCCGTCAGAAGGAGCGGCGCAGGCTTGCATCACGGCCGTAAATGCCGTATCTACCCGCACCTCAAACACCCCGCTGCGCACGATGCGTGCCAACCGGCGGGGCACGTGAAAACCGTCCAGGGGGATAATGGCGCGGGGGTCGGGATCATACCAATAGATACCGTCTTCATGCGCCATCGGAAATATCCCCTCACAATAAGCGGACAACAGTAATTGTGGCGTCAATCGCATCGGCAAGAATTCCTGATGGGTGGTAAAATGAAGTAACTGAGTAATTGGGTAATTACTCAGTTACGCAATTATATAAGGTGGCAGTCACAGATGTACAACGTAGAACAATTACGTGCAGACGAATTTCCCGGCAGCCGCGAGGCGCTTTATTTTAATCATGCCGGTATTTCTCCCTTACCGGCCCGCACCCAGGCCAGAGTGAAGTGGGCGATTGATGAATTTGCCCGGCAGCCGGGCCGCTTCTGGATGGAACATGGACTGCCTTATGCCGAGCGGCTGCGGCAGGAGATGGCCGTGTTCTTGAACGCCGCTTCCCCCCGGGAAATTGTGCCCAGCGCCACCACTTCGGCCGGGCTGAACGCGGTGGCCCAGGCGATGGCCTGGCAGCCGGGGGATAATGTGGTTTTTTGTGACGTGGAGTTCCCCTCCAATGTGTATCCCTGGATGAGTCTGGCGCGGGAAGGCGTGGAGTCGCGGCTGGTTCCTTCTGCCGACGGTGGCCTGACGCTGGCGGCGCTGCAACCGTATGTAGACGACCGGACGCGGGTGATTGCCGCCAGCGCCATTCAATTTTTTACAGGACATCGCACGGATCTGACGGCCGTTGGCCGTTTCTGCCAGGAACGCGGCATCCTTTTTGTGGTGGATGCCATTCAAGCCATCGGCCATATGCCCATTGACGTTCAGGCGATGCACATTGACGTGCTGGCCTGCGGCGGCCAAAAATCATTGCTGGCGCTGCCCGGTCAGGGCTTTTTATACGTCCGGCAAGAAATAGCCGAACAGTTGCAGCCGCGCGCTATTGGCAGCAACGCCACCGTTGATTATTTGCACTGGCTGAAATATGACCTGACGCCACTGCCTGCCGCACAACGTTTCATGTCCGGCACGCCAAATATGCCGGGTATCATCGCCATCGTGGAAAGCCTGGGGCTGCTGCGAGAATTGGGGGTGGAACATATTGACCGGCATACCCGCGCGCTGTCGGAGCGGGCGACGGCCGTACTCACCAACCTGGGCTACCGCGTCATCTCCCCGCAACCGGCGCATGGCCCCATTGTCACCTTTGCCGTAAACCGGAGCAGCGCCGAAGCAGACACACTCGTCGCTGCCTTAGCCGACCGGGACGTCATCCTCGTCAAACATCTGGACAGAGAGGGCAATACCTACCTGCGTGTCTCATTTCATTGTTACAACACCTTGGTGGAAATTGAGCAGTTTGGGGGAATAATGCAGGAGATTGGGGATTAGAGATTGGAGATTGGGTAATCTCTCAATCTCCAATCTCCAATCTCTATCTAAACTCCACCGCCGGTTCCATATGACAATAGCTCTCCCACCAGGCGCGGATACGGCCGCCAATGGGACGGCCAATATACGTTTCCAATTCTTGCACCACGTCCCATAATCTTTGGAAATCCACGCCTGTGCCCATGCCCATTTTGTAGGCCAGGAATACCAGGTCTTCGGTGGCCAGATTGCCCGCCGCGCCAGGGGCAAAGGGGCAGCCGCCCAGCCCACCAATGCTGCTATCAAAAATGCGCACCCCGGCTTGCAGAGCGGTGGTGGCGTTCGCTAACCCCATGGCTTGCGTATCGTGCAGATGCACCGCCAGCCGGTTCATGTCCAGACGGCGGCCCAAATTTTCCATCAGCCGCCCCACATCCAGCGGATTGGCAAAACCGATGGTGTCGGCAATGGCCAGTTCGTCCACGCCCAGGTCCCACAGCGCCTCGGCGACGGCGATGGTGCGCTGCGGCGGGGTTGGCCCTTCAAAGGGGCAGACCCAGGCGGTCATGACGTAGGCGCGTGTCCAGAGACCATCACGCCGGGCCTGCTCCACCAGGCTGCGGCTGATGGCCTGGGCTTCCTGGGAGGACATGCGCGTGTTTTTCTGGCTAAATGTCTCACTGACGCTGACGCCGCAGGCGATGGCCCGGCAGCCCGCCGCCAGCGCCCGGTCGTAGCCGCGCTGGTTGAAGACGAGGCCGACGAAGTTGATGTGGGGGTATTTTTGCCGGTTCACGGCCGTAACCTCATCCGCATCCGCCATTTGGGGCACTGCTTTGGGGTGGACGAAGCTGGTCAACTCAATATGCTGCAAACCGGCGTCCACCAACCCATCCACCAGCCGGTTCTTTTGCGCCGTGCTGACGGGGGTGGCTTCATTTTGCAGCCCATCGCGGGGGCCTACTTCGTACACTTTGAGGTAGTCGGGCATTGTGTCTGTGGTTCGTAATTCGTTATCCGTAATCCGTGAGCCGTTATCGGATTACGGGTCATGGGTTACGGTTTACTAATAACGGCCAACCGAGGGGTCAACCTCAAGCGCATACGCTTCAATGCCGCCGTCGGCGTTGACGGCGTTGGCCCAGCCGTTGTGTTGCAGCCAGGCTGTTACCTGGGCGCTGCGATTGCCGTGGTGGCACAGCACCACGATGTCGGCCTCTTTATTATCGGCAATTTCCGGCGGCAGCGCCGCTAGCTGGCGGCGGGCCAGATCGCTCAGAGGCAGCAGGGTGACGCCCTCACCCAAATGGGCATAGGTCAGTTCATATGGTTCGCGTACATCGAGCAAAATGAAGGAGTCGTTGTTGGCTCGTTTTTGCGCCAGTTCTTGGGCGGTAATGCCAGGAACACCAAAGGGATTCATCAAACCTCCACAGGATTGCGTCTGAGCCATTCCGTGCCCGGACGCAATACTTTTTCATACACAATTTCGCGCCGGTAAATGTGCATACCGGCCTTCTGATAAAGCTGGTAGGCGCGGGTGAAACTGTCGCCGTCCGTGTCGGTGAGGATGTGGCGGATGCCGCGCCGGTAAAATTCGGCCAGCGCGGTATGGGTGAGCGCCAGACCAAGCCCTTGCCGCCGCCAGGGGCGACGGATGCTGAGGCTGACCAGATAACCGGCTTCATGATTCTCCACCGATTTTTCATTGCACAGGCAGGAACCGGCGACTTCATCACCCGCCCAGGCCACAAAACAGAGGCCGGGCGAATTGAAATAGTCGGGGCGGAAGATGGCGGGGTCTCGTTGAGGCCGAACGGCATCACCCCCGTCCGGCTCGTCCATTTCGTATTGCAGGACGCCCCAGTGGTCCGCAAACGCTTCTTCCAGGGCGGGGCCAACTTTGGGCCAATCGGTGGCTTGCAACGGCCGTATCACAACTCCTGGTGGCAGTTCCGGTGCGGGCGGCGGGCCGGTCAGTTGCATCTGCAAATGCACAAATTTGCGCACTACAGCAAAGCCATGATCTTGTAGCAGCATTTGTCCCGGCATGTCCCGGTCAAACAAGGGGCAGTGCAGCAGCAGGCGAGCATCTGGCGGCGCTTTGGCTATGCCTTGCCGGGCGCGTTGTTCCGCCCAGGCCACCAGTTGCCCGCCAATACCCTGCCCACGAAAGGCCGGATGCACCGCGCCAGACATCTCGTGAACCACAAACGGGTGTTCGCTCGACAGTTCCACATAGCCAATGATACGGCCGTCGGCCGTTTCCACCACCCGGCTATCCGCTGCCAGATTGACGCCATTTTCCAGCCAGGCACGTTGCTGCCAGTGGTCGGCCGTAATCGGCGTGCCACGTGTATCCAAAGATGCCTCGTTGCGCAAGGTGACGATGGCTTGCAGGTCAGCCATTGAAGCGGGGCGAGTCGTTAAAGTCATAAGTAGCGACATCCGATTTCTTTGAGAAATCGGATGTCTGGCTTGTTATTGGCTGCGGTAGGCTGCCAGAAAGAGGCAAAACCAACCGGCCAGGAAAGCGATGCCGCCGAGGGGGGTGATCATGCCCAGCCAGCGCAGGCGGGTGGCGACCAATAAATACAGGCTGCCAGAGAAGATGAGGATGCCCAGCAGGAAGAGGTAGCCACCCCAGGTGGGCAGGCTGCCGCCCCATTTAGCGGCGGCCCAGGCGGCCACAAAGACGGCCAGGGCGTGCAGGGTGTGGTATTGCACGGCCGTGTCATACGTCCCTTTGAGTGTGGGGTGCTGCTGGAAATAAGCTGCCAACCCATGCGCCCCAAACGCGCCCGCGGCCACGCCTAAAAACATCAGAGCGGAACCAAGCATAAAAAAGAGTCTGTCCATATCGAGGTAATTGTAACCGCATTTCCGGGTGTTGTGGAAACCAGTTTGCTGCGGATACAATTGCCTGATTACCGGAACATCCTTTTTTTATCTCGGTATGGTTCAGAAAACTACCGGCGCATCTTTACAAATTCAATGTCATCGTGTCATTCCGACCCTTCGATGCCTCAGGACAGGCCAGCCTTCGAGGAGAAATCTTACTCCTGGTCAAGGAGAGGGATTCCTCGCTCCGAAGACTGCGCTCGGAATGACAGTTTTGGGTAATTTGTAAAAGACAAATCGCGCCTTATGAGCCATGCCTTTATCTCCTTTCTTAAATAAGCCAGACGCAAAAGATGGAGAGGGCACAGGTAAAACGATGCAGTTAAGTGAACAGGCTCTAAAAGAACGACTTTTACCATTGGCGGCGGATGCGTTTAAGCTGCCGGATGGGGTGGATGCGTACCAGCGGGTGCGGGAAATGCTGCCACACATCGGGGCAGTGGATAGTGAACTGCGGGACGATTTGATTTACACCTGCCTGGCTACCTGGATGATGGATGAGCGCGAATTATTCTCGGAGGAGCAGTACAAAGAAATTTTGGCGGTGGCCCTGGATGATATGCACCTGTTTTATCGCCTGGGGGAGAAGGAGACAGATTCGGTTTTTACACGCACTTTTTCCATGCTGCTGCTGCCGTTACTATTGATTGCGCACCGGCGACGGCCGTTTCTCAGTCGGGATGAACTGCTGCATGTGAAGGAGCGGGTGCTGGCTTATCTGGCTCAGGAACAAGATTTTCGCGGGTTTGTTGTGGAGGGTGACAAAGGGTGGGCGCACGCCGTGGCCCACGCCGCCGATGCTTTAGATGACCTGGCCCGCTGCAAAGAACTTAATGCTGCCGATTTGCTAGATATTTTGCAGGCGATCCGGGAAAAGGTTGCCAATCCCCAGCTGGTGTATAACTTTGAAGAAGATGAACGGCTGGCGATTCCCGTCCTGGCCTGCCTGGAACGCAAGCTCTTAAAGGAAGCCGAAGTAAAAACGTGGCTCAACAGCTTTATTCCCCTGGCCCAAGAGAAAGAGCCGTTCCCGGCTTCATACCGGCAGGCAATCAACATCAAGATGTTTTTGCGGAGTTTGTATTTTCGGGCGAGCAAGGCGGACACGGCCGTAGCCATTGGCGAAACCAGCACCCAAACTTTGCTCAAACTGGTGCATGATATTTTGAACCAGATCAGCCGGTTTTGATTACGCCAGTCCCAACAGTTCGGACACGCTGTGCCGCAGTTCGGCGGGCACAAACGGTTTGGTGATCACCCGGTTGAACATCTCCCGGCCAAACCGTATGGGGCGTCCCCCTTCCACCAGCGCCGAAAGCAGCACCACGTCAGGATGGCAGTCATCCAGGTCATTGAGCCGATCCAGCAAATCCCAGCCGGTAATATCCGGCAAGCCCAGGTCTAATACAACGACATCTGGTTTTACTTCGGGGATGAGCTTTAACGCTTCTTCACCGTTGCGGGCGTGGTGGCATTGCACGGGCAACGGCCGTAACGTGGCCTCAATGAGTGAATAAATACCGCCATCGTCCTCAACGCTCACGACGTGGTATAAGGATGTCATTTTCTCCCTTCCTCTTATTAAGTCGCAAGGACAATAAGTACCGGGGATTGTAACACGAAATAAAGCGGAAAGAAGGGGGAATTTCAGGGAATTACCTGATTACGCAGGTGCAATTTTTGGCCCACGTTAATAGCGATGTTGCGCATCACTTTCAGGCCCAGGCGGGGGTAACGGTGACACAGCTTTTCAAAGTCATCCCGTTGCAGGGCCACCAGTTTGCAGGCGGTGTGGGTCACGGCCGTAGCCACGTGCGGCTGCTGGCTCACCAACGAAATTTCCCCCAGAAAATCCCCGGCGTGAATGCGCGCCAGCGTCCGCGTATTGTCTTCGCTCAAAATGTCAATACTGCCTTCCATGATCATGTAAAAGATATTGCTGGTTTGCCCGGCGCGTAACACCACGCTGCCCGGTGGAAACGCCATCACCGCACATAGCCCGGCGATCTTCGCCAATTCCCCTTCTTCCAGCCCGGCAAAAATTGCCATCTGTCGCGTGGTCTCATTGACGGAAATACCCAGCCGCTTTTCTTCAAAACCGGCGCGCACCAGGTCAAAAATCTCGCGGCTGGGCGCCGTCAGCACCGCCCAATCAATATCCAGCGGCACGTATAGCTTGGCCATTTTGATGGTGTCCAGCCGTTCCACCTCGTGAAATACAAAGGAGGGGCAATAGGCCACGGGCACAAAACCCAGATTGCTGAGGGTGCGTTGTATGTCCGGCCAATAGGCGCTGACGGTAATTTCCAGATACTCTGCGCCGTACACATTTTTGGCCCAGAGGTCCAGTTCTTTAAGCAAAAAACCGGCCACGTCATCGCGCAGGTCTATCAATTCCAGCACTTTGATGCTGCGGCCAATGGTATCCAGCGTGAAACCAATCGCGCCCACAATGCGGTCATCTTCCCGCGCCACCAGGTAACGCGAATTGCGCGATTCCAGCATGAACAGGCCATAACTCAACTGCAAATTGCCAAATACCTGGCGGCGGGACAAACGGCCGCGTTCAATGCGCAGCAGGTACGGCAGCAGCGTTTCTGACAATTCCTCCACCTGAAAACCTTCGCCAATGGGGTAGCCATCGGCATCTTCCACGGCGATGATGTCGTTGTGGAAGCCCAGGTTGCGCAGCGCCAACTGCCCCAGCGAGAATGCTTCGGGGATGACGCGGGGGTTGTTGGAGCGCAAATCATGTGCAGGACCAAACGTCTTGGCCATCATCACCAGGCTTTCCCGGTTTTCCAGCAATACTTTCTGGGGCAGGAAACCAATGGGGCGCAGGCCAAATTTTTCGGAGATGCGTTGGGCGTAGTCGTGAGCGGTGCGGCATTCAGAAAGGCCAAAGTGCAGCCGTTTGGTGGCAAAGTCCAGCCGGGCTTGCATCAGGGCGCTGCCTACGCCGGCGTCGCGGAAATGGGGGTCTACGGCCAACCGGCCAAATTCGCCGCACAGGTCAGAGTAGGCGCCCACTTCAAAGTAGACAGATGCGGTGCCCACGACACGGCCGTCTACCTCCGCCAACAAAAACAAATAGCTGTCCCGGTAAATACTGCGCTTCAGCCATTCATCGCTGTAAAACTCCTTGTAAGGGTATTCCTCGCCGTAGCTGCGATAAAACAAATCGCGCACTGCCGGTAAATCATCTTCGGTTACGTGTCTTACCTGTACTGTTGCGGACATGAGCGTTACTCTCCGGTGAGATTGTAACTTTGCCGGGCAGTATGGGGCAAGAGT
>JAHBVI010000240.1 GCA_019637635.1 Anaerolineae bacterium
CCATGTGGTGGGGTTGTTTGAGGAGGGGGAGAGGCAGTTTTTAGCGGCGTTGGCCATGGCAGAGGGCTGGCCAGCGTCGGCAGAAACGGCCGTGTTGCAGGCGCAGTTCCATTTGCAGCTCTCTCACTTTTTAGGGCAGACGGGCCAGTATCAGGTGGCGATTGAGCAGGCGCAACAGGCGCAAAAGCTGGCAGAGGCGTTGGATGAGATAGATTTGCGGGCGCAGGCAGTTGGCCTGGAGGGTGAGTGGCAGCGCCATCTGGGGCAGTTTGCCCAGGCGCGACATTGTCTGGACACGGCCGTGACCCTTTTCCCCACACCCAATCGCAACCGGGGCTACGCCCGCGCCCTCAACCAGATCGGCCAGATGTACCAGATTCAGAGCCGGTATGAGGCGGCGTTGGCGGCCTTTAGCCAGGCCCGGCAGGTATACGAAGCAGTGGGCGACCAGACGGAGATGTCTACATTGTTAGGCAATATGGCCGAAGTTTATCGGCTGAAGGCCGACTATCCCCAGGCGTTGGCGTGCAGCCAGCAAGCCCTGGCGCTGGCTGAAGCGATTGGCTACAAACAGGCCATTGTCCAGAATGCCATTGTGTTGGCGGCGATTCAGCAAGACCAGGGGGAGGCGGCGCTGGCGCAGACCACCTGCCAACAGGCGTTGGCGGTCGCCAAAGGATTGGGTTATGTGCGTGGCATTATCAACAGCCATATCAGCCTGGGGGTCATGTGCCTGGCCCAAAGCAAACTGGCGGAGGCGGCGCAGTGGCTGCACCTGGCGCGGGCGCAGGCGGAGGAGGTGGGGCTGCCCGATCTGGTGGCTAAAGCCGCCGGGAAACAGGGGATTGTCCATGCCCATCGCGGTGAACATGAAACGGCCGTGGCCGCTTATGAAGAAGCGATTCAGTTGTGGCGTTTGTTGAACAATCAGGCGGAACTGAGCGTGAATCTGGGTAATCTGGGTACCATCTATTTGCGTTTGGGGCAGTATGAGCGGGCGTTGGATTATTACGAGCAGGCGCTGACGGCCGTGCAGACCGTCGGCGCGCGGCAGGTGGCGGCCAATATGATGCTGCGGCTGGGCAACGTCTATAAGCGCATTGGTAATTTTGAACGGGCCATTGCCTGTTTTGAACATGCTTTGCAGACATACCAGGCATTGGAACATAAAGGCGGTATGGCAAACAGTCTGGGTTGGTTGGGGGTGATGCATAGTGAAATGGGGGCATATGCAGCGGCGCAGGCGCGGTATGAGCAGGCAATGGCGCTGTCTCAGGAGATCGGTGACCACATTACCTCGTCAATCTGGCTGATGAACCGGGCGGAAACGGCCATGCTCTTGGGAGAGCGTGAGTTGGCCGAAGAGTTGGCGCAGCAGGCGGTGGATTTGTGCCGCACATTGGGCAATACGCGCTTCTTGCCAGGGGCGCTGGTGCATCAGGCGGAGATATTTTTTGCGCATAGCAAGTATGAGCAATGCCGCCTAGTGCTGGTAGAGGCGCTGCCGTTGAGCGGTTCGGCGGGGGACCAGAAATTGGCGTATGACGGCCGTTTGCTGCAAGCGCGCCTGGTTAATCAGTTTGGCGAACGGGAAACGGCCGTGACCCATCTGCGCGCCATGATTGCCGAGTTTACCAATGCCGATTACCAGGCGGAACTGCATTTTTATTGGTGGCAGATGACAGGGGATGAGGCGGTGTGGCAAACGGCCGTGCAACTGTATGAGGCGTTGCTGCCGCGAATGCCCAATTACAAATTGCAACAGCAGCTAGAAAAGCTGCGGGCGCCTGGGAATGACGCCTGACAGGAGAGTTTTACCATTTGCCATGAACGAATTTGGCATTACCATTAGGCCACTATGATTGCACTACTCATTCAACTCCTCATGATCTTCACCCCGGCTGTGAGCGCCGTAACGCTTGGTCTGAAGTACGACGAACTGAAGCGGGCCGGGGCCAGCAAGGAATGGCCGATGTTGAAAGCGGCCGTGACCAACAATACCATTGTGGACACCGGCAAAAAAGTAAAAGGGCAAAATGTGTACCAGGCGGAAATCAGCCTGAGTTACAGTGTGGGGGGAAAAGATTACACGGTGAAACAACGGCCGTCCGACGCCAACGGTCAGCGTGAGGGCAGCAAACAGTGGGCGCGGGAGGTGGCGCTGCAATACAGGCCGGACACGGCCGTGCGCCTCTACTACAATCCGCAGCGCCCGCAGCAGGCCACCGTTCTGCCCGGCCAGAGTACCGTGAACAAAAACCAATGGTTGGTGATCGGCAGTGTGATGCTGCTGTTTAGCTTCATTTTGTGCGTGTTAGGCACGGTGGCTATCACGCAGAACTATCTGACGGTGAGTACGGCCGTTAGCTTCTTTTTGGGCATCGTTGCCTTTGGTATGATGCTCATGTTGGGTTTTCTCTTCTATCTGCTTTCCCAAGAGTTACGGTCGAAGCAATGAAACGTGAAACGTGATTCCTTACGCATCACGTTTCACGTTTCTCGCATCAAGCCATGTCTCGTCCTATGCGTCTGGCGCTGGCCGGGTTTATGGGGCTGCTGCTGCTGGCCTGCCTGGCCGGGCTGATTTATCTGCTCTCCACCTATCCCATTCTGGCACGGCCGTCGCCGGTAGGCACGCCCGTCGCCTGGTCTGGTTTGCCACGGCCGGTTGTCATTCACCCCCAATGGACAAGTTTCACCGCCCCGCAAAGCGTGAATGATGCGGTGTTGCACGAGGGACTGCTTTGGGCAGCCACCGATGGCGGCGTGGTGGTGTGGGCGTGGGCCACCGGGGAAGTCACGCGATTTACCACCGAACATGGATTGGCCGAAAACATTGTCACCAGCACGGCCGTTGGCCGCGACGGGGCGTTGTGGTTTGGCACAGAGTCAGGCGGCCTGAGCCGGTATGACGGCCGTTCCTGGCAGACCTTTACCACTGCTGACGGGTTGCCCGCCAACCACATCACCGACCTGGCAGTCACGGCCGACGGCATGGTGTGGGCGGCGACGGATGCGGGCGTGGGGCAGTATGACGGCCGTCGCTGGTACAGCCACACCCGCGCCCGCAGCTTTTTTCAGCTACCCGGCGAGCAAATGCGCGCCCTGGCGGTGGCCCCGGATGGGGTGACGGTGTGGGCCGGGACGGATAATGGTGTGGCGCGGTGGGACGGCCGTCGCTGGCAGGAAATCACTCACGTGGGCAGCCTGAACATCAATGACATTCAAGACATTGCCATTACCCCCGATGGCATGGTGTGGGCGGCCACGCCGGGCGGCCTGAAGCGGTATGATGGCAAACGCTGGCAAATCTACACGTCGGGGGATGGGTTGGTGAATGACGCTGTCAGCCGGGTCACGGCCGTACCTGATAACACCGTCTGGCTGGCTTATGCGGACCCGGCAGCCGGATTGACCTTGTTTGATACCACCGGCCCGACGCCGGTAGCCACCACGGCCGGTGTGGTGTTACCGGCGCTGCGGGTGACGGCCGTGTGGCCCAATGGCCTGCTGCTAACCATACCCGGCGGCCTGTTTTACGCCGACAATGGCGGCGATGACCGCTTGTTTACCGCTCCGGCCGACTTGCCCGATCAGCAGGTGACCGGGCTGGCGGCGGCTAATGGCGCTGTGTGGGTCAGCAGCGCGGCAGGGGTGAGCCGCTTTGAGGGCGCAACCTGGCGCACCTATACCACGACGCATGGGTTGGTGAGCACGGCCACTTCGACCACGCTCAGTGCAGGCGTGTCCGCCCTCACCCTCGATGCCAATGGGCAGCCGGTGGTGGCGTTCACGGCGGCCAGCCAGGGTATTGCCCGGTATAACGCCGCGCTGGATGGTTGGCAACCGGTCGTTTGCCCGGCGCCAGGGCCGCCCTCTGTTTATGTGCGCGCCGGGTTGCAGACGGCCGATGGCGCGCTCTGGTTTGCCACCGACCGGGGATTGGCCCGTTATGCTGAGGATAACTGGCGTGTTTTCACCACATTGGACGGTCTGCCATCTGATAACGTGCAAACTATCACCCTGAGAGGAGAGACGTTGTGGGCAGGCACAGATAAGGGGTTGGCCTTTTTTCAGGATGGTGAATGGCGCACGGCGCTGTTGGATAATGTGCGGGCGCTCAGCAGTGGGCCAGAGGGAACGCTCTGGTTTTTTAATGCCGATGGTTTGTTTGCCTTTGCGCCGGACGGCCGTGCCCTGACCCCCATTCCCTTGCCCCCTGTGCAGCAGGTGTATGACCAGTTAGTGACGGCGCACGGTTTCTGGCTGGCAGCGGATGCCGGGGTCTTTTTCTGGCCGGTTGATAGGGCGGAGTGGCAGACCTTCCCGGCGGTGGATGGGCAGCCGATGGGGGAGGTGACGGCGCTGGCACAAACGGCCGACGGCCGTATCTATGCCGGATCGTCCCAGGGTTTGTGGCAGTTGGCGCCGGAGGAGGTGTGGCTGTTACGGCCGTTGCCGGGGCAGGAGCGTTCGCCCATTACGCGGCTGGTGGTGGATGCCGATGCTTCCTTGCTGGTGGGTACGTTTGACGGCCGTGTTTACCGGGTAAGGGCGGGCGAGATTGTCATTGAAAAACCAATGCCTACAGGCAGCGAACGCGCACCCGTAAGCGCCATTTTACCGGTGGCAGAAACATTGTGGGTGGCCCATTTTGGCGGCGGAGTTTTCTGGGGGGCAGGTAATATCGGGGAGCGAAATTGGCAGCGCGTGGCCACGGATGAGGGGTTACAGGCGGCCGTGAACAGCCTGGCGGTGGGCGTGGGCGATGATGCCTGGTTGGGCACAGATAAGGGGTTGCTGTTGCTGACCAGCAGCGAAGTGACCATTTGCCGGATTGAGCAGGGCGGCGAACCGCCTACCTGGGCGGGGGTCCTGGTAGACCGGCAGGGGCAGGTGTGGGGCGTGAATGGCCCTGCCTTTTGGCGGCTGGATGGCGGGAATCGGATGCGGTCGGGAACGTTGGTGAAGGCGGTCACGGCCGTAGCCCCGGATGGTGCGGTGTGGGTGGTGACGGAAAGTGGGTTGGTGCGCCATCTGGCCGGCCGTCGCCAGACCGTCAGTACCCCGGCTTCCTTCGCCCAGATAACGGCGCTGGCCCCGGCGGACAACGGCGCGCTGGCGGTGGGCACAACAGCGGGTCTGTATTGGTATGACGGCCGTGCGTGGCGTCATTTCACCGCCGCCGTTGGCCTGGCGGCCAACCACGTAACCCAGGTGGCCGTGGCGGCGGATGGTTCGGTGTGGGTGGGGACAGCGGGTGGGGTGAGTTGGTTACGGCCATAGGGAAGGACGCGGATTTTCAGGATGGCCGGATTTTGTTAATCCGCCCATCCTGAAAATCCGTTGTTATACTATACCTCCGCCAGCAGCGCCCGCACCCGCGCCAGTTGGTAGGCGTTTTGCATGGCGGCGAAGGCGGTTTCGCTTTGTTGCAGCAGTTCGCGGGCGCGCTGGCGGTCGCCCGGTTCGCCGCGCGCCAGGTGCGCTTCCGCCCACTGCCGGGTCAGGTCTGCCTGGAACCAGCGCGCGCCAACGGTCTCGGTGTTTTGCACGGCCGTGGCAAAACAGGCAAACGCCTCTTCCCACCGCTGCTCACAGACGGCAATCAACGCTTTGGCCTGGTTTAACTGCCCCTGTTCGTGAAAAGAGTC
>JAHBVI010000241.1 GCA_019637635.1 Anaerolineae bacterium
CGCCGGGCTGGGCGGCGGCGAGGGCGGCGTGCAGGTCGGCGTAGGCATCCGTCCAGGAGGAGCCGTTGTTCAGGCCAGTAGCGGCGTGGTTGACGTGGAGGCGCTTTTGGGAGAGGGCGGGGCCGAGCGCCCCGAGGAGGAGTATGGAGAGGAGTAGGATGTTTTTCATGAGAAAAGTTGTGTGCTTGGTTCGTGTTTGAAAGCGATTCGTCGGAAGAGTCAGGCGGTGGCTCGATGTCACCGCCTGACTTGAGAAGCGGGCGCGTCCGTCATTGCCGGATGAAGGTGCCCTTCGCCCGCTGCTTGCCGTGCCGCAGCTCCCAGTGATATACCCCCGCGGGCCACTCGGCGGCTTGCGGCACGGTCAGCGCGTGCGGGCCTTGTTCCAATGCGTACTCGCGGAAAAAGACCCTCGTGCCGAAGGCGCCGTATATGGACAGCCGTGCCTTGCCCGCTTGCGGCATCGTCAGGTCGAAGCCGACCTCGGCGGCGGCGGGGTTGGGGCGACAGGTCGCCGACAGGGGGTTGTCGCCGGCTTGCTCGCGGCTTTCCGTTTCCGGCGCGACCCTCAGCCGGAGCGCGTAGGCATCGCCCGCCTCGCCCCAGCCCAGCCCGGCAAGCGCCTCGTCGTCGAGGCGCAAAAGCCCGCCCGGGTCGGGGATGTCGCGCTTGGCCCGGAAGGCGAGGCGGAACAGGGTTTGGCCTGCTTGCAGGGGCGCCTCCTCGCCGGGCTGGGCGAACCACAGGGCGCGGACGAGGCCCTGCCCGGCCTGAGTGAGGCCGAAGTTGCCCTCGTTGAGGCTCCCCAGGTCGCCCTGCGCGGGGCCGACAAGCTCCAGCGCGTCGGGGTCGAAGCGCAGGGCCATCTGCCAGGCGACGAGGGGCGTGCCTGTGGCGGCCCGCACCGGGAACGCCCGGTGCTCACCTGCCCGCAGGCCGCTCGCGGGGATTTCGAGCGCGGCCTCGCCGACGGGTTTTTGAAAAGCGTCGCAATCGTTGGAGCAGCCCGTCAGGGCGCTCAGGTTGACGTCGCCCACCTTGATGGCCACGAAGTCGGCTTCGGTGGTGGGAAGGATATATATTCCATTTTCTGGAAAAGTGGTTTGGAAAGGGTTGCTTGGATTGGGGAACACATACGACTTGGGCACAAAACGCCACGAGGTGTTGTTAGGCAATTCATTGTAAATACCCAATATCAACTTTCTGAATTCAACAATATCGAAGGCTGTTACGCCCCCTAATTTGTTCGCGTCGGCGGCAATCATCTTATAGGGGCTGTCCAGGACTTCCAGCCCAAGTATGTGCTTTTGGATGAGCACGAGGTCGAAGGTGGTCACGCCGTTGAGGGGGTTGTCGTTTTTGGCGGGGGTGACCTGATACTGGCTGACGCCCTCGCACACGCACTTTGAGTATGGCACCGCGCAGGAAGACGAGGCGCTGGGCAGGTTGGCGACGAAATTGATGGGAGCGCACCCCCCGCCCACGGGCGCGACGTGCACGCTCACGGCATCCACGAAGCAGCCGTTCTCCATGGCGATGTCACCCTCGATTTTTTTGGGGCAAAGCAGGCCCATGTTGTGGATGGCGGGGCGGCACTCGTCGGTCGAGACGTTCTGGATTATCCGCTTGACGGTCACGCGCCGCGCCTTGCCACTCATCACGCAGCCGCCGTTGCCATTAAACTCTATCCGGATGCGGGTGTTGGCATCGAGGGTGATGCCGTCGGCATCGTTGATGCACAGGTTGACGGTGTTGCCCGACACATAAAAACAGCCGCCCGGGCAATCGTAAGGGGCTGATGTCGGGCACGTTATGTTCTCCAGATAGGCACCCGATATGGTCACGCCCGGCTGCAGGTCGAACTCGAGCAGCGCCTTGAAAATTTTGAATGCTCGGGTGGGCTCATTGCCGAAGTTCCAGTTCAGTCGCGCGTAAGCCGTCAAGTTCCCGCACTCGCTGGGCGGCACCGACGAAGGCTCCACCGTCAGCCACATGTCGGGACAGGGCGGCTCGCCCACGTGGGCGCACTCGACCGACCCTTCGGAGTCGGGGGAAAAAGCGTGGCACTGAAAACTGGGGCCGGTGCCGATGCTCTGTCCGCTTCGGACGCGCCCCGGCCTCAGGGTGGCCGTGAGGGTGTGCGTCTCGCCGGCATCCTCGGGCCTCGGCACGCGGATGGTGAAAAGAACCGTGCCGCCCGGAAGCCCCGATGCCGAAAACGACGGGTACCTGGCGTGCAAGAGGTACCTGACCTTGTCCTCCATCTCCAAAACCCGCACCGTCGGGAGCGGGATGCCGCCGTTGAAGCCCGTCGCTTGCGGGGGGGCGTTCATCCGGGGCGCGTTGGGGCCCGCGCAAGCGATTTCCACAGCAAAATCCATGAAATTCACGTTTGGCGGAAGCATGGACACCGTGACGGGGACGAGCATGAAGAGCGGGCTGACACAATTGGCCTCGAGGGACAAGGTGGCCGCGGACGCGACGGAGGGCGGCGGAAACGTCGAGACGGTGTTCCCGATGCAGCCCGGCTGGCTCGTGCACACATGGAAATCGTTGACGTAGCTCAGCTCGGCGCACTCCAGTCCGAACTCCTCCCCCGGAAAGCCGTCCACGAAGACCTGAAAGAGCGGCTGGGTGGTCCGGTATTGCTGAAAGGGGACGAGGGGCGTGACCTCGCCCGTCATGTTTGTCACCAAAAGGGTGGCCTCGCCCTCCTTGGCGTCGAAGGTGACGGCGGGGTTGCCGTTGCCCAAAAACGCGGCGAGGCAAGTCGCCGCCTCGGTGAGCGGCTCGTTGATGGACGTGACGGCGCCTTTCACAAGGTTGAGCCTGACTTTCACGACCAAATGGGCGTAGCCCATGTTGAAGTTGCCGTTCGACCAGGCGCCCGGCGCGGGCGGCACGGCCCTCAAAAAAACGTCGTATCGCATTCTCTGGCAGTTGGTGGGGCCGCAACAGGGAAAGCAAAGGGGCTGGTCGTCGGCGCTCCCGTCGTACGGCGACGGCACTATCTCTATCTGCAGGGAGCCGCAGGGCGGGTGGATGGCCGGGCCTGTCTGTGCCGACAGGCCTGATGCCAAAACGAGCCAGCCGAGGAGCGGGAAAACCGCCTTGAGCAGGCGGTGCGGGGCAAAACAGGGTGTCAGGGCTCTTGAGACGGGGTTTTCCATGAGCGTGCCGAAAGGGGCAAGGGATTGAGATGGGGTGCCGGGCGATTCAATGTTTCCCCCCCCCGTTTTTTTCGGAAGATAATTTTGTCAAGCATGGTAAAAGGTTTTTGAAAAATGAATGAATAACGGTTTGCATGATGTTCAAGGGATGATTGGCCTGCCACTCGCCGCCGCGTCGTGTCGCGGCGAGCGCCGTAGGGCGTGCCCTTTGCGCGCGAGCAAGGGACGACCCCCGTTGTGGGGGCAGGGCTTGTTAACGGAAAACAGATTAGAGGCCCGGCCGGGCGCGAGAAAAAGGGTTGCCTTCGTCGCTGGAAAAAATCGAACACCGAAAAACGCGCGGGTAATCTGTGGGGATTATTGTCAGGGTACTCGTACACTCAAATATCGGTCGGATACATGGTACTGGTCCAAAGAACACATAAAACTCATATAACTAAGGCTGTGGCAAAGATAATCAAGGGGGGCGCAGAATCAAACCGGGAAGGAGGGTTTGTGCCAAAAATTAACATTGCGGGGGCGTGGCCCGCTCACCTGCTCCGATTGTGTAAGTCATTGAACATTGAAAAAAATGACCAATGTTCAATGTTCAATGACCAATTTTCAGGTATGTCATGCGCCCCCGCGCCACCCCTCACCCCCTCACCAACCTTCCCACGCCCACCGCCTTCCCATGCCCGTCGCGCAAGACCACCGCGTACGCCCCCGCGGCCAGGCCACCCAGACCCACCCGCCACGCCGCGCCCGCCGACGACACCCGCTCCGACCGAACCAGCCGACCCTGAGCGTCGTACATCTCCAACAAGGCAGGCGTCGCCCCCTCCCACCGCAGCCACGCCGACTCCCCCGCCGGGTTCGGCCAGATGACCAGCATGGCCACGCCCTCCGCCTCCGTCACGCCCACCAGCGCCTTCACCTCGAACGTCCACGCCGCCTCGCAGCCCCGCGCGTCCGTCACCGTCAGCGCGTAAGTGCCCTCCGAAAGCCCCGCAAGCACGCTCCCCATGCCGCCGCCCGGCTCCCACAGGTAGGCGTAGGGCGGCGTGCCGCCCGTCACGCTGTTCACCACGATGCCGCCGTCGGCGCTCTGCGGCGTGGAGGGCCGGGTGACGGTGGCGGCGAACTGCAGGGTGTCCGGCTCGGGGATGTCGAAGGAAAACGTGGCCGTGCAGCCCCAGCCGTCGGTGACGGTGACGGAGGCCGGGCCGGGGCCGAGGCCCGCGTCCACCGAGTCGGTGGTGCCGGTGGGCGACCACAGGTAGGCGAAGGGGGGCTTCCCGGTGAGCGCCCTGACGGAGAGCATGGCGTCGGCGGCGCCGAAGCAGGAGATGGGCTGGCCGTCCACCTGCAGGGTGGGCGCGGGGGCGGCGGGCACGGTGACGGAGGCCGTCAGGGAGTTGCCCTTGGCGTCGGTGACGGTGAGCAGGTAGGTGCCGGGCGCGAGGCCGGAGAGCGAGTCGCCGGAGAGGGGGCCGGACTGCCACTCGAAGGCGAGGGGCGGGCATTCGCCGACGAGCGGCAGGGCGATGGCGCCGTCGGGCAGGCCCGCGCAGGCGGCCTTGACCTCCGGCTCGGCGGCGAGGGCGAGGGCGGGGGTTTCGTAGGCGCCGATGTCCACCGTGCCGTCCTGGATGCGGGGGTTGCCGGCGAGGTCGGTGGGAATGTTGGCGGCGTGGAGGTTGTTGCCGGCGTTGACGAGGGGCGAGCAGCCCTGGAGGCGGAAGTCGCCGGCGGCGGGGTTGACGAACATGGGGTCGAGGCCGGTTTGAACGTTTTCGCAGAAGACTTGGTAGAAGGGTGGGGCGCAGTCTATGCTGTCAAAGACGCAGTTTTGAAGGTGAAATTGAGGTAGATTGCCAAGGTTACTGTTATTTAAAAAAAAGTGTTGAACTGTACAGCGATTAAAAACGGAGTTTTGCACACGGTTTATTGTATAATCATCGCCACTACAAATATTATGCATCGTACAATCATAAAAAGTTGAATTTATTATCGATATTTTACCAAAATCCGATGAGCTGGTTAACCCTATAGAGAATGAAGAGTTAAGTACGATAGTATTGGCTGAAACCAAACTATCAATACCATGCGAAAAAAGCAAGCCTAAGTTGGAATTCTTAACAAATAAACTATTAAAATATAAATTGGGGCCTATAAAAAAAGGGTTGCCAGCATTATAATTAATTAAAGAATCTTTTTCCAATACTATATTTCCAAAACTACCAACTTCACCTGTAATACAT
>JAHBVI010000242.1 GCA_019637635.1 Anaerolineae bacterium
ATTCACAATAGGTTAAATTACTCAGGAGTAAAACCCTTAGGGTCTGTATAGTTACAATAATTTGGAGATAGTTAGATGGATCAGCTAGACGACCTTTCTGTGGCTGAAAAGCACGGCCTAATGGATATGGATGGCATGGTTACCAACCAATGGCACTGGCTACAGTTTGCCCGGGTGCTGGTGAGTTTGTTTGGTGAAATGGCAGTCAACAGGCTTCACCAGCTTCAGGAGCAGTTAGAATGGCATCATCTTTCCAACGGCGATCTGCTTTTCCGTCAGGATGATCCATCCGACGGGATGTATATTGTGCTTTACGGCCGTTTACGGTACACAATCGTTAACGGCAACGGGGGAACTGTGGCTGTCGGAGAAGTTGCTCCTGGTGAAACCATCGGCGAGTTTTCTCTGATTACTGATGAACCACGTTCGGGAACTGTCTTTGCAGTACGTGAAACAAAGCTGGTCAAAATCACCCCCGAACGGTTTCACCGCTTTGTGCAGGAATATCCACAAATGATGACGCAGCTTACCCGTATTATTGTAGAGCGGCAGCAGCGAGACCTGAAGCAAATCAAGCCGTTGGCTCCGCAGCAACTCACCCTGGCCATTGTGCCCACGAGCGCCACAGTTGACGCCGCCCGTTTTGCCAGAGAGTTGGCCGCGGCCATGACCCCCTTTGGCGCCGCGCTGGCAGTGGATGCAGCATCCTTTAACGCACGCGCCGGGCATGAAGAGGCCGCCCAAACTGCTCCCGACGCCACCAATAACCCGATGATAGTGACGCTGCTGGATGAGTTGGCAGCCAGCCAAAAATACCTGCTCTACGTCACCGACCCGCACCCGTCCACTTGGACAAACCGCTGTTTGGGTCAGGCTGATCGGGTGCTGCTGCTGGCCGCCCCCCACCACGATCCTCAGCCTGGCTCGATAGAGACCCAACTGGCCCAATTTGACGTACCGCTGCGTACGGAGCTGGTTTTGTGGCACGCATCGGAAACGGAACGCCCGCAGGGAACGGCCGTTTGGCTGGAGCAGCGTCAAATCCACACCCATCACCACGTGCGCCAGGGAGACATCTCCCATATGAACCGCCTGGCACGACGCCTCACCGGCCACGCCGTCGGTTTGGTGCTCAGCGGCGGGGCGGCGCGTGGCTTTGCCCATCTGGGTGTGCAGCGCGCCCTTGAAGAGTTAAACATCCCTATTGATTATATTGGCGGTACCAGCATGGGCGCGGTTATTGGGGCCTCCATCATTCTTTACGAAACCAACGCCACCATGATGTCTCAGGCGGTAAACATTGCCGATCCCAAGAAATTGTTTGACCATACCTTGCCGCTGACCTCGCTCATGTCCTCGCGTAAAGTAACCGATTTCAGCAAACGGCATTTTGGCAATCATCACATCGAAGACCAGTGGATCCCTTTCTTTTGCATTGCCAGCAACCTGACAACGGCCGAACCGGTCATTTATCAGCGCGGCCCCATCTGGCGTGCTGTGCGTGCCTCACTGGCCATCCCGGGTGTCTTTACCCCGGTGATCGAAGACGGCGACGTGATAGTAGATGGGGCCGTGATGGACAACTTCCCCGTCTCCACCATGGCTGCCCTGTGCGAAAGTGAACGCATTATTGGCGTCAACGTCAGCCCCTACCAGGAAAAGAAGCGATATTATGACTTCGAAACCAACATTTCCGGTTGGCGTGTCTTCTTCAGCCGCTTGAATCCTTTTATCAAATCACTGCGCTCCCCTTCGTTGTTAGGCACCATTATACGTGCTGTGGAAATTAACAGCGTGCGCCGTGCTAAAAATGAAGAAGCGCTGGTGGATGTCATGGTCTGCCCCGATGTAAAGCAGTTCAAAACAACCGCTTATGACCAATACGAAGCGATCGCTCAGGTTGGCTATGAAGCGGCTCTGACGCCGCTTACCACGTGGAAAGCGCAGCGATTGGTAGCAGTTGACGGAACTACAGCGTGTGTTGCAGGAGATGATGCAGCCAAGCCGCATCTCGCTTTGGCTTAAAGATGATGTTTCGTAACGTTTAGGAGACGGCCGTTTCTTACGCTATACATGTAACATCTCAACAAATCTTGGCAAAGACCAGATAGGTTTATAGATATATAAATAACTTATGGATAAACAAACCGTGCCTCATTCACAAAATAACAGTACACCAATTTTAGAAGGGCGATGGTTGACCATCGCCCGTGCCGTGTGGCTGCTGATCACAGGCGTTGGCATTGTGATGTATGCCGTTGGTGTGCGGCTTCTTTGGCAACAGCTATCCACGACTTGTACCGGCCCCGACTGCCTGCGGCAACAGCTTACCCCAGAAGCGCTGCCCGCCATGGCAGAAATAGGGCTGACGCTGACCGAGTATGCCGTCTTGCAAATCATGCCAACTGTCATCTTTGCCGTTGTTTGTGTGGCTGTGGGCGCACTTATTTTTTGGCAACGTTCGTATGAGTGGATGGCGTATATCAGCTCTCTCTGGCTTGTCACCTTTGGCCTCACGCTGCTTGAAGAAGAAGTTCGCGCGACTGGTGCGGCGTATCCGTGGTTACAACCAGCTGCCCTCATGTTGACTTGGCTGGGTGGTGTCATTCTGCTGCCCCTCTTCTTTTTTATTTTTCCTAACGGCCGTTTTGTTCCCCGCTGGACAAAGTGGGCATGGCTGATCATTAGTGTCATCTTTGTCAGCACTGGGACAGCGGGTGAATTATTCCCAAACTTAAATGCAATCTTGTTAGGGTTTGTTGGTTATCTGTGGTTTACGATGGTGCTGGTCTGTATCGCCGTTCAATTCTATCGCTATCGCTATCGTTCGACGGCCAATGAACGACAACAAACGAAATGGGTTGTTTTTGCCTTTGCGATGATAATCGGGGTGAATGTTACTTTTTTCCTGACTAACCCGGATTTTCTTGATTTTAGTGTGCAGCAAACCGAAAATGCCGTACGCAACCTCCTCGGCAACGCCGTTTCTTCCTTTACTTTTTTGTTGATTCCAATTGGCATTGGTATTTCCATATTGCGCTATCGGTTGTACGACATCGACATTATCATTCGGCGCACGGTGCAATATTCGGTGGTCACGGCCGTGTTGGCAGCCGTCTATTTTGGCTCGATTACGGTGATACAAGGTGGGTTAACGGCCGTTACCGACACCCAATCCCCCTTCGCCATCGTCCTTTCTACCCTGCTCATCGCTGCCCTCTTCAACCCCCTGCGCCGTCGCGTGCAAACATTCATCGACGGCCGTTTCTACCGCAAAAAATACAACGCCCAACAAGTGTTGGCTCAATTCGCGCAAACCGCCCGCGATGAAACGGAGATGGACAGGCTGGCCGCCGCCTTGGTGCAGGTGGTTGAGGAAACGGTGCAGCCCGTACAGGTGAGTTTGTGGCTCAAGCCCACTGTGGACGGCAGGCGGGGGAGAGAATGACGAAGGCAGGAGACGTTATGCCGCTGAATCGTTTGGCGCGGGTGGTGTGGACGGCCGTTTTCCTGTTGCAGTTGGTCGTCTTTGTGATTGGCATCGTGGGCTATTTTGATGGTTTGCAGCAAGTTTGCACAGAGGCGGCGCGAAGTTGTCAAGAGCGTCTCCAGCTAACGCCTACCAATGTGCAAGAGCTACAGGTGATGGGCTGGTCGCTGCGGGGCTATGCCTGGTACATCTTGCTGACGCGAATGGCGATGAAGGTCATCAGCATGGCTGTTGCCCTTTTGATCTTCTGGCGAAAACCCGATGATCGTATGGCCTGGATAGCTGCGGCCTACCTAATTGTTGGCTCGGAGACTTCTGTAGCGGAATCATTAGCAGTGTTACAGCCTGGCTGGTGGCTGGCAACGCGCTTTCTGGGATTTTGGGGGATCTGTGGCTTTATGTTCTTTGTCTATTTATTCCCGAACGGCCGTTTTGTACCGCGCTGGACGGCCTGGCTAGCGGTGGTATGGGCATTTTGGAATGTCGGCATCTGGTTTTTTCCAGGTACCGCTTTGGATAGCAACCAGTATGGCAATTTGAACATTGTTTTCGCTGTGGTTTTCTTTGCCAGCCTTCTGGCGGCACCCACCTATCGCTACTGGCGTGTGTCCACACCGACCGAACAGCAGCAGATTAAATGGGTCGTGCTGGCAATTATTGTCGCACTGATGGCACTTTTTGGAGCGCTCGCCATTGTGTTGACAAACGATGGCGAGCGAATCATTAATGGTAGCTATTTTTTCGCAGATTGGGGATTTAGCGCTCTGGGTTATCTTCTGCCTCTAGGAATTGGGATTGCCATTTTACGCCAGCGGCTGTGGGACATTGACATCATTATTCGCAAGACGGTGCAATATGCAGTTTTGACGCTACTGCTGGGGCTGATCTATTTTGGCATCATTGTTACTTTGCAAACGGTGATGGGGCGGGTAATCGGTGAACAATCGCCGCTGGTGATTGTTTTCTCTACCTTACTGATCGCGGCCATGTTCAACCCCTTGCGTCACAGAGTACAGGATTTTGTTGACGGCCGTTTCTACCGCAAAAAATACAACGCCCAACAAGTCCTCGCCCAATTTGCCCAAACCGCCCGTGATGAAACAGATATGGACAAGCTCATGACAGCCTTGGTTACTGTTGTGCGCGAAACAGTTCAGCCAGAGACAGTGAGCCTCTGGCTGAAGCCCGACACAAAAAAGGTGCGCGATGAATCGTGAACTTTCCGGCCGTCAATTGACTGTGGCTCGTGGCGGTTGGATTGTCTTTGCCCTGCTATTGACAACGCTGCACCTAGCTGGGCAAGTTGCCTTCTTCCGGCAGGCCAACGCATCTGATTTGATGCCTGCCCAACTTCAGGGTTTAGCAGAGATGGGTGTGAGCGTGCCTGTCTATCTATTTTTTAACGTGGTGCTACTATTATTCTTCCCTGTTTTTTGGGGAGGGATGGGGCTGCTCATCCTTTGGCGTAAATCCAACGAGCGCGGGGCGTTAATTGTTTCGGCTATGATGGTTGGCGCAGGGATGGCAGCAACCATTCCTGTTTGGGAGGCTTTTGCCACCGCTTATCCAAAGTGGGTCTGGATCGTGCCGCTGGCCGCTTTTGTGGGCAATCTATGCGTCAATTCCTTCTTTTTTGTTTTTCCCAACGGCCGTTTCGTACCTCGATGGGCAATTGGTATCGTTCCCTTGCTAAGTGCCTACAATATCCTGAACGGCTATGCCTTTGCTCTGCCCCCTTTTGGGGTTGAGTTGGGGGAAAGGTTGGCCTGGTTATTTCCTATTTTCATTACTTTAAGTTTGCTTGGTTTCCTGGCACCCTTTTATCGCTATCGGCGCGTCTCAACCGCCATCGAGCGTGAACAAATCAAGTGGGTGGTCTTTGCCATTATCGTTGGCATCACCATTTTTGCCGCTACCGCGT
>JAHBVI010000243.1 GCA_019637635.1 Anaerolineae bacterium
AATCCCTTTGAGGGGTGGAAACAATATCCGTTGACACTACCCGCATCCGCACTCACTGGTTGGAACGGCCGTGAATCCCTTTGAGGAGGGTTTTGCCATTAAAAATGGGGTGTAATGGCGACCACGCTTGACGTTTTCTCTCTGGAAAGTGGCTCCCCTCCATTGAAACAAGCTCGAAGCTAAAACCAGTTTTTCGCTACAAAATCAGTCGTTTGTCAAACCGAAATTTGAGAGTTGAAACTAAGTGAAGATGAGCGTTGGACTACGCAGCCTGGTTGCCCAGTCGCTGCATGGCTCGCAGATTGACGAGAAGGTAGATGAGGCTGTTCTGGTTGGCAATCGCCAGTTGGTTACGCAGTTTGGGACGTTCAATGCCCAGGGCAACTGCCTGAGAGAAAATACGCTCCACGGCCGTGCGTTGCTGGTAAATAACCTGGTAGTCATCACTTTCCCGGTCCAGTTGGTAACGAATCCGCGCTCCTGATGCGGTGGGCATGACCAACTTGCAGCCACCATGCGGCCAAAGGGGGTGGTTAATGGGGCAGACATCGCCCGTTGGCTCAGGGTGGAGGAGAGGACAAACGTAACGGCCGCGTTGGTGTTGCACCAGCGAGGTACGATTGGTAAAGGTGGAGTGGCAGGGCATAGCCAGGCCAGCGGCACACAAAGGCAAACCAGAGGGGTCAAACAGACGATGTCCCTGCTTCAACTGACGTAAAGGCACAGCGGCAAAGCCATCATGTGCCGGGTTGTGAAAATAATCATAGACATACCAGGCATCAAAGGCAGCATCGGCCGTACCAAAATGTGGGCGTCGGCCCAGGCGTTGCTCCACCTGGGCCATCAGCGGCAAAAAGTAAGTGACATCGCCAAAGTCAAAGGTCTGGGTGAATTCAGCCAGAACAAACTCGCCAATTCCCGGCACTTTGGTCGCCACCACGCCAGAAGCATAGCCCCAGTAATACTCGCCAATACTCACCTTTTCACTGACAGCTTGCCCTTCTTTGGTCGGCGTCACCTGGTTGCGTTGCCGCTTACAGCCCAATTTACAATCGGGGTCGCCGGCTGGCTGGCGCTCTTTATCGAAGCGCCCTTCCTTTATGAATTCTTTGGGGTTATTCTCCTTGACCCAGGCCAGGATGTGCTTGGTGTCTACGCTCACAATCTGACCCAACTCATCCCCCAAACGAGTGTGCAACCACATCACCTGACCATCTAGCAATTCTTGCAACAGGTCATTGGGCAGCATCCCCAGCTTGCGGGTAAAGTGCGCCTGAGAAGGTAAGCTTTGTTCGGGGTCAAAGGGTTGGTGTCTGCTACCACGCCCTGTCTCTGGGAAACCAAGCGCCCAGATAAGACCAGGATGCTCGGCCAAAAAGCGCCGCAATGCGCCAAAAGTGGGCAACTGCTGCTCCAACCGCACCAGATAGGCACCAATGTAAGCCGCCAAAGGCACCAGACGCTCGCCTTGTTTGCGGTCAGCCAGCGTGGCTGGCAATAGCTCCCAATCCAGCAAGCGCAGTTGGGCAATGGTTCTTTGGGTAACTGGGCATCGTTGTACATAGCGGGGTTGAAAACGGTCGGCCAGCACCAGGCGCGGCAGGTGTGCCGGTAGCGGCACGTGCCCGGCACGAAAATATGACCAAAACGAGGTGTTGTTTGTATGATCTAACATGGGAATGTTCTCCTTATGAGGTGACTGATTTGTAGCAAAACCAGTATACCGGGGGAACATTCCCACCATGGACAAAACGTGGCAGGGCAAAAAAGCTGACCACGAAAAACGTGGTTGCGGTTATGTTTCAAAAAACAATGGAGATGAAAAACGTGGTCGGAGTTTTAAGCCTACCACGTTTTTCGCCACCTGTGTTACACTAAACGTGGTCGGTGCTACGAATTTCGTGACCGCCACTATTAGGTGCAAAACCCTCTTTGAGGGGTGGAAACTGATACTGGGTGTTTAGAACCTTGACCAAACCCTCGAGTTGGAACGGCCGTGAATCCCTTTGAGGGGTGGAAACGAAAACATTTCAATCCTCCAGATTGATGCAACTTGCCGTTGGAACGGCCGTGAATCCCTTTGAGGGGTGGAAACGTGCATCCTGGCCACATATTGGACAAACCATATCAGTCGTTGGAACGGCCGTGAATCCCTTTGAGGGGTGGAAACGTTGGCGGCACCGTCGGCGTCCCACACTGCCCTGGCGGTTGGAACGGCCGTGAATCCCTTTGAGGGGTGGAAACCGGGATACATGCCCCTTCGGACCATATTTGGCCCTCAGTTGGAACGGCCGTGAATCCCTTTGAGGGGTGGAAACGCAGCCACATGCGGTCGCACCGAAGGCTAAAATGACCAAGTTGGAACGGCCGTGAATCCCTTTGAGGGGTGGAAACAGTAACGCCGCCAGCCGTAGAAAACTGCCCTCCTACAGTTGGAACGGCCGTGAATCCCTTTGAGGGGTGGAAACAAATAACCCGCAACGCCAATCATTAACAACCCCAAGTTGGAACGGCCGTGAATCCCTTTGAGGGGTGGAAACTCCCCATAGCGTACCGGCCATAAGCAGAGAGATGACGTTGGAACGGCCGTGAATCCCTTTGAGGGGTGGAAACCGCTCTCCGATACACAAAGCCACCAAATGCCAACTTGTTGGAACGGCCGTGAATCCCTTTGAGGGGTGGAAACAAAGCCAACTTCAGGAGCCACAAACCGAGCGGTCAGGGTGTTGGAACGGCCGTGAATCCCTTTGAGGGGTGGAAACAAGTCGTGGGGACTTACACCCAAAAGCTCTTTGAGCTTGTTGGAACGGCCGTGAATCCCTTTGAGGGGTGGAAACGGTGACCCACACGCCACATCCGCCAGCGCACCGGCGGGTTGGAACGGCCGTGAATCCCTTTGAGGGGTGGAAACAGAGCGAATGCCCTAGTCAAACGGAGATTTCCTTAAGTGTTGGAACGGCCGTGAATCCCTTTGAGGGGTGGAAACTCGGACAACACCGAGGGATCAATTCCCCTCACTTGTTGGAACGGCCGTGAATCCCTTTGAGGGGTGGAAACTAGGCGATGACACGGCCGTTTGGATGCCAGTCTGCTAGTTGGAACGGCCGTGAATCCCTTTGAGGGGTGGAAACTTCATTCCCATGCTTTGTTATGATTCTAGTAGGATAACGTTGGAACGGCCGTGAATCCCTTTGAGGGGTGGAAACCCCACACAAGTCACTTCTGTAGCTGTGGCGACAATCGTTGGAACGGCCGTGAATCCCTTTGAGAGGGTAGAACCTCCAAAAACTATCAATCGTAAGGTTCCGTTTTGTCCCGCTCCAGAGAAAAACCGCCTCACCCCGGTGAAACCAAGGGGAGGCGGAGGGCCACAAAACCGCAAATTTTTGAAATCAAAAAAATAGATTTTACGGGATATGAAACGCTTACCCGGTTTGCTCCAACCGAGCCAACACCTGCTCTAAGGCACGCAAGTTGATGAGCAAGTAGATCATCGTATTGAGATTGGTGATGGCTTGCTGGTTACGCAGCTTCGGCCGTTCCATGCCCAACCGTTTAGCCTGAGAGAAGATACGCTCCACGGCCGTGCGCTGCCGATAGACGAATTTGTAGGTCTCACCAGAGCGGTCAAGCGCATGGCGCAGGCGCGCACCAGGGCTGGTGGGCAAATTGACACTACAGCCACCTTTGTCCCACTGCTTATGAGCCAGGGGACAAAGCGCAGCAGAAGGCTCTGGAAAGAGCAGGGGGCAGGCATGGATGGCCCGCTGATGCGGCATGATTGCCTTGGTCGAATCAGTATAGAGCTTGCGCACGGGCATCGGAAAACCGGCGTCACACAGCGGCAGACCGGCTTCATCAAACTGACGTGTGGGGACACCGGGCTGCTTGAGCGGGACGGCGGCAAAGCCATCATGGTCCTCACTGTGGAAGTACTCATAAACATAGAAGGCATCAAAGGCTGCATCGAGGGCAGCAAAGCGCGGACGAAAACCGAGCCGCTGCTCCACCTGCGCCATGAGTGGGAAAAAGAAACGCACATCCGCTTTATCAAAGGTATCGGTCATCTCGGCCAACACAAACTCACCCCAGCCAGGCAACCTGGTTACCACCAAACCGGAGGCATAGCCCCAGTAATACTCTTTGTCTTTTAGCGAGAAAGTATCCGCCGGTTTTCCTTCCTTGGCGGGCGTTTTCACCAGCCGATTATGCGCTCTTTTACAACCCACCTTACAATCGGGGTCGCCAGCCGGCTGCCTTTCTTTATCATAACGCCCTTCCTTGATGTACTGACGGGGGTTGTTTTCCTTGACCCAGGCCAAAACGTGAGAAGTGTCCAGAGAAATCGTTTGTCCAAATTCGGCTGGCAAGAGTGACTGCAACCGGTGTACCTGGCTAGTGAGCAAAGCCTGCAAACAGGCATTGTCCAACTCCCGCAAAACACGGCTGAACTGTTGTCGGGAAGGCAGGCTCAAATCGGCGTCAAAGCCATGCCGTGTGGGTGTGTGTCCACAGAGGGGAAAGCCCAACGCCCAAACCAGCGCCGGGTGAGCCACTAAAAAACGACGAAGATGGCTGGTGGAGGCCAGCTTCTGGTCAACTTTGACCAGAAAGGCACCGACATAAGCCACCAGCGGCACTGGCTGCTTGCCAAACCATTGACAAGAGACAGGCTGGGCCATTTGCGCCCAATCCAGCAAGCGCAATCTGATAATGAGACCCATCGTCGTCGGACAATCGCGCACGAAGGCGGGTAACTGCTCATCCGCGCACATCAGCCGGGGCAAATATACCGCTGTGCCAGCACCGGGTCTGGACAAGGGTAAGAGGCTGACGAATCGTTTTGACCAACGACGAAGGCCATCTTTATAATGCTGCTTATTCATGGGGGTTACTCCTTTTGGTTTGTGTGTTTTGTGGCAAAAACAGTATAAACCGGAAAAGAACCCTCATGAATTTTCTGTTTTAGACAGCGGTAGAAAACGAAACGCAGCCCCAATAACGTGCCGTTTTTTGTCGTTGTCGCTGCAACAAACGAAACGTGGTTGGCAAAAAACGGAACCCCATTTCACACCAGTTCCATTTTTTACCACCTGTGCTACACTAAACGGCACGTGGGTTACAAAAAACGGCACGTAGTTTTGCCCGCGTTCTACCCTCCTTT
>JAHBVI010000244.1 GCA_019637635.1 Anaerolineae bacterium
CCCGATAAAAATTCACTCACGGCCGTCCCCGACTCTAATTCCAATACCTGCCCCGCCAATTCCTCTGCTTCGGCAATAGTGGTGCTGCGCACGGCCGTTTTCACGGCGGGAATAGCGGGCGCGGCCATGCTCAGTTCATCCAGCCCCAACCCCACCAACAGCGGCGTCGCCAGGGCATTACCCGCCAGTTCACCACACATCCCCACCCAGATACCGGCGGCATGGCCCGCCTGCACCGTCTGTTTGATCAGCCGCAGCACCGCCGGATGCAGCGCATTGGCCAGCGCCGCCACCTTCGCATTACCCCGGTCGGCGGCCATCACATACTGCGTCAGATCATTCGTGCCAATGCTGAAAAAGTCCACTTCCCGCGCCAACTGATCGGCAATGGCTACCGCCGCCGGCACTTCAATCATGATCCCCACTTCCATGTCGGCGGCAAAGGGGATATTGGCCTGCTGCAACTCCGCCTGCACTTCAGCCAGGATTGTTTTAGCGGCGCGCACTTCGGCCAGGGTGCTGACCATGGGGAACATGAGCTTGATATTGTGCCCGTGACTGGCCCGCAAAATGGCGCGCAGTTGGGGCCGGAAAATGTGCGGCGTCTCCAGGCAAAAACGAATGCCACGCCAGCCCAAAAACGGATTCTCCTCGCGCCCCAAATCCAGGTAGGGCAACGGTTTGTCGCCGCCCACATCCAACGTGCGAATGATCAACGGCCGTCCCACCAACCCTTCCGCCGCCGCCACATACGCCGCTACCTGCTCCTCCTCATCGGGCGGCGTTTCCCGGTCTAAAAAGAGAAATTCGGTGCGGAACAGCCCCACCCCTTCCGCGCCAAATTGCACGGCGATAGCCGCTTCCTGCGGCCCACCGATATTGGCCCCAATCTCCAGGCGACGGCCGTCCGTCGTTTGTGCCGGTTCTTGCGCCAATGCCCGCGCCGCCTGCCGCTCTTGCAGCCAGGCGTCCCGCTGCTTCTGCAAATCGGCCAGTGTAGCCTTACCCGGTTTGAGCCACAGTTGCCCGGTACGGCCGTCCAGCGCCACCACCTGTCCATCCTTCACCTGCGCCGCCAAATTGCCGGCGCCGACCACTGCCGGAATGCCCAACCCCCGCGCCAAAATGGCGCTGTGCGAGGTGGCCCCGCCCCGCGCGGTGATGATGCCCAACACCCGCGCCGGATCAAGCAGCGCCGTATCCGAGGGCGTCAGTTCCGTTGCCAGCAGAACCACCGGTTTGGGGAAATCAAAGGATGGCCGGGCCACGCCCGTCAACTGGCGCAGCACCCGCTGGCCCACGTCACGCACATCGGCAGCGCGGGTGCGCATCACCTCATCCGGGATGGCTTCATAGGCGGCGGCAACGGCGTTGATGGCCTGTTGCCAGGCAGCCGCCGCATTCAACTTAGTCGTGGTAATGCGCTGCCGGGCGTCTTGATGCAAAGCCGGGTCTTGCAGCATCAACTGGTGCGCCTGGAAAATGTCGGCCTCAGACGCTCCCATTTGCTGCCGGGCGGCGGCGTACAATTCCTGAATTTCCACCAGAGCGGCGGCTACGGCCGTGTCCAACCGCCGCCATTCCCCCGCCACATCCTCCACCTGCTGCGCCGTCACCAAAGGAAGCGCTGCCTGATAATGGTACGCCGGCCCGATGGCAATGCCCGGCGAGGCGGGAATACCACCCAATCCACCAACCGGTGGCTTGGGTCTGATGGCCGCAGGCGTCGCCGCGTCTTCGTCTTTATCGCCAAAGTTGACAGCGGCCAACGCTTGCAGGGCGGCAATGGCCGCATCGGCATCGGAGCCAACGGCCGTCACCGTCACCGTCTCCCCCTGCCGCGCCCCCAAGATCGCCACCTGGTTCATGCTCTTGGCGCTGGCCGTCAGCGCCCCTTTTTGCACAGTGATGTCGGATTGGAACTGTACGGCCGTGCTCACAAACCGCGCCGCCGGCCGGGCATGTAACCCCAGCTTGTTCTGGATCGCCAGCTCCACACTCACCGATTGACCAGTGACGAGTGACGAGTGACCGGTGACGAGTGACTGGTCTTCATCTACCACACCGAGTTGTCTATGTTTGGGCAGCAGCGCCGTCATCGCTTCGCGGATCACGGCCGTCACCGGGCTGCCTGCCGCCGCCTGCACCACCGCCGCAATCGCCCCCTCCACCAATGGCGCGGCGCACAAATGCACATTTACCCGCTGCTCCATCGGCAAAAATTCCACCGCCATCTCCGTGCTGAGAATGGCGCTGCCCAAATCCATCAGCACCACCACCCCATCTTCGCTGTAAACGGCGTCAATGGCCGCCAGAATTTGCATGGCGTCGGTGCCGATGGGGTTATCCGGGTTGTCCGAACCACCGGCAGCTGCCAGCGCCACCTGCCCCTGCACCATCTGGCTGGCCAATTCCACTACCCCGGCGGCTAGTTGTTTACTGTGAGAAACAATGACAATGCTGACCATAGTGTAATTGGGTAATTGGGTAATTGGGTAATTGGGTAATTGGGTAATTACTCAATTACTTAATTACCCAACTACTTCATAACCTCCGCCAGCGGCCCTTCCGGTTCATATCCGTAGGCAGCGGCCAATAATTCTATCGGATGTACAAACGGCACGCCGGTAGCGGCGGCGATGTTCCAGCGGCACGTTTCGCTGTCGCACACGGCAATCGGGCCGTGGACTTCCTGTACAAAATCAAACAAGGGTTTTCCCACCGCCATCGTAATGTCGTACTTTTCCGCTTTGTAGCCATAGGTGCCGCCCACGCCGCAGCAGGCGGCCTGGCTTTCGATGATGGTGAGTTCAGGGATAAGCGCCATGATCTCCGAACTGGGGCGGCCCAGGCGGTGGGCGCGGTATTGGCAGGGTGGGTGGTAGGCCAGCGTCAGCGGCATTGGTTTGAGGCCATCCGTCTTTAACTCGCCCGCGTCCAGCAAATGCAGCAGGAATTCGTGAATGTCAAAGGTGTTGGCCGTCAGCAATTGGGCATCTGGGGTGTGGTAAGCCAGCATTTCCGGCGCTTCTTCTTTGAGCGTCAGGGTGCAGCTGGTGGACGTGCCCACAATGACATAGCCTTGCTTGACATAATCAATCATGTGGCGGATATTGCTCTCGTGGTAGGCTTGGGCGGCGGCAAATTCGCCGTTGGAGAGCAGCGGCAGCCCGCAGCAATTTTGCGGCGGTACGATCACTTCAAAGCCGTTGGCCTCCAACACTTGTACGGCCGCTTTGCCCACTCGCGCTTCAAAATACTCGGTGGAGCAGCCGTGAAAATAGACAACTTTGCGGGCGCTGCGTACCGCATCAGGCCGTTTACGCGCCCAGCGGCTAAAGCGTTCACCGGCGAAGTGCGGCAGCGGCGCATTAGGGGCAATGTCCAGCAGCAGTTTGGCAAAAAAGCGGCCAAAGCCGCTGTGCAGCAAGACGTTGGCAATGGGGGCGAGCGGCTGCCCAAACTTGCCCATCAATTCGGGCCGGGCAATCAGGTTATTGCGCAGTTTGCGGCGCAGCGGTACCTGGCCGGACTGCACGATGTGGGCGCGGGCACGGCCGTTAATCTCCGCAATCTTTACCCCCGTCGGACAGACCATGTTGCACACCCGGCAGCCGTTACAATAATCCACCGAATGGTCGGGGCTGGGCTGGTGTTCATGGCGGAAACGGCCCGCCTGCGGGCCAACATATTTGGGGCCAGGGAAGAGGTCGGTCACGGCCGTGACCGGACACGCCGTCACACAAATGTTGCACTTGATACAATGATCCAGCGTCAACTCCACCGGCTTGGGGGCATGGGCCTCGATATTCAGTTGCGCTTCCCAAATGTTGTTTGCCATGTTTGAATTAACCACGGATAGGGCGGATTGGGCGGATGAACACAGATTTTTTCGATTTGTTATCCGTCAAAATCCGTTCCATCCGTAAAATCCGTGGTGAATTTCCTCAATTACTGACCAGGTTTCCTACCACATACCCTGTTGCCAAAGCCACGCCATCAAAGGAGCGTTCGATGATGGAATCAGCACCGGCCAGGGTGTTACCGGCGGCGTAGAGGTTTTGGTAGACAACACGGCCGTTCATAGGCTGAAATTGCTCGTTCACGCTGACGCCGGCGCGGTAAATGGGGTGGCCTTGTTTATCCAAAAAGTCACGGCGGAACCATTCCAGCCGGTTTTCCGGGTGGCGCAGCGGCAGCTTAAAAACCACTTCACACACCTCACCGGCATGGTTGGTGACGATGCCGCCGCCCAAGATGCCACCCGTCGCCAATACCACTCGTTCGTATCGGTGCTGGCGCGGTCGGCCGGAGGTTTCGGTGTGTACGGCCGTCACCCGCCCCCCATCGGCCGTAAACCCAATCGCCTCCATGCCGTCATACACCCGCCCGCCGTTTTTCTCAATGGCTGCTTTCAGGATGCGGTGCAGCCGTATCCCGGCCACCGATGGCGGCAAACCGGGAATCTCAAAAACGGGGCGGCCCAGCTGCGCCTGCATGTCCTGATGCACGGCCGTGGCCTCTTCCAGCCCCAGCACCGCCGGTAAACCCACCCGCGCCGCGTCGCCCAGATGCGATTTCACCGCTTGTGCCACCGCCGCCCGGAAATCGGACTGCTGCATAAACCGCGCCAGTTGTACCGCTGTCGTAAAATTGCGCGCCGCCAGCGCCGGTAGATCCAATGTCACGTGCCGCGCCGGGATGCCCTGCTGCGCCAGATTGTCGGCGGCCACGTTGGCAAAAAAGTCCGGCAGTTGTTTGAAGCCCACCAGCAGCATAGGTGCATGGTCATCCAGATCACCCGCCGTCATCGTGGCCGGGGCCAGGCAGGTGGGGCGGGCCGCGCCCACGGCCGTCGGCAGCCGCCAATTTTTATCCAACGAGCCAAGCAGCGGATAACCGGCATCCGCACACAACTGCTTCAAGCCGTCCAGCGCCGTTTCTAACTGCGCCGGGCCCACCAGGGCATACGGATGCTGCGGATTGGCGGCGAGCAGGTCAGGCAGAGTGGCGGCGGGGTTGGTCACGGCCGTGTCGCTCTCCACCGGCCAATAGCCCAACACATCCACACAACCCGCGTGCCAGTGCGTCGCCCCCCACCCTTTGGCGATGAGCCGCACACCTTTCCCACGCTGGCTGGCCT
>JAHBVI010000245.1 GCA_019637635.1 Anaerolineae bacterium
TCGGCAGTTGGAGACGTTGGGCAAACCGGTGGTGGCGGCGTTGAACGGCACGGCCGTCGGTGGTGGATTTGAACTCGCTCTGGCCTGTCATCATCGGGTGGCGCTGGATGACCCGACGATTAAGTTTGGCTTCCCGGAGGTCACGCTGGGGCTGCTGCCCGGCGGCGGCGGCGTGGTGCGCCTGACGCGCATGATCGGGCTGCAAAATTCCTTCCCGTTTCTGATGGAAGGTAAACAGGTGAAACCCCAGGAAGCCAAAACCGCCGGTTTAATTGATGATCTGGCCACAGACGTAGACGAATTGATGGCCAAAGCCCGCGCCTGGATTGCCGCCCACCCCAAAGCGCAGCAGCCCTGGGATCAGCCCGGCTACAAAATGCCCGGCGGCAATGCCCAAAATCCGAAAGTGGTGCAAATGCTGGCGATTGCGCCGGCTATGCTGCGCAAACAGACGTATGGCAACTATCCCGCGCCGGAAGCAATTATGCGCACGGCCGTACTCGGTTCCACGCTCACCTTTGAAGCCGCCAGCCGGTTGGAATCTCGCGCTTTTGCCGAAGTAGCGACCAGTAAGGTCGCCCGCAACATGACGACCGCCTTCTGGTTCCAGTTGAACGAGATCAACAAAGGGGCCAGCCGCCCCGATTTGCCGCCCACAGAAACGCACAAAGTGGGCGTGTTAGGCGCGGGCATGATGGGGCACGGCATCGCTTACGTCACCGCCTGGGCGGGCATGGCAGTGGTGCTAAAAGACGTGACGCCGGAGAAAGCGGAAGAAGGCAAAGCGAAGATTGCGGCGCTGGCCCAAAAACGGGTGGGGCGGGGGCAGATGACGGCCGTTGAAAAACAAGCCCTGCTCGACCGCATCCACGCCACCGGGGACGCCGCCGATTTGCAGGGGTGTGACCTGGTCATTGAGGCCGTCTTTGAAGACCGGGAACTCAAAGCGCGGGTCACGGCTGAAGCGGAGGCGCAGTTGGCGGAAACGGCCGTGTTCGCCTCCAACACCTCCACGTTACCCATCACCGGGTTGGCGCAGAAGTCGGTACGGCCGTCCCGCTTCATCGGCCTGCACTTCTTCTCCCCCGTCGAGCGCATGAAGCTGGTGGAAATCATCGTCGGCAAAGAAACGAACGATGAAACGCTGGCTAAAGCGTTTGACTACGTGCTCAAAATTCGCAAAACGCCCATCGTTGTCAATGACAGCCGGGGCTTTTATACCTCCCGCGTGTTTGGCACGTATGTCAACGAGGGCATGGCGCTGCTGGCCGAAGGGCAGCACCCCCGCGCCATCGAAGCCGCCGGGCTGCAAGCCGGGATGCCCATTGGCCCCCTGGCCGTCAGCGATGAGGTCAGCCTGAGCCTGATGGTGCATATCCGCCAGCAAACGGCTAAAGACCTGGCGGCCGAAGGCAAAGAAATCCCGCAGCATCCCGCCTTCCGCGTGGTAGATGCCATGGTCGCCCAAAACCGCCTGGGCAAGGCGCACGGCGCCGGCTTTTACGACTATCCACCCGATGGCAAAAAGCTGTTGTGGTCGGGTCTGCTTGACCTGTTCCCCCCTAACGGCCAGTTACCCCAGGCGGAAATGATCGAGCGGCTGCTATTTGTGCAGGCATTAGAGACCGTCCGCTGCCTGGAAGAAGGCGTCCTGCGCTCCGTGGCCGACGCCAATATCGGCAGCATCTTTGGCTGGGGGTTTGCCCCGTTCAAAGGGGGCACACTGCAATACATCAACGACTACGGCCTGCCCGCCTTCGTCGCCCGCGGCCGGGAACTGGCGGCTAAATATGGCGACCGCTTTGCACCACCACATCACCTGATTGAAATGGCGAATCGAGATGAGCATTTCTAAGGATCGCCACTCCTTGCTGGTGATTGTCCTGCTGGCGCTGGCAGGTTGGGCATATCTGTTTCTATTGCTGCCGGAGCGCATTGGCGTGGGGGCGGATACGGTTATTTTTTATGGGGCGGCGCAAAGTTTGTTACAGGGGCAGGGCCTCACGTTGTCGTTTGACAGCACCTTTGCCGGGAACAAAGGCGAATTGATGACCCATTTTCCGCCGCTGTTTCCGGCGCTGCTGGCGGGCCTGGCGCTGCTGGCGGGCGGCGTGGAAAGCGCCGCCTGGGTTTGGAGCATTACCGCTTTTAGCCTGCTGATTTTGACGGTAGGGCTGTTGGTGCGTTTCTACTGTCCACACACTTTTTGGCCGCCGGTTTTGGCCGCCTTTTTTACGCTTTCGGCCGCCACCACCATCCGCCTATACACCGTCACCCATTCCGAATCGCTGTTTTTGCTGCTCTGGTTGGGTAGTTTCTTTTTGTTAGACCGGTATGGGCAACGGCCGTATCGCTCCACCCTCGTCTTCTCCGCCTTACTTGCCGGGCTGACCCTTCTCACCCGGTATTCCGGCATCGCCTTTATCATCAGCGGCAGTTTGTGGCTGTTGATCCAGCGCGGTTGGAAAACGGCTGGCGGTTGGCTGACGGCTGCTGCTTACGCCGTCCTCAGCCTGCTGCCCATGGCGCTCTGGCTGCTTTACGCCGGCCAATCTGGCAGCGCCACCAACCGGGATATCACCACCCACTGGATCGCCGATTACCACTTGTGGCAGGGCGTGTATACCGTCTCTGCCTGGAGCGCCCCGGATAACATTCCGCTGCTGCTGCGTTTGTCAGTCTGGCTGGTCTTGTTTGGCGGTTTGGGTTGGCTCATCTTGCGACGCCACTTTTCGCAGTTTCGGCTTCCCGCCGATGTGCCCGATTTTTTCAAATTGCTCCTGCTGAATCTGGCGGTTTATTGTGCCTTCATCGTTTTTTCCATCTCCTTCATGGACATTCAAATCCGGCTGACGGAGCGTATTTTGTCCCCGGTTTATCTGTCGTTGCTGCTGTTGGGGGCGTATGGGATCACCATTTGGTGGGCGCAGGCAGCGCCCGCTGCCCGCCGGGTCATGGCGTTAGCTGGGGGCATCTTGTGTCTGGCTTATCTGGTGAGCATGGTTTACACGTTTGCCGATATTCGCCAGAATGGGGAGCATTATACCGGCGTGGATTGGCGCGATTCGGAAACATTGGCGTATTTGCGGGGGAGCGACGGCCGTACCACCTTCATTTCCAACGGCCCAGACATCATCTACTACCACACCGGCCTGCCGGCGTTGGCCATCCCCGCCCAATACCACGATACGTCCATGCGGCCGAACCAGGCCTACGAAGCTGAGCTACAGGCGATGGCCGCCCGATTGGCCCATGGCGCGCAACTGGTGTTGTTGCAGGATATGGCCTGGCGCTGGTTCCTGCCAGATGAACCGACGCTGTTAGACGCCTTGCCGCTGCGGCCGATTCACCAGTTTGGCGATGGCACGATTTATGTGTGGGATGGCGATTGAGTAATGGGATACGGCCGTACAATACGATACGTAGTCACGATTATAAAAATCCAGATGGGCTGCCCCACCAGAAATTGAAAACGGACATTTTCAATGTATTCCAGGGTGATGCCCACGGCCGTTGTGTACACAATCATCCATACCAGCCACACCATAACCGCATCCGCCCGCCAATAAGCGCGCCAGCGGCCGGGCGATAACCGGTTTTGCTTAAACAGCCACAACAGGTACATCAAGAAATTGACCGGCAGCAAGATCGCCATCCAGGAGCCAATTGTCTCATCGCGCAGCGGCGAAAAACGCTGTATCCATCGCTGCCCCAAAAGATATTGAGACACCAATTGCTCGTGCCCGGCCATACGCGCCGCATTCTCGGTGAAATGGTAAAAACGGGAGGGTGGGCTGGTATACACCATATAAGCCAGGATAACGGTCACGGCATAATGCCCTGGATCGCGCTTCAACACGTTTAGCGCACTCTGGCGGTACATCTCGGAAATAGCCAGGATATTGATGTTGTTATAGTCGTCCCGTGACAGGACGGCAACGGGCGACGTAGCCGTGAAGCCATAAGGTTCAAAGAGGGAGGGTGGGCTAAATTCGGGCAGGTCGGCTACGGACGTGGCCACCAACTCCTGCTCCACAAAAACGGCCAACTCTTCTGACGAATACGTGGCCCCCACCATCTTCCACAGCCCAATACCCAACCAACTACTGCTGCCAAAAAAGTCAAAGCGGTAAGCGTTTTTAGCATACCACCCCACCGACAGCAGGCTGACCAGCAGTAACACAGGCAAAAGCCGCCGCCATCGGGCCGGCGCCAGCAAGAGAGCAAAGGGTATGGCTGCCAGCAAAATCAACAAATGGTAAAAGGAGCGGGTTAAGATCAGCAGGTTCACGGTGAAAACAAAGCTAACCAACGGCCAGAGGGTTGGCTTCTCTCTGTAAATGGCCAGGCAAAAAATGGAAAGCATCACCAGGAAGGCGGTGGGCAGGTCATACAGCGGATACGCCTCGAACAGGAAGAGGGTGGGATTGAGCGCCAGCACAACGGCCGTAACAAACGACAGGCGCGGATTGTTCGTCAGCGTCCACAGCACCCGGTAGCCCATACCGGCCATAAAAGAGCCAAGCACGATATAAACGAAGTACATCGCTTCCAGGTGATGGGGATAAAACAGTTTGAGCAGCAGCGCGCCAAACAGATTAAATAAGGGGGGCTGCGCATGATAATGCCACAAACTATGCCAGAGGTCAGAGCGCAGCAAATCGGCCGGTATCACCTGCCACAGGCCGTCCCATTCGCGCCAGGCAATATCCAACCCCACCACCTGCTTGTAATAGAGCGCCACCGCCAAATGCAGGCCAAAAACAAGCCAGAAACCGGTGATACGGATGGGATTCACGGCCGTGACTTGTGGGTCTTGCCATTGAATGAAACGACGATGCGGCGGAACTGTTTCCATCATAAACATCCTTTTGAAAATGGTAATTGGTGGCTGGTGGCTGGTACCAGCCACTATTACAATCCCTCTGCCAATCCAGGCAATTCCTGGTACACTGTAGGCCAGATTGCTTCAATCGGCAACCGGTAATTGAGTAATTGAGTAATTGCCCAATTACTCAATTACCCAATCACCCCCATGCTGCAATTCCTTAGCCAACAGTGGAGTAAACAACGGCTGCCGCAGGTAGACGGCCGTACCTACCTCCCTTCCCT
>JAHBVI010000246.1 GCA_019637635.1 Anaerolineae bacterium
GGATGCCTTTGTCAACCGGGACGAAGCCCTGGCGCGGGCCATCCCGGCGGAAGATGACATCGTGGATGAGTTGTTTAACAAGGCGCTGAAAAAGATGACGGAAGCGTTTATGCAAAATCTGACGTCTTATGAGGACATCAACCGGTTGGGCTGGGCCAACCACAATCTGGAACGTTCCGCCGACCGGGTGGGGAACATTTGTGAATGGGTGGGGTATATGATTACGGGCAAGTTTGAGGAGTATATATGAACGAACCAGGTGGGACGCACTTCAAAAGTGTGTCCCACCTGACGTTGGTTTAGCCGCTAACAGCCTTTGCCTTTCCCCCCGCCGCTGCCTTTCTGACCGTTATTGCCATTCTGATTACCGTTACCGCCCTGGTTGCCGTTGCCACTTTGGTTGCCGTTGCCACTTTGGCCGCCATTACCATTTTGGCCGCCATTACCGTTTTGACCGGAACTGCCGCTCATAATGGCATCAAACGTAGCCTGGTCTAGTACCTGTGGCTGGTAGGCCAATCCCGTAAACTGCTCATACCGGGCAGCAAAGGCACGCAGATGGCTGCTGGAGCCGGCCAGTAGATGCTGGTAGACCAGGCGGATATTGGCCTGCTGGGTTTCCGCCAGACTGGTCTGCAAATCCAGAATATCCGTCTCTTCAATTAGCCCCCCAACCAACAATGCATCGGCCAATGACAGGCTGCCCTGGGCCATCAACTGATTGTAGAGCGCCTGCAAATCGGGATTGGTAAAGACGCCAATGCCGTTGCCGGCCGCCGGGTCGGCAATGCCGTAGGTGTTCAACAGGTTCAACACGGCCGTGCCATGTGTGTCTTCGGCGGCGGCAATGTTGCCAAAGAGGGGCACGCCCCACAGTGCCCCCAGATTGACGTACACGTCATGCGCCAGTTTTTCTTCCTCGCGCATATATTGCAGGTCGGCGATTTCCGCCGGGATAATGGTGAGGGTTTGGGCAGCAGCCGGCTGCACGGCCGTGGCCAGCCCCCCTAATACGAACACTGCCGCCAGCAGCAAGGCTGCGCTGCGGCCCAAATGGAAAGTTGTGTGCAATTTCATCGGATACCTCCTATCCGTGGTTACGGCCGTACTCCGCCTGGGGGTACGGTTCATGGTTGTTAAACAAGTAACCCCCATGATATTCAGGAGTGTGAAGCAAGTATGAAGATGGTATACTTTCCGCATGAAAACAGTGGAAGAAATGACCGGCCTGATCCAACGGGTTTTGCCTTCACTTCGTCACCAATATGGCGTGCGTGATCTGTGGTTGTTTGGCTCTTATATACGCGCCGAACAAGGGGTGGAAAGTGATCTTGACATATTGGTTGCATTCGATAACCCGCATCTATCCTTAGTCGAGTTTATCCAGCTAGAGCAGGAGCTAAGTCAGTTGCTTGGTGTTCGGGTAGACCTGATAGAGCGCGACACGCTGAAGCCAGACATTGGCAAACGGATTTTACAAGAGGCCATTGCGCTGTGACACGGGCCTACACCGATTACTTAAACGTATTCCGCAAATTCCCTGGAAAGCGGTTGCGGGTATGAGAGATAAGCTGATCCACGGCTATTATGTGGTAAGCCTTTCCAGAGTTTGGGAAACCGTCCAACGCGATCTGCCACCTTTGCAAGAAGCTGTTTCCCAAATGCTGGATGATCTGGAAAATAGTGACAAGCAGTAACTAACCGTCTAAAAATCAGTTCTTTGTAGCGCGCCAGGCCAGGGGCGGGTAGGTTTTGGTCATCTCAGGCGGTTTTGTCCCTTGCCTGGTGTTTGTTTACCAGTCACTTTGCGGAATGTTCAGCAGGTTTACTCATCAAACCAGACCAGCAGCCGCGCCGCATATGTGCCGGGCGGTGCGCCAATTCTTTCATAGGCCATTACCCGGCGATACACATTGCCGCTAAAATCAGGCGCCGGTTTGACAATAAACGTCAGCGATTTGCCCGGCAGCCAGTTGGAGTGATTCACTATCTCCTGCACAACAGGTCCTAAATTGGGGCTATAGCGAGTTTGAAGCGGCAAATACGGGTTAATAGGATACTCCCATTTGTCCGCAGTAGGTACATACCAGTAACTCCAGGCATTTGTCAGTGACCGGTCTTCTGGCTTGTTATCGTCATTGAATGTCAGCGATTCTGGATCAGGATCGCCATAGAAGCGCAGGCGCAGCGTTTGTGTATAGGTTCCATCTACTGTAAAGTGAAGGTGGGCCCGGGTGACGATGGCGTTGGCAGGAATAGCCACATTGTCATAATGAAACCCACTGACAACGTCTGTGCCATTGGCGCAGCGCCCCAGATAGATTTCGTTGTGGGCCGTGGAAAAGCCACAGTCGGCACTAGCGTTACGGCCGGCGTCGTCGCTGCCCACAGCAATGGGCAGATTCAGGTCTGGTGGGCCGTCGGCCAGCACCAGGGCAATGGCGTCAGCGGCTACGTCCTGGCCAACATCGCCATTGTGATAGATAACGATGCGTTGAGGTTGGAGTGTGGCCATGCCATCGCTAAAGTCATACCGCCCCAGGTAGGCCCAGGTGCGTGGATAACCTGGCTTATTAAACCGGCTCTGGTCAATGCCGGCGCCATGTACCTTGCTGTTATGATAAATCTTGTAGTAAGCCAGGATGCTATTGGCGTGTGCATTGGGAATGTAGGCATACATATCATATTCGCCCACAGCCAGATCATGTATGTACAACTGCCAGGTAGCACTATAAATGGTGTAGTTGCCTGTGCCACTGAGCCACCAATAGGTGCCGCCGTAACATCCCCCCATACAATTGGACACATAAACCCAGGGGGCGTCGTGGGAAAAGCGGACATCTTTATCATCTATCACCCGGCGCACGGGGTTGGTTAAGTCTGGAACCAGAGGCGGGTCATTCGATGGCAATAATGGTGTGCCGGACTCATACATTTTCTGCGGACAACCGCCGGTAAAGCCAATAGCGGGTGCATTTTGCCACAGGTTGATGCTGGCGGGTCGGCCACCGGGCACGTTTGCATTCTGCCAGGGGTCAGGATCTGCGCTCAACCATCCATACGGGTTCATTGGATAAAACAGATTGTCGTAAGCATGACGTTTTTGTACTTCAAAGTGCAAATGGAGACCATGTTCCCCACGAACAGAACCCGTCTTGCCGCTAATGCCTATAACTTTCTGCTGTATGACAGGCTGGTTGGTCTGCACTGTCAAGGCGCTGAGATGACCGTAGCGCGACTTATACATGCCATTGTTTGTCGTCGCTTGTATCTCTACCATCAGTCCCAGGCCATAACGGCGATCATTCTCGCGCATCCAACCAGCTTTAACAACCTGGCCGCTATGCGCCGCCAGGACATAATCATAAACCATCGGGTAATCAATACCGGGATGCCCACTATAGCCTACACAAGTGTGGTTTGCGGGCCACCTTGTTCCATTGTTGTGTACAACGCTGTCTGGGTCACCATAATACGGGGGATCGGCCTCCTCTCCATAAATTGGGTATTCATGATCAAAGACGTTAGAAACGGTTTTAGTGCCAAAGTAAGGTGGGGTTAGGAAGCCTGCAATTTGTGCTTCAACAACAGGTTTTTGTAACCTGAACGAAAATAGCAAGGTGGTAGCGCCAATCAATGCTATGGTAAGAGTAATAAATTGTTTAGACATGTGCTTTACCTCCACAAAACATGTCGCCTGTCAGGGTAGGGTAGCCTGCCAGGATTGAATAAGCGGCGTGTCTTTATAGAACCCTGAAAGGATTTGTCGCCAGGTACCCGTCTCTAGATCAAGGATATAGATGCCCGTAGTCTCAGGGGTATATTCGGGCATACCAGGAAAGAAGGCTAGTTCACGGCCGTCGGGCGACCAATCTCCTTGCAGACTGAATGGCAATTTCAGTTCTAAAGTAATCCTTCTATTGTTTCCCTGTCGGTCACTGGTATATAGCAGGATCCTCATCATGTTGTCCGGTTCAAGGTGTTGCAGGAAGATCTCAATTTCTTGCCCATCTGGTCGCCATCTTGCCGGCCCACCAATAAACCAGGTCGCATCTTCTCCTGAAAGCAACAAACGAGGTGGTTGTTGACTGCCAAACTCGTAAACGTAAGCTTCTGGAATACTACTTTCGTTCAGAGTTGTGATCAGAAATGCGTCACCTTGGGGAGAGAGACGATACAGGTTCATCGCCGGTCGTAATCCAGGTAATTCAATCGTTTCTAAAAGCTGGCGCTCGTCTGAACCAGCACATACTTTAGTGACAGTGACTATTTCTATTGCAGGTGCGTCATTTAATCTGGGTGAACTATAAACGGCCAGACAACCGGATTCAGATAAAAACTTGAGTTCCTGAAATACGTCTGGCGCTATACCGAGGTCACTTACATTTCCACTGCTTATCTCTGCCAGCATAATGTGTAGTTCATTATTGGTCTCAGAACGCGCCAGGTAAGCCAGGTATGTACCATCAGGTGAGGGATGTGGATACCCCCACATATTGCTCAGGAAAGTCCCTGTATCTTCGAGTGCTATCAAGCCAGAGCCGTCACTGTTAATCAGGTACCAGCGTGATGATTCCTCCATAAACAAGGCATTGTCACATGCAATAACGTCGGCAGGGCAGGGTACAGCATTAAAAAGAATGCGCCAAATCGTCCTTGTAAAAGAGGTGGGTGTGGGAGCAGGGGGTTTGGATGGTATGGAAGTGTAAACGGCAATCAACGCTGCCTGCGTCTGCCGCACGGCCGCAGCCGGCAGCATCGGCGCTTCTATAGGGGCAGAGGTACTGTTGGGCAACAGCGTAGCCGTAACGGCCGCAGCCAAAGGCGTGTTGGCAGGCAAGACAGTAGCAGGCGTGGCAGTCTCACTCACCACACGGGTGGGGGGCGCAGTGGGCACGCTCTCCGGCACGGCCGTGCAGCCACTTATCAACAGCAACCAGCCCAGGCTCAGCAACAAGTGTTGGGGTTTCATATGGACCTCCTCAGGTTCGTAGTAGGCGATTCATCGCCATTAAGAGGCACTGAAGTACCTACTACAA
>JAHBVI010000247.1 GCA_019637635.1 Anaerolineae bacterium
ACCTATCAGATCCACCATTTCCACAAAAGCGTCAAAGTTGACCGTGACAAAATAGTCAATAGGAATGCCCAACAACCCTTCAACGGTTTCTACGGCCAGCGCCGGGCCGCCGCCGGGATATTCAAATGCTTCCCCAAAATAGTGCGCCTGGTTGATGCGGTCAGCGCCAAAACCGGGGATTTCCACCCACATATCACGCGGCAGGGAAAGGACGCCTGCGGATAACCCCAGGGGATCAATGGTCACGATCATCATGGTGTCTGTGTGCGTGGGGCCGATTTCGTCGCAGCGTTGGTCAATGCCCAGCAGCAAAATAGAAATGCGTTCCGTGCCCCGCCAGGGTTGCAGCCCTTCACTGGTAATGAGGGGGCTTTCTTCCTGGCTGACGGTGAATGAGGGAGTGCCCGGCAAGGGCTGGCCGGTTACGGATATGGGTTGCACAACGGCCGTGTCGCTAAAATCCGCGCTGACCACATCAAACGTGGAAACCACACCTTGCACCGAGCGGAACAGCCACACGGAAACGGCCAACAGCAAAACGAGACCAACGCCGGCAATAACGCCCCATAACCAGAGGGGGAACCGAACACGTGCAGGGGGACGACGACCAGGTGATTTTGACTTCATAGGAGCGCCATTTAATTAGAGCAAATTTCGCGCGCGCATTATAATGCATAACCAGGTCAGAGGCGAACAGGGGCGAATGGGGAGCGTGAAAAATTCCCCAATCTTTCCATCTGCCAATCTCTGTTCTTTGGACTGTAGGCGATCCAATGGTAAAACTATATGGTCGTAACAGCGGCAACATGGCTGATTCATGGAGCGTAAGAATGCCTTTTTTGAACACCCGGCAAAAACATACTCTGAGCCGCCTGGCTGACACACTCATACCCGCCCTGGAAGTACAAGATGGAGAAGATGAACGACTCTTTGGCATACGCGCCTCCGATTTGAACATTGGCGAATTGGCCGAAGCCAAGCTGGAAGCGATTGCTACCGCCCAAAGATTGAAGGAAATTCGCTTTTTTTTGCGCCTGCTGGAAATGCCCTGGGCGAATTTGCTGTTGGCCGGGCAGTGGGGGACGTTTTCGGCGATGAATTTAGAGCGGCGCACGGCCGTGCTGCGCACATGGGGTAACAGCCGGTTGGCGGCGCGCCGCCGCGCCTTTCAAAGCCTGAAACGGGTGATCGTTTTCCTCTTTTACGCCGCCATGCCTGACGGCAAACCAAACCCGACCTGGCCTGTTTTTGCCTATACCCATCCACCGCCTGGGCCGGTTGACCAACCGCGCCCTATACAGCCGCTCACGGTTACAGAAGATACGGTGCTGGAAACGGCCGTACTCATCATTGGTTCCGGCGCCGGTGGCGGCGTGGTCGCCGGTGAACTCAGCGCCGCCGGGCTGGATGTGCTGGTGGTTGAAAAGGGCGGCTACTTTGCCGAATCGGATTATACCGGGCAGGAATTGTCGGGATACAACCACCTGTATGAAAATGAAGGGGCGCTGACAACGGCCGACATGAGCATGAGTGTATTGGCGGGCAGCACCTTGGGCGGGGGCACAACCGTGAACTGGCTTACCTCGCTCATTCCCCCGGATGTGGTATTGGCGGAATGGGCGGCGCATGGGTTTGTCGCCGCCACTACCTCTGAATTTCAAGATAGCCTGACGGCCGTCAGCGCCCGCACCGGCATCAACACCCAGGAAAGCGAAGCCAACCGGCAAAATGAACTACTGGCGCAGGGGGCGCAGGCGCTGGGCTACCAGGTGGACGTGATTCCGCGCAATGTGCAGGGCTGTGTGGACTGTACCTTTTGCAATTACGGCTGCATCTATGCTGCCAAACAAAGCACGCTCAAGACCTATTTGCAGGATGCCTTTGACCGGGGTGGGCGTCTGTTGGTGAACGCCCACGCCGACCGTGTATTGCACCAAAACGGCCGTGTCACCGGCGCCATCGTTACCGTTACCCAAAACGGCCAGCAGCACCGCCTGACTATCCAGGCCGAGGTGGTTGTGGTTGCAGCGGGGGCCATTCACACCCCGGCGCTGCTGCGCCGTTCGGGTCTGCACAACAAACATATCGGGCAGCATTTACACCTGCATCCTGTCACCCAAACCTGGGGCATTTACGAAGAACCGGTGTATAGCTGGCAGGGCGCGCCCCAAACGCGCGTCATTCACGACTTTGCCAATCTGGACGGCCGTGGTTATGGCATCTGGTTAGAAACTTCACCGGGGCACCCCGGTTCTTATACCTCGTCGCTGCCCTGGCAGTCTGGGCGGCAGCACAAGGGGCTGGTGCAGCGCCTGCACCACATGGCAAACCACATTGTCCTCACCCGCGATTTTCATGGTGGGCAGGTGCGGCTGGATAAACGCGGCCAACCGGTTTTGCAGTACCATTTGCACAAATATGACGCCTACCACCTGTGGCAAGGCATTGCAGAGTCATTCAAAATCCATCGGGCCGCAGGGGTGCGGCGTCTGATTGCGCCCCACAATCGGTACATCACCTGGCAGCCGGGGGAAGATTTCGAGGCATTCCTGGCAACAGTACGCCAGCAAGGTTTTCCCCCCAATGGGTATGGCCTGTTCAGCGCCCATCAGATGTCCACCTGCCGCATCGGTTCTTCCCCGGCAACCGGGGCGCTGAAACCAACGGGGGAGACGTATGAGGTGGGGAATTTGTGGGTGGCCGATGCCAGTGTTTTCCCAACGGCCGTTGGTGTGAACCCCATGCTGACGGTGATGGCCGCCGCGCATTATATTGCCGGGCAGATTCGGGATCGTAATCCGTAAACCGTAAACCGTAATCGGTAATCCGAGGTCCGAAGCCCGACTTCGGACTTCCAACTTCGGCTCACGGCTCACGGGTTACGGGTTACGGCTCACGGCTCGCTGGTTACAGATCGCGGCGGGAGAAGCTGACAAGGGCGAGCAAGAGGAAACCCCCGGCATACAACAGCGCATAGACCACCATTAAATCACTGGGTTGGGAAATGACGGCAAACGGCCCGGCAAAATAGGCGGAGGCGGAAAAGTTGGGCTGAAACAACAGCAGCGCCCGGTTCCACAAAGCCTGGGTGGGCATGAGCAGGCTGGTGAGAATGCCGATGTTCACGGCCGTTTCATTCTCCAGCAGCGCCCCAATTTGTTCGATCCACCCACCCAGAATGGCAATGCCAAACAGCATAAAGGCCAGCACCCCATTTGCCAGCGTGGACAGGCGGGTGCCGCCCAACATGGTGATGGACAGGATAATACACCCTTGCAGCAGCATCAGCGTCAGCCCGGCGAGGATGTTGGACAGCACCACACCGGTACGCAGGTAAACAATAAGCATCAGCCCCCCCGCCAGCAGCAAGATGTACAATGCCAGCAACAGGATAAACCCCAGCCATTTGCCTAAGATCATCTGCCAACGGTGAATGGGTTTGGTGACAATGGCCTCTACAGTGTGGGAATCAATCTCGCCAGACACGGCCGTTACCGAAATCAGCACCGCCATCAGCACCACCAGCAAATTGGCCGCGTACAGACCCGTCGTCAATAGCAGTCCACTGATGGTTATGGCTTCTTCCAGGTTGGCAAACTTCTCCATTTCCGTCACAATCGCATGGAAACCCAGGGCAAATACCGCCAAAAACCCAAACGCCAACAACAGCGCCACCCATAAAATTCTGCGGCGCTGCGTCTCGCGCAACGTCAGTTCAACAAAAAGTAATGTGGTCATTGGTCATTGGTCAATAGTCAATGGTCATTGACCATTGATCATTGGTCATTCACCTGCTCACCTGCTCACGCACATTATCCCCTATTTTGCCCAACTTTATCCCCATAAGCGGGTAACTTATCCCCACTTTTTGTTTACTTATCCCCAACATACTGCCAAATGCTACCCAACCTTTCTGATTTTTTGTATGCCTTTCTCCCCCGGCTATAATCATATGGCGCAGTGCATCATAAATGATGTACTGCTTTCATTCGTGAGGCAGATGCGAAAATCGTCTCACAACGCTGACAAGGTGACAGGGTCTTATGTTTTTGCATGGATTACGCATTTTATGCCGTCTTATTTTGAAGATTATTGCCAGAGTTGATATACAGGGGATGGAACACATACCACCAACCGGAGGGGCGTTGATCGTTTCTAATCACCTGGGGCGGCTGGATGCCATGTTGGGAGTGGTTCTGGCCGACCGGGATGACATCATCTTGATGATCGCGGACAAGTATGAAAAATATCTCTTCTGGCGCTTTTTGGGTAACAAGCTCAATGCGATCTGGCTGAATCGGGATGAGGCGGATTTTCACGCTTTGCGGGAGGTGAACAAGCGGCTGCAAGCGGGGGGCATTAGTGGGATTGCCCCAGAAGGGACGCGCAGTAAGGCGGAATCGCTGCTGCCGGGCAAACCGGGGGCGGCTTACCTGGCGGCTAAAACGGGGGTGCAGGTGATACCGGTGGCTTTGTGGGGCACCGAAGATCGCGTTGTTAAAGAGCGGTTGTCCCGTCTGCGGCGATTGGACATCCATATTCGGATTGGCCCGGCGTTTACCCTGCCGGCGTTGAAACGCGCTACCCGTGACGAGATGTTGGCTCAGGGAACCGATGAGATCATGACGCGCATTGCGGCTATGCTGCCACACCAATATCGCGGAGGTTATGCTGACCATCCCCGCCTTCGCCCAACCCCTGGTGACCGGAGTGCAGCGGTGTTGGAGCCTGGCGATTAGCATACGCAATTCCCGGCGATTGAAATCGCGGCTACAAACAGCAAAGCCCGCCCTTCACAAGGTTCAGGGCAGGCGCTTCGTGGGCTGGTATCCACGGGTTTTTAGTCGGCGAAGGCCGACTTTGCCTCTTGTAGAGCCGGCACTGAGCGCGGACGGCTGCCGCCCGTCGTCGAAGTGTGCAGATTTATCTGCCTTTTCCGGGAGTATGCAATCGCCCTACAGCGGC
>JAHBVI010000248.1 GCA_019637635.1 Anaerolineae bacterium
GAATCTTATGTTAGCGATTATTTCACTGGTGGCAGGTATTTTGCTGCATATCCCGGATGGATTTTTGAGTCTGGTCATCTCGCTGCTGTGTTGGCTGGCGACGGTGGTCATGCTGGCGGTAGCGGTGCGTAAAGCGCAGGCGGATTACGACGAGCGGCTGATCCCGGTAGCCGGGATGATGGCGGCCTTTATTTTTGCGGCGCAGATGCTCAATTTTCCGGTGGCGGGCGGCACGTCCGGCCATCTGATTGGGGCGGCGCTGGCGTTTATTGTGCTGGGGCCATGGTTGGGGCTGTTGGTGATGACGGCCGTGATTGCCCTGCAAGCCCTCCTGTTTCAGGACGGCGGCCTGATCGTCATGGGCGCCAACATTTTGGTGATGGGCATTGTGCCCGGTTTTGTGGGGTATGGCGTCTACCGGCTGGCGGTCAACCGGAGTAAATCCTTCAAACTGGCGGCCGCCGGCGTGGGGGCGTGGCTCTCGATTGTGGCGGCGGCGCTGGTGACGGCGCTGCTGTTGGCTTTTAGCGGCACGGCCAAGTTGTCCATCGTCGTACCGGTGATGGTGGGTGTGCATATGCTCATCGGCGTTGGCGAGGCGCTGGTGACGGTGGCGGCGCTGGCCTTCATCATGCGTTCCCGGCCCGCATTACTGGACGAAAGCGCCGCCAGCGCCGGCGGGCGGTGGGTATTGGTGGGGTTAGGTATTGCCCTGCTGGTGGTCTTGTTTGCGCCTTACGCCTCGCCCAGCCCGGACGGGCTGGAGTGGGTGGCCGGGCAACAAGGCTTTTTAGAAACGGCGTTAGATGCGCCTTACAAGTTGCTGCCCGATTATACCATTCCCGGTTTGGGCGAAAGTGGCCTTTCCACGATTGTGGCCGGGGCGGTGGGTGTGTTGGCGGTCACGGCCGTGATCCTGCTCGTTGGTCGCTTCCTGAAACGGCCACAGCGTTCTCAAAGGGGCGCATAGAAGCTGGCGATTAGGAGATTGATGCACCTTTTTAATCTCCCAATCTCTGGCCCCCATCTCCCCATGCACGCCAACACCTTCGACCGCTACATCCGCCGGGAGAGCCTGGTTCACCGGCTTGACCCGCGCCTGAAAGTGGTGGTGGCGCTGGTTTTTATTCTGGCGACGGCGTTGCTGCCGGATGGCGCGTGGTTGGGGTTTGCCCTCTCCTGGCTGTTGGTTCTGGGGTTGACCCAATTGGCGCGGCTGCCGTACCGGGTCGTGTTTATGCGGGCGCTGGTCATCGTCCCCTTTTTGTTGGCGGCGGCGACGGTGTTGGTGAATGTGCCGGGCACGGCCGTCTTCACCTGGCAGATTGGCCCCCTCACGCTCACTATTACGGATGCGGGGCTGGTGCGTTTTGTCAGTATCCTCATTCGCGGCTGGCTGGCGGTGCAGATGGCGATTTTGCTCACGGCCGTAACCGCTTTTCCCGATCTGCTGCACGCCCTCACCCATTTACACGTTCCCGCCATCCTGGTCAGTATCATCGGCTTTATGTACCGCTACCTCTTTGTGCTGGCCGACGAAGCGCAGCGGCTGCTGCGGGCGCGGCAGGCGCGCAGCGCCCGGCTGCCGGGAACGGGGCTGCACGGTGGCTCCCTGTTTTGGCGGGCCAAAGTCACCGGGCACATGGTCGGCCAGCTTTTCAGCCGCAGCCTGGAACGCAGTGATCGGGTCTATAACGCCATGCTGGCGCGGGGGTATCAGGGCCGTATGCTGACCATCAATCCGCACGTGATGACCCGTTTTGATTGGTTGGCGGGGGGTACGGCCGTGTCCATGATTATTCTCATTCAATTGATTGTCCACAGTAATATCTGCAAGCTATGTTGAAAGGAGTAAGGGGAAAGGCGGCGGAATTTTTACGGCCGTCAAAAGGTGAAACCAACACCCTCTCATTCTCGCGCCACCAGACAGGCCGTCACTGGTTCGCTGGTGGTCTGGTTGCCGGCCGCATCCGTGGCCACTACCTTGAAGCTGTGGCAGCCGGGGCCGGGGATTGTCCACTTTTCGGTGAAGGGGGGTACGGTGCTGATGGCGTAGGGCACGGCCGCATTGTCCACGAAAAATTCCACCTGCTTAATCGAGGCGTTATCCGTCACCTGCGCCTGCACCAGCACCCACGTTTCGTCGGTGAATATTTGCTGGTTGGGCAGGGGGAAGAGGATGGCTGCTTTGGGCGGCTCGTTGTCAATGGTGACGGGCACGCTAAATTCGGCAAAGCTGCCATCACCGCGGACGACGGTGAGCAGCAGGGTGTATAACCCTTCCAGCGCCGAGACATCCCAGATGGCCAACGGTTCATTCTCCTTTGGTTCGGGCACGTTGTCCGCCAGGGTTTGCAGGTTTTGCGGCGTCAAACCCTGGAAATAGGCCAGCCGGTAAAAGGCAAAGTCATCGCTGCGGGCGGTGCCGGTGATGACCACCTGATCGCGGATGAAGGCAAACGGCCGTAACGACACAATGCCAATCTCGTTATTCGGCGTCGGCGCGGTGATGGTATCGTATTCCGTCGGCGGCTGCTCAATTTCGTTTTCGCGCACCCAGTCGGCCGCCGCCGCCGGGTAGATGCGGAATACCTTGCGCTCGATCAACTCCGGCGGCGTACTGATGGTCGCCAGCCGCCCCGTTTCCCGGTTAATGGCAAATTCCTGGTAGATAGTGTCAAAGGTTGTTGGCTGCGTGCCGTCCATAAACAGTTCGGAGACGGTTGGGCAGGAGGGGGTGGGCAGCAGGCCAGAAATGTTGCACACGGCCATCTCGATTAAGCCCGGCGGCCGTTGCCAGGTGCTAATCGCTTTCCCATCCAACGTCCAACTCATCAGCGCGTGCCAGATGGGGGCGGCCCCTTTGTAGCTGGGCAGATCGTTGGTGGGGGTGTTGTTGCTGTTGCCCATCCACACACCCGTCACCAGTTCCGGCGTGTAGCCAATCGTCCAGTCATCACGATAATTGTTGGTGGTGCCCGTTTTGGCCGCCGCCGGCCGATTCCCCGGTAGTTCCAGCACATTGGGGCAGCCAAAGGCGGCGCAGCGGGCGCTGCGGTCAGAGAGGATGTCATTCATCAGGTAAGCCAACTGCGGCGGCAGGATTTCGCGGCGTTGGGGCTGGTTGTATTCGTACAGCACGTTGCCGTTGCGGTCTTCCACGCGCAAAATGGACACCGGGTCGAGGGTGCGGTAGCCAGGGCGCTGCCGTTCCGGTGGGCGGGGTTGGCCGACCATGGCCCCCATGTTGTCCATCACTGCGTAAGCGTACACCATGTCCAGCAATGTCACCTCGCCTCCGCCCAGGGTAAGGGAGAGGCCGTAGGCGGTGTGCCCGGCGTCCAGGGTATCAATGCCCATGCTGTGTGCCGTGCGCAGCACTTTGGGGATGCCCACCCAACTGAGTACCTGCACGGCGGGCACGTTGTAGCTGTTGGCCAATGCCTGGCGCAGCCGCAGGGGGCCATGAAACTGGCGGTCATAATTTTGGGGTACGTAGGGCACACCGTTGTAGGGGGTGCCAAAGTCGGTTTCCACGTCTAGCACCATGGTGGCGGCGTTGTACCCCTGGGCCAGGGCGGTGAGGTAAGTGAAGGGTTTGAAAGCGGAACCGGGCTGGCGACGGCCGTCTACGGCCACATTAAACGAACCATCTATACTGGCGTCCCAATAATTGGCGCTGCCCACTAACGCCTTGATTTCGCCGGTGGTGGGATCGAGCATGACGACGGCGGCATTGTTGACGCGGAAATCTTTGCCCTGGTCGGCGGCTAACTGTGGCGGCAAAAAGGCCAGCGCGTGGCAGTCAGCCAGTTCATCCAGGGGCAAAACCGGCCCCGCCGCGCCGGAGAGCCGGGTGAGTTGGGCGCGGGTAACACATTCGGCCTGCCGCTGCATTTGCAAATCCAGGCTGGTGTAAACGCGCAGCCCACCGCCCAGGATGAGTTCGGGCGGGAACATCTGCTCAAGCTGCTGCTGCACGTACAGGGCAAAGTGGGGAGCGATGATGTCAAACCGTTCCTCAATGCCGCGCGCGACAGGGACGGGGATGGTTTTGGTGGCCACGGCCGTTTCCACTGTAATCATGCCTTCGCGGGCCATGGCGTCCAGCACCAACTCCTGGCGCAGTTTGGCCGCTTCCGGGTTGTTAATGGGATTGATGGCCGGGGATTGGGGAATGGCCGCCAGCATGGCCGCTTCGGCCAGGGTGAGTTCGGCGGCCGTTTTGTTGAAGTAGACGCGGGCGGCGGCTTCAATGCCGTAGGCCAGATTGCCGTAGAAGTTGGTGTTGAGATACCATTCCATAATCTGCTCTTTGCTGTAGGTGGTCGTGGCCCGCTGCGCCAGCAAAAGTTCCTGTACCTTACGCTCATAATCGGCAAAACCGACCTCTTCCCCCACCAGGCGGCGCTCCGGCTCGATCAGGTTGTTCTTGACCACCTGTTGGGTGATGGAGGAGCCACCCTGGATGTCGCCGCCTTTGATGACGTATTCGTTGAAGGCGCGACCGATGCCCACCAGGTCAAAACCGCGATTGGTCCAGAAGGTGCGGTCTTCGATGGCCACGGTGGCATCTACCACGTGCTGCGGAATCTGGGTATAGGGCAGCCACTGTCGGTCGCCGCCGAGCGGGTCTATAATTTCGTAGATGAGTACCAGGTCTCGGTTGCCGCTGGCGCTTTCTGGCCCCCAGGCGTACATTTTGGTGGTCTCGAAGGTGGCGGTTTCGTGCTGGCCCAGCTGTTCCAGTTCGGTAAAGTCGGGCAAGTCCTGGGTGAAGTAGGCATATACGGCCGTGACCCCCACCCCACCCATTGT
>JAHBVI010000249.1 GCA_019637635.1 Anaerolineae bacterium
GTATCTCATCGGCGACCTGCTCGATGACCTGGGCGCAGGTTTGCAGGGCGATGGCCCAGTTGTGGGGATTGAGACATTGGCTGCCCACGTGGAAGGTGAGGCCAAAAGGATGCAGCCCTTTGGCGGCGGCGTAATGGAGCAGTTCGGGGGCTTCGGCGGCGTCTACGCCAAATTTGTCGGAGAGGGGCCACTCAGCGCCGGTGTTGTCCGTTCTCAGGCGCAGGTACACGTGGCTGCCGGGGGCGTGTTGGGCGATTTTGTCTACCTCGACGGGGGAGTCGAAGGCCATGCGCCGGATGCCGTGTGTGTGCAGGGCGTGTAGGAATGACGGCGCTTTGATGGGGTTGGAGGTGATGATTTGCGACGGCCGTGCGCCCAATGACAAGACCTGGCACAGTTCCGCCGGGGACGCCACTTCCACGCCGCAGCCTTCGTCAAACAGGGCGGCGATGATGCGCGATTCGGGGTTGGGTTTCATGGCGTAGAAAATTTCCACGCCGGGCAAGGCGGCCCGGAGCCGCCGGTATTTCTGCCGGACTTTGTCCAGGTCTACCAACAAAAAGGGGGTAGGGTAATTGATGTGGTTGAGGTTCATATCACTCGGTAAAGACCTGACAGGTTTCCCAAACCTGTCAGGTCTGGTTTATTTGACGTTGATCAAGATCACACCAGTGAGCGCCAGCAAGACGCCGGTCAGTTGTAGTTTGCTCAGGGATTCTTGAAAGAGGAAGATGCCCGCGCCCAGGATGACCAGGGCATAAAGGATGGTTTGTAAGCTGCCGACCAGGCTCAGTTCTTTACCACTTCGGAACAGGTAGGTGAAGAAGATGATTTGAAAGAGGTAGAGCAGGATAGCGCCGACCATCCAGGGGCTTTTGAGGGTCAGGACCCAACTGCCGTCGGCAGCGGCTTTTTTCAGGCAAACATCGGCGATGGCAACGGCCGTGACCGCCGCCACGATAAACAGCATATGAAAAATCTTGGGCATGGCGTTTTGTAGTTCGGGTAAGGTGGTCATAGCTTTTATCCTCATTGGCTCGCTAAGAGATTAGGAGATTGGGAGATTAGGAGATTGATCAATCTCTCAATCTCCCAATTTCTCTTCTAAGGTTGTTCTACGGCATACGCATCCAGGTAGCAGCTAAAGTCGGACGGCCGTCGCACGGGGCCGGTGATTTTGACCGGGGTGGTATGGTTGCCAGGGGTGCCATCTTTCAGAACAAAGTGGAGGTCGTCGGCGGTGTATTGGTTGGGCGGTAGCTGCATTTTGCCGCTGTCCGGGGAATCTGAGGCCACCAATTCGGCCAGGACACTGCCGGTATCGTCGTAGAAGTTGATTTTGCATTGGCCCGCTTCGCAGATGAGAGCGCCGGGCAGAGCCAGATAGCCGGTGGCGGTGATATTTGTGCCGGACTCCTGCTGGCAGATTTCGGCGACGGTGACGGGGATGGGCGGTTCGTCATTGCCACAGGCAGCGAGCACGGCCGTGAGGCCCAATAAGATGATTAACAACAGTTGTTTTTTCATGGTTGACTTCTCCAGAATTGGTTTTAAGCGCCGTACAAGGCATATTGGCCTGACACAGTGGCTATGTCTGATGAAAAACGCACCTGTAATCCGGCTGCCTGCAAAGTGTGAACGGCCGTGACATTACCCAATGGCGCGTGAAATAGCAGCTCATCCAGTTCCCAATCGTGCTCCAGCCAGTGGTGCAGCGCCTGAATGATTTGGGCGGCCAGGGGCTGTACCCGGTAGGGGCGGCAAAACCAGAAGTGGATCAGGGCGCTGTTGTCGCCCAGGCCGGTGAGCAGGTGGTCGGGCATCTGGTAACGGATGAGGAACGGCCGTAGCAGAGTCAGATGAATACAGCCCAGACATTTATCCTGGGCGGCGGTGAGAACGGCGAAAGAGAACTGTTTATGGCTGCGGTGTTCCTGTTCCGCTCTTTCCACCCGTTCCATGTGGTCGCGCCAGGTGTAGGGTTGGTCGGTGGCGCAACGGCCGTTGTGATGCACAGGCGCGTCTGGGTTGGTCAGGTACGCTTCGTAAGTCAGGGCGGCATTGCCTTTTTGTAAGGGTTGCAGCAGCCAGCCAGCCCCTTTGAGACCAGATGGCGCTGTCTGTTGGAAGGTAAAGCGGGTGCTGCCAACGGCCGTGCCCGGTGCTGGTGGCCGATAGAACCCAGAATCTGGCTTTGCCTGACGTTGTTGTAGCTGCGTTAACATCGGATTATGGGCGCCTAAATACGGTAACTTCATCTTCGGCCTCTTTTCTCATTCCTGTTCCAGACCCTGAGGGTTTCAGAAAACCCTTAGGGTCTACTATAAAATAGGCCGCTATATGTTTTGTCCTGGTAATAGGCTGATTTGTCCTGCTTCAGACAGGCGAGATGTGGTGGGATTGATACGCAATCCGTGCATCAGGGCCAGATGGTTGGCGTTAAAAAGGGTGGTTCTGTTTTTCATCAGTTGCTCTCCTGTTTTAAGGTAAACGCACAATCACTGGCAGATAGATGAAAAAGTCGTAGGAGGGGATAGGGGTGGGTTCAATGACCGGCGTGCCGGTGGGTGTTGGGGACGGCCCCGGCGTGGGAGAGGGGCCGGGTGTGGCGGTTTGGGTCGGCGTGGGCGTCGGCGTGGGTGGTAACGTGACGGTGACACAGGCCGAAAACTCGGAACTGTTGCCGTTGGGGTCGGTGGCAACGGCCGTGAGGCTATCCCCTTCGGATACTAATCCGGCCAGGTTAGCCATGGCCTCGCCATAACCAGACGCATCGGTGGTGAGCAGGCCGCCACCCAGATATTCCTGCCCTTCGCCATAACCAGAGGGATCACAACTATCACTGCGGTAAACATCTACAGCATATTGTGTGTTGGGCTGGCTTTCCAGCGCCCCGGTCAGAATCAGACTGCCCGGCGGTAATGACAAGACCGGGTAATTCTGGCGTTCATTCTCGCCAGTGTCACCATCGCCAGAGTCGTTCACGTCTACCCCATCACCACCCAGGTCAATGCCCAGGCCGTTGTTACTGTAAATGCGATTGCCACGAATAGGATTTTGCACGGGCACTCCCACCACATTGGTATCTACCAGAACGCCATGGCCCAGATTGTTGGCAATGCGGTTACCTTCGCCAGCCCCTATGCCACCTACCACATTGTTAACAGCCAGGCCGAGGATTTGAATGCCATCAGAGCCGTTAGGCACGGCCGTACTCCCATCCCGTGCCAGGCCAATCATGTTTCCCTGAACGACATTCCCAGCCACACTATTCACACGAACGCCAAAGCCTGTATTACCGCTGATAACGTTGCGGGCAATAGCTATTGTGCCGCCAATAGTATTGTTGTTGCTCCCCACATAAATGCCGTTACCGTTGCCCAATGCGCTCATCCCATCGGCCGTTACGCCAATGAAATTATTGGCAACGGTATTGTTTTCCACATTCGAGTAGATGCGGAGGCCATCAGCCTCATTGGCAGAAATGACATTACGCTGCACATGGAGTGGGCCACCCACGACATTGTCATTTCCACCGACGCCAATCCCGTAAGACCCATTACTCATGGCGGTCACACCATCTGCACCCAGACCCAGGTGGTTGCAACGCACCCGATTATCATGGCTGAGAATGCGTATCCCTTCACTATCAAAATTGCCAATAACCAGACCACGAATCACACTGCCATCGCTGCCAGCATCCAATACCAGGCCATCCACCGTCTGACCTGTGCCTGCATTGCTGCCGTCCAGTACCACCAATAGGGTGGCCGGGGTCATGCCATCGGCCGGGCAAGCTGCGCCGGGTTGTGTGGCCCCATCAATTTCCAGCGGTACAGTGATGGGTGGAAAGGGGGAAGCGGGGGTAAAGGTAAAGGGGCCTGTACCAGGTATATCGAATTCAATATGATGCAATGTGGCGTCTGGGCCCAAAGCGTTTAGCTCTTCAATGGCGGCCCGCAAGTTGCACTGCTCACCGCCGTTGACAGACACATCACAAATGCCATCTCCGGGATTCATATCACTGGCATCGGTTAACCAGTTTACCGTCAGGGTAACGCCGGTGGGAACCAGTGCCCGCGTTACTGTCCAGCCGCCAATCAGCAGCAGGAGTACCATTGGAATCATCGCAAATTGTTTCATACGCGCTTTTATGCCTCCATCGTGAAAAATTGGTTTACGGCCGTAGCATAATGAGTGTGGGGTTATCTCCTGTCCCGTTATCTGGCAAATCTGTCCCGATTGCGGCAGGCAAGAGACGCAAAAAAAGCCGGATGCGTTTTGGGCATCCGGCTTTTAGCGTTATCGGTTATCGGCAGGTGGTTATCCCTGCCCGATGCAGACGGGATCAACCAGGAGGGAAGTCAATGTCCCTTCAAAATACTTGCCGGTCACCGGAGAGTAGCCGATATAAATGGTAGTTTCCAGATTGGTGAGCCAGAATGGGCCGTTGACAGTGGCCGGGGTGGATGGCAGGATCAGGCTGTCTACGGTGAAGGTGGGCGCAAAAACGCCAGGACTGGTGCGCACGTACACGGCCGTGACCGACTGCCCCACTGTGTTAATAGCAAAACTATTACTGACCGCGCCCACGCCGCCAAAGGCCGTCGCTACTTTGGCCTGTTGCGTAGACACTTTTAG
>JAHBVI010000025.1 GCA_019637635.1 Anaerolineae bacterium
AGCAGCGCGCGCGGTTATTTGATAGGCTACCACGCATGAAACGGATTGCCTGCTTTTGCCTGCTACTTTTGTCATTATTGATAAGCTGCTCAGCAGAACCGGACACGGCCGTCATCCAGCTATCTGTCCTGCAACCGGTACCGGAAGCGCCGGTCACGGCCGTGAAACCCCTCCGTGTGGCCGTGGCCGCCATCATCTCCCCCCAGGGCACGGCCGACAGTTACGCCCCCCTGCTGAACTATCTGGGCGCGGCGCTGGATCGGCCGGTGCAGCTAGTACAGCGCCGCACGTATGCCGAGGTTAACGAACTGGTGCAAAATGGAGAAGTTGACCTGGCCTTTATCTGCACCAGTGCCTACGTGGCCGGTGAACGGGATTTTGGGATGCAGCTATTGGCCGCCCCTCAGGTTCAGGGGCAAACGGTTTACCATTCTGTCTTAATTGTCCCCGCCGACAGCCCGGCACAGACGATGGCCGATTTACAGGGCAAGGTGTTTGCCTTTACTGACCCTATCTCTACCACCGGGCGCAATTATCCCATCTGGCTGGTACAACAATTGGGCCAGTCGCCGGAAACTTTTTTCGGCCGTACCTTTTATACCTACAGCCATGATGACGCCATTCGCGCCGTCGCCAACGGCGTGGCCGATGGCGCGGCCGTAGACAGCCTGGTCTATGCCTTTGCCATCCAGCGCGAACCGGAACTGGCGGCGCAAACGCGCATCATCCACCAATCACCGGCGTTTGGGATGCCGCCGGTTGTCACCGGAACAGATACCCGGCCCCAATTGGCCGCCGAATTGCAAAACGTGTTGTTACATATGCACGAAGATGCCAACGGCCGTACCGCCCTACAGCAAGCCGGCTTTGAACAATTTGTCCTGGTAGCTGACGCCAATTATGATACCGTGCGCTCTCTGGAACTGAGCGTGAACACGCAGCCATGAATTTACTGACCAAACCGCCCGTGACGCGCAAAGTTTTCTCTAACATTTCGACGCCATTTTTCCCCTGGCTGGCAGCCCGCCTGTGGCAGTTTGTTGGGGCGGTCAGTGTGCGTACCAAAATTCTGGGCATTGTACTGGGGCTGGTGCTGCTGTTGGGCCTCGTCTCACTCTGATCGTGCCATGTCCCAACGGGCGCTGACACGGCAGCTGGCGGGTCAGAGTGTTTCCGTAGCCCGCGACGTGGCCGCCCGCTCCACCGATCTCATGCTGATCAACGATCTGTACGCCCTGCACCAACTGTTGGAAGAAACCCGGCGCAATAATCCCGATGTGCGCTACGCCTTTGTCACTGACCCGGATGGCGCTGTTCTGGCGCACACCTTTGGCAGTGGTTTTCCGGCAGAATTGCTGGCGGCCAATGCCGTGCCCATAGACGCCCATCATCACACGGTGGCGTTGGCAACAGATGAGGGCACGGTGTGGGACACGGCCGTGCCCATCTTCAACGGGCAAGCGGGCGTGGCCCGTGTGGGCCTCTCCGAAGCGTCGGTTCAGGCTACTGTGCGCACCCTGACGGGCCAGATGCTGCTGACAACAGTGATGGTGTCGGCCGTAGGCATTGCCGCCGCCGTGCTGCTCACCTGGATCGTCACCCGCCCCATCCTGGAGCTGAAAACGGCCGCTGAAGCGGTGGGACAAGGAGATCTGCAGCAGCAGGTACGGCCGTGGGCCGACGATGAAATTGGCGATCTGGCCATTGCCTTCAACACCATGACGGCCGACCTGGCGCGGGCGGAGCAGGAACGCACCGAACGGGAACACCTGCGCGCCCAATTGCTGGAAAAAGTGATCGCCGCCCAGGAAGAGGAGCGACGGCGCATCGCCCGCGAACTGCACGATGAAACCGGGCAGGCGCTCACCTCCCTCTTGGTACGGCTGCAAATGATGAACCAGCAAGCGCCAGAATTGAGGCCCCAAATAGATGATTTGCGGGTTGGCCTGGCGGAGACGTTGGACAACATCCACAACCTCTCCATGGAACTGCGCCCCAGCGTTCTGGATGACCTGGGTTTACAGGCCGCTTTGCAGCGGTATGTGCAGGATTACAACCAACGCTATGAGACGCCGATAGATTTGCTGGTGGTGGGATTGGATGAAGATCGGCTGCCGCCGCCGGTGGAAACGGCCGTGTACCGCATTGTGCAAGAGAGCCTGACCAACATGGCCCGCCACGCCCACGCCGAAAATGGCAGTGTGTTGGTAGAACGGCGGCACGGCCGTGTGCGGGTCATTGTTGAAGACGATGGCATTGGTTTTGACCCACAGCAGGTCGCCCGTAACGGGCGGTTGGGCGTCTATGGCATGAAAGAACGCGCCGAACTGCTCGGCGGCACATTGACCATTGAAACAGCACCGGGGCAGGGCACCAGCGTCTTTGTGGAGGTGCCCCTATGACCCCACCCATTCGCATCCTGCTGGCCGACGACCACGCCGTCTTGCGCAGCGGGTTGGCCGCCCTGCTCAATGGCCGCGCAGACATGACAGTGGTGGGCGAAGCCGCCGACGGCGTGGAACTGCTTTCGTTAGCCGCCGATTTGCAGCCAGACCTGATTTTGCTCGATCTCTCCATGCCCCGCTTGGGCGGGCTGGAAACGCTGCCTCTGCTACGCCAGAAAACAACCATCAGCCGCATCCTCATCTTAACCATGCACGACGATGGCAGTTATCTGCGGCAGGCGCTCAAAGCAGGCGCATCCGGCTACGTGCTGAAAAAAGCGGCCGACGTGGAATTGATCACCGCCATTCAAGCGGTGATGCGCGGCGATGTGTATGTGCATCCGGCCATGACCAGGGCACTGCTGCCCGACATGCCACCTGACCTGCAAACCACAGCCGGGAACGGCTGGCACTTGCTGAGCGACCGGGAACAAGACGTACTGCTGCTGGTGGCGCTGGGCCACACCAGCCGCGAAATTGCCGACCAACTGGCGCTGAGCGTGAAAACAGTGGAAACCTACCGGGCGCGGGGGATGGAGAAGCTGGGGCTGAGCAGCCGGGCGGCGCTGGTACGTTTTGCCCTGGCGCAGGGATTACTGGAATAAGTACGGAAATAGCAAATTCCGTGCGCAATTATGGTAAACTTAGTGTATGGAAAATGAGCGACTTCTACCCTCCCCCACCGCCTCCCCATACGATACCTGGCTGTCGGCCCATGAGGTGCGGCAGCTATTGGCTCAGCCCAATACGCGCACACCCGCTGGCCGACGTGACAAAATCGCGTTGGGGCTGTGTGTGGCCGCCGGGCTGCGCCGTGAAGAGGCGGTGGCCGTCACCTTTGCCGACATCGTGCAATTGCCGCAGGGCGGCACCTATCGGACTGTTGTCAACGCGCGGGGCAAGGGGGCTAAAGACCGGGCTGTACCACTCAAGCCGGCGTTGGCGGCGGACATCATGGCCTGGGGGCAAGAGATTGGCGCAGAAGGGCTGGTGCTGCGTTCGTTGGGGCGGGGGAATCGGTTGGGAGAAGGGCTGACGGCCGTGTCTCTCTTTCGCATTGTGGCCAAATATGGCAAAAGAATGGGCAAGCCCCAATTAGCCCCACATGATTTGCGCCGGACCTATGCGCAGTTAGGGTATGAGGCAGGGGTGCAGGTGACACAGATCAGCATCTTGCTGGGCCATGCCAGCATCGAGACAACCAGGCGTTATCTGAACCTGGAACTCGATTTGCAGACGACAGTCAGCGATTTTGTGCCGTATGAGCGGGCCAATTTAGGGTACAAGGTGTGAGATAGAGCAGCTTTGGCTGCCGTATTTTATTTAAGCTGTTGTAGAAGTGATGGGTTTAAAGCGGCTGCCCCGATAGGTGAAAGAAAACGGCCGTACCTGAGAGAGTACGGCCGTTTCTTATTGGTTCTTATTTGCCTGGTAGCTGTGCACTCACAATCGTGCGCTTTACCTTATGCTGACCTATTTCGAAACCAGATTCAAGTTTTGTGAATAGTTTCAGAACGAACGATCTAGCCAGCCAGGAAGGAGATGTTAGACAACAAACGGCCGTACTTTTCCTTCATTGGCTCATCTTGAAGCTGATTTGCCAGGGCTAAACCTTCCTGGGCTAACCGTTCAGCCAGCGTGAACTCACGGTCACGCAGGTATTGTTGTGCCTGACGGTAAAAGGTCATGGCCATCGCTCTGTCATCCCCATCTGCCCGATATAGCGCAATCAGCCGTTCTTGCCACCGGTATGATTCCTCCCGTGCGCCTGCTCGTCGCGCCCAGAAAATCAGGTCGGAAACTATCTGCTGCTGTTTTGTGGTTTCATCCATTTGTTTGTAAATATGAAACAACGCCCGCCGATAATCCACATTGGCCTGGTAAAGCAACGCCGCCTGTTGCGGCTCGATGACTTGTTGGGGATCAAAGGCAACTCCAGCTATCCATTGCTCTAAAATGTCAGCAACCGCAGTCAGATCCGTATCGAGCAGCGCCAATAAAGCCAGCGCCATCTCTTCCGCCGGTTGCTCGTAGAGGTGAGACGCCTCAGCCACAGGTGTCATTTCTTCCAGACTATGTCGTAAATCGTCCCAATCCACGACTACCCGCAACAGGGCCAACAGCCGCCATTTTTCGGTTGGCCATTGGTGCGAGGGCAAGCTGTCTGGTTGTTGTGCCAGCAGTTGTTCGATTTGCCAGAGGTTAGCCAGCGCGTAGAGCGGTACGGCCGTATCCTGCCAATCTTCATGCCAGGCAAAACGGCATTGCTGTCGCAGCAGCGGTGAGGCCACCGGTGGCAGCGATGACGCCGTACCAAAAAAGTGCTCGTTGATAGCGCGCCAGAAATCCAGGCAATTTGCCATGTCCAGGCCTTGATGAGTGTGCAGCAACCAGATGATGCGCTGAAAAATGACGTAATAGATGAAACCATCACGCACGGCCGTATGCTGGCGAAAATGTGGGTTTTGCAGGCTGGCAATATACTTCTTGACCAGGTTGATAAATTGTACCCTGGTGCGACGATCAGGCGCCCATTTGCGGTTTGGTAGACTCTGGGTGACCTGATCCCGCGGAGAGCCGGGCGATGACGGTATCAAGTTGCCTGGCAGACGCTGGCGGATATGGTCAAAGAACGCCTGTAACTCACTTTCGCGGGAGACGGCCATTGCCAACAGTTCCTCTTCAGTCAAAGCCAACGCCCCTGCCTCCGTTGCCAGGGTGATGAGCGTCTCTTTTTCGGGTTCTGGCAGCCTGGCCGTTGTTGGGTTGCCAGATGAACTGTATGCGACAGGCCGTTGCTGGCTGGCCTGGCTCACATCGAGTTTGACCAATGTCATTATTTCGGCATACAGACCTCGCCAGGCTTCGTCTGATTCGGCAGCCATAGCGTTCAGGACATCGGCGGCAATACGCCCCCCGTACCAGGCCGCCGCTGCCTGCGCCAGAGCAGCCACATGGCACAACCAGAGTGCATTACTCCGTATATCGCCAACACGGCCGTCTCCTGGCACACTCACGACCCTGCCCGATACCGGCTGTGTCCACAAGATGGCCCCAATCTGGCGGCAGCAGCGGCACGGCCGTATGCTGTTGGCCTTCAGTGAGCGTCAAGGGCAGGTAGACGGGTGGCGTGGTATCCAACTGGAGCTGCCAGCCAATGACGGCCGTGGAGACAGACCCTTGCCAACGAAGTTGTAAATGCAAAATGTCAGACTCCAGGCGTAAATCCAGCAATTGTAGTATTGGCGACAAAGCCGTTTCCGCAGAGTCCCCTGTTTCTGGTAGGGTTGGAGGGCGAAGATTGATTTCAGATGGGGCTACCGGGTTGTTCGGCAATAAATTGGCTGGTAACAGATAATCAAAGTAATTGGATGGTTCGGTCTGGCGCAGTAGGACGGTCTCCAAGTTTCCTTTTGATAGCGGTGTAGCCAACAAGGCCGGGCGGGTGCAGTTAGCGCTGCCGCTGAGAGCGTAAACGGCCGTATCCGTTTCGATGAGCAGTAGTTTGGCGTGGAGATAACGGTTGTTATCTCCAAATGGATAACAGGTGAGAGGAACGGCCTGCGCCTGCAAGACGGCCAATGCGGTGGCATCCCCCACCGCCTGCTGTGGCTGTAAAATGAGCCGGATTTCTGCCGGCTGCAATCGGCGGTGAAGTTCAGCGATGGCCTCTGCCTGTTTGTCCAGAAACGGCGTAAGGATAGTGAGCCGTTTTACCTCTGCCCGATTGACAACCTGTTCCAGTTGATCCAGCAGCGATGTATCTATATTGTGCCAGAAAGCCAGATGCTCGGACTTGTCAGTTGTGGATGTAGAGAGCCACGGCGCCTGATAAGCGGTTTTTCGTAATGCCTCGTTAACCAGCCGATTATGCCCCCATTGCGCCTGAATGGTTTCAATCAATTGCCAGGTGGCCTGGAATAGCGGTGCTGTCTCGGGTTGATCCGGCGTCCAATCCAGGCAGGTATACAACTCGTGGTTCTGGCCAAAGCCGGTAAAGGTGAGATTGCCACTACCTAACAGTAACCGTCCACGCTCCGGTCCTACCAAGAGGGTCAGTTTGGGATGGAATGCCTGAAAAGGGTGCAGCCGGACTGGCACGAGTAGATATTGCTGGCCCACAAATTGGGTGCAATCACGCCATTGGCTGATGGTGTCGGCATACCGTTCGCTGTCCACAAAAATGATGTGGCGGCGGCAGCGATTATGGCGCAACCGGCGTAACACCGCTTCCTCAAAGAAGGCCAGGTCAATGCTATACGTGCAATATACGGCCGTTTCATATCCCTCATGTTCAGCCAGTGCGTCCAGCAATTGCAGGGGAGCAAACTCACTCATGATTACCCTCCACCACCTGCTGCCAGGTCTGGTGACCCAGGTCAGTCAGAAACGGCCGGTTGGTTTCCGGATCTACCGCGAATAGCGCCAGATCGCGGAGCATGTCTACTGCCTGCCGGATGCGAGGGGCGGACAAATCGGCACGGCCGTCGCGCACAAAAGAAAACCAGCCATCCTCGTAACGGAAGTGGAAGGTGTTGGCCCGGCGCTGCCGCCACTTATCCAGGCTGGCCAGAGTATGTTGGGCAATGACGTAGTCCCGAAAGAGCCACTGCCAGGTTTCCTGAACAGAGACATCGTTTTCGGATCGTTGCTCCATCCCCGCTACAAATAGCGCCAGAGAACGGCGCCGCGCCCCACCCTCTTCCGCCCAATGCCAGGCCGCCGACTCTCGTGGCAAAGTACACAGCCGCAGATACAGAGTCGCCAGCAACAGCCAACTGGCAGCCAGATAAACATCCGGCGTCTGGAGGTTCGAAGCTGCCAATTTTTCGTACACGGTTTGTGGGTTAAGCGGCGACTGGCTAGATCCGGCCAGGGTGTGACAGCGCTCATGCCATTCGCCAAGCGGCGCGCCGGCCGCATCTAGCAGATCGGCCAAATGCTGTTTCAGGGAAAGCTGGCCGATGTTGGTGGAGGGCAGGGACAGGTTGAGGGTGTTATTCACGGCCGTTGGCGAAAGTACGGCCGCAACATGTTCACCAAAATTTTCAAATGAATCTCTATCCCTCCCTTTCAACCAGTGCAAAAAATAGCTCCACAACGCATACAGACCATAGGTGTAGATATCGCGCCACTGAAACATTTGCCACTGGGCTACAAAGGGGTGCAGGGCACTGGCTGGCTGATAAGCAGGGTAATCGGTGCATGTAGCGTTGGCTACGTGGCGGCGAAACACATTTTCTGTCAGTGGCTGCTCAGCCTGGGTCAGCATATCCAGCAGCAATCCCAACGTGCCCCGCATGTTGCCCAACCGACTATTCTCTACCCGGCGCGGATCTGGTGCAAAAGGTGTGTCAAAGGCAAAAAGGCAGGCCAATGTGGGTAATTGATCCGGTTGTTGCGCCAACAAGTCTAAGGCACAGCCGGCGCCATACTCCAAAAGCACATCTACTTCAATGGTCTCTGCTTCGTCATAATGCCGTCGCTGCCGGTAGTACCGGGTACCGGCGATAGCTTGAGCAAAGGCAGCCGCCAGAGCCTGTCCTTTGAGAGTGACTTCCCAGCCCTGTTGATCTTCGTGTTCGGCAACCAGTTCCAGGGTACGCATGACTCCGGCGTAAGCGTCGTAGCCACCGCGACCGGCTTGTAGATAATCATCAACTGTCAACGGTATTTCAGGCGCGTCGAGATAGTTTTGCCAGTGGGCGGCAAACTTCTGGTACCCGGCCAACCCAACGACAGAACGGTCAAAGATCACGTTTGCCAGGCCAAATATCTGTTCCCGTCGTTTAATGAAACGATTGAACGACCAGCCCGTGGGATGTTTCTGCGCATATTCCACCAGCAACCAGCTATAAAAGGCATAATACCGGGCGCGAGGCGTGATGGTGATGATGCCCGGCAGCAGAAAATCCACGATATGCTCCTGTACCAATCGCAGGCCCAGGTAATCCTGACCGGTTTCTTCCTGATAAATGGGGGTGATCCACCGAGGGTTCATGTAAACTCATCCATATAGAGACAAAGGCAAGCGCAGTGTTACAGGTAAATGATCAAGCATCAGAAAGCGCCAGGCGAAACGACCGTCGGTAAATAAGAAACCCATAACCGCGTTGGTGACAACAATCTCGTAGCGCCACCCACTTGGTCCAGTTCTCCCCAGAAATTTCCCACTGAGCAATACTTGTTCAGGTGATCAACACCTGATCGCCCAGCCCCAGTTCACGCAGGGCGGCTTTCATCTCGGCTATTTTTTGCGGCGAGATGAGTTCATCACCGCTGATTTCAACCTGAAGCTGTAACTTCATCTCGTGGCTGGCGGCAAACTTTGTCAGCACTTTCATGTAGAAGTTGACCCACTTCTGGGCGGCAATTTCACCGTTCCAGGTGAGCCGGGTGATGCCAGGCGCGGCGGCCGTCTCGGCTGTGATGGCTGGGACATCGCTATCGGTGGTAGGCGGCGTCACGGCCGTACTCTCTTCCACCGTACTCACCTCGATCACCGGCCCAGGTTCCCGCACGGCCGTTGCTGCCTGACCATACGCTTCGGCCGTCTCCCGTGTGATCACAAACATCTCGTCGCTGATTTCAATGTCTGCGGGGCCGAGTGGTTGGTGGAAATAAAAGGGATGGTAACGGCCGTCACCCTGTTTGCCCACATACGCCAGAAAGCCATTTGTCACCCCTTTGGCCACCGTCTCCCGCATGGCATTGCCATCCAGCAGCCGTGGAAATTGCGGCGAAGCGTAGATGGCGTCTCGAATGGCCCGTGTACTCCATTCGGTGAAAGCGGGCGGCCAGTGGCGCAGCAGATAACTGGGGCTGATTGCCTCCTCTACATCTCCATAGCGGCGCAGTTCCCGGATGATCAGCGTGAGCAAGTTTGCCGCCGAACTGGAGTTATGGCGACCCAGTTCTACTTCTTTGAGCTGGTTATCTTTGCCCAGCAGGTAAACCCGGTTATACACTTGCCAGACCGACTCTTGTAGTTCACTCCGTGCCCGCGCCAGGTTGCGCTTGATTTGCTCCCGTTGGGAATCCCCCAGCTTCAATTCCTCTTGTTCATCTTCAATCGCTTCCCAGGCCAGCCGTTTTTGGGCCGCCGTCATCATGGGCAAGGCACTTTCGGCCACCGCCCAAATCAGCGCATTTTTGTAGGTGCGGGCAGAAGTGCCATACTCTCGTGTCATCTGCTCCACAAAGGCCAGTGTGCTCGTTTTGTCTTGCAGCGTTTGTTCCGGCGATAGGATCACGGCCGTGACCACCGCCTGATTGGGAATGTGGTTGCTCCTTTCCGGGAAAAAAATACGGTTCACGCCCTCCACCCGGCCAAACTCCTCTTGAATGATTGCTTTCACCACTTCGGCGATGCGCGGGTCACCGGCCAGGGCCGCTTTACGGTCAGCCAAAACACGCGTCAGATTAGGTTTCATGCTGAACCAGTAGCGATTCTTGATCACATCCAGGTAGAAACAGGCGCCATCCGGTGGCGCTAGAGCCTCCATCACCGTTTCCACATGCCCAATATCCAGCCCTGGTTCGGCCACCGCCAGGCGGATTTCCGGGATGGTGGTGAAAGACTTTTGCTGCCCACCGTTGGATTCAAAGAAAATGGCGGTGGCGACTTTGCGGTGCAGCCGTGCCTGTTTGATGTCCAGCCCGGCTTCGGCATCCAGCCGGGCAGCATGAGCGTTACGGCCGCCCACAATGTCGGTGGTCACGGCCGTTTCCAGATTATCTTCGCCCAGCTGCTTAAACACCGCCGCCCGGAACAGTGGATCTTCAAGGGGGGCAGTGCCCAGACTGATCAGCGAGTCTTTATGCGCGCTCTGGTAAGCGTCCTGATAGGCGCGGGAAACCCACAGGGCCAGCAGGCGCAGCACCCCACGTGTGCGCTGGAAGCTGGGCAAACCTTGCCATTTGCGCTGGAAGACGGAGATCAGCACGGGATGGAAGGGATAGGTGGCTTTGAACTCTTCCAGCGCATTGTCCGCCGCAAACCAGTCGGGTAACTGCTGCCGGTTTTGCTGCACCCACTCCGCATAGGCGCGGCAGGTGCTGATAGCCTCCTTGGGCAATATCACCCGCCCCTGGGCATCCATCGCCCGCTCATCCCATTCAAACAAACGGCGGCGGATGATTTCTGAGGTATCCGCTTCGGCGGACATGAGGACGGCTTTGCCCAGACGATCCAGCATTTTGCTCAAACGCTGGTAATCAGCAATATCTTCGGCCGTCATCTCCCCTTCGGAAATGGGGATGGAAACGGCCACCACCACCCGCTCATGCGAACGAGCTTCTTCGGCCAGATTAAAGAGGAAGTTGTATAACTGCGCCCCCAACCCACCCTGCCGGTAACGGCTGATGTAGTTGATCAGTTCATCTATGAGGATGAGGATGGGCTGGTTTACCAGGGCAAACAGCCGGCCAATGGTATCGCCGCCGGGCGCACGGCCGTCGGCATCAAATGCCGCCATGATCTGGTAGCCGGCTTCCCCGCCCAACTGCCAGGCAATCTCCCCCCAGGGTGTGCGGCGGTAGGGGGTGCCATCGTCCCCGCCACGGCCGTCAAAGCGCATCCCCACGAAAACAGCTACCTTTGCCTGGGGCATGTGGCTGACGCCAGCCTGCTGCATGATGCGTGGCACACCCACCCACTGGCTGGCGACCGGGCCGTTTTGCGCCAGATGGTAAAGCAGCGTCAGGGCGTGGGTTTTGCCGCCGCCGAACTGCGTGGTCATATTAAAAATGGCGGCCGTAGCTTCGGTGATGCCAGACAGTCGGCGCGTGGTTTCAGCGGCCAGGTCAAGCAGATTTTTGGTCAAATAGGTGCGGGCAAAAAATTGGGCCGGGTTCCAGTACAGTTCATGGCCACGCCGGTCATGCACCATGTCCAGATGCACGGCAAATTCGGCCGTGTCCAGCGACTTGCCCTGCCGTAAATCTTCACGGGGATCGATGACCTGTCGCCATGGTTTCAAATTCATGTTCTGGCCTCCTTAACCGGGTTTGCGTATACGTAGCTTGTTTTCAGTAGCTACAATAGGTACGGCCGTTACAGGCAAATCTTCTTCAGCCGATGCAGCCGCAAAAGCAATGACAGCCCATATATCTTTTTCCGTCAGGGTAGGAAAATCAGCCAGGATTTCGGCTACATTTGCTCCTTCGGCCAGGCTGGCCAGGATGGTGCGTATGGGCACGCGCGTTCCCTTGATGACGGGCTGCCCACCAACAATTTTGGGATCTCGCACGATATATTGTTGAAATTCCATCATTCTATTCTGTCTCCTCTCGCGGTATGGGACGGGTATCTCGTCCATACAGGCCACAAGCAATTTTATCTGATTAGAGAGTCCGTAGCCGCCCCACATTTTTCTCCAACACCCACCAGCGGAAGAAACCGTAGGGAAACGTTTCGGCGGCGGCGTTGCTGCCAATGACCACGGCCGTTTCACCCACCAGCGCCAGCCGTTGTTCCAGTGGCAATGCGCCCAAGACCTCATCACTCAGCTTGTGCATCAGGTCACGCCCCATTTCGGCCTGGGGACGGTAGCAGTAGACCAGCCGCAGGTCGGCCTGGAGGCAAAGCAGTTTCCACAGATTATAGGCGATGTAGTCGTCGTCTTGTTGGTTCTCCAGTTCCACCACGGCCGTGGGGAACTTCCATTTGTCCGGCCCTGGCCGAAACGCCATCACGTCCACGCTCAGGTATTCGCTGCGGGCGACGGGCAGCGAGACTCCCCGATACCCTTTGGCCGACGCCTGCCAGCCCAGGGCGGTGCAGGTGTGCATGATGGCGGTGGTCATCACGGCCGTCCAGTCCCTTTTGCCCTGGCCTGATGCCGCTTTTAACCGCGCCGCCAGTTCCCGCTGCTGCACCACCAGCATAAACCGTTCTCGCCATTGCTGCGTCAGGACAAAATCACTCATTCATTCAAAACCAGGAAATGTAATTACCCCGACTGCTACTAGGGATGTGCAGAAGATACACTGCAGGCAATAAGCTATTCACTTCGGACACGTTTGTCATAACGGACGCTGAATTGCATTTGAGGGGCAATCAAAAATCAAGATTGACACGGATATTCTATTATTGTAGAATTCAGAACAAATGTGCTAATTGCTGTGCAGTGGCAGAAGGAGCAGATGATGAAAACATTATTTTCTGGATCTGTTGATATATTCATGCAAGGTCCTCGAGTTCTATCAATTTCAGAAGTAGTATCAAATTTTGTTGAATGTAACCACATTGGTTTTGAAGAACAGGTAAGAATTCTGGATTTTCGTAGAGAAAGTCTTCAAGTAATTCGCCATGCCTTGAAAACCGGTGATGGTTCTTTATTCCGGCAAACTTTTGCTCAACCTGCACACGCAGTTATTGAAAAGTTTCCAGATGACCAGTTTAGAATCATGCTTTATGATACACGAAGTAGTGAACCTGAACATGTGCTTTGGCTTGCCGTTGGGTTAGATGAGAATTTCCCAGTTTACGATTACCTTTTTTATGAGATTGTCCCGTATGAAGGAGAACAATTCGCTGTATTGGCTTGCTATCACCGTCCACCATACGGTCGTGAAGTATTGGATTTTGACGAAAAATGGTCAAATGTTTATGAAGATGAAACACACACCCTGCCAGAAGGTGATGTACCCTTTTATATCTCCCATTTGTATTGATACTTTAGAGGGTCTTCTGGTTCTACTGCCTGTTCAGATCCCTCTGCTTCTGGTAAAGACCCCAATGTTACAAACTCTGTCCACAGAAACCAGGTATGTTTCTCATCAGCTAGATTAGCGGGTTGTGGAAGTTTTAGGGTGCGCATCAAATCCAGGCGAAACAAGTCATACGCACTGCGAATCATATTGCCATATTGTCGTGCTGCCGGTAAAGACGCATTGTAGAAAAATATAGCTACTCCCACAAACAGTCCACTTGCTATTAAATAGAGCCATGCTCGTTCAACATATGCACGTTGTGCAGCTTTTGTTACCTCGAGCGGTAAGAAGTATAGAAGCTGATAATCATCAAATTTTTGTTGTGCCTCTTCATCTGGTTGCTTCTTGTGGCTCAAAAAATAATCCCCTGCCTGAATTTCATATGCTGCCTGGGTAACAGGCAAGATTGAAAATTGATAAAAAGAGGCACCTACGCAGAGGATCGCCATTATTCCTGCCAAAAGCATACTATTTATCAAGAAAGACAATCCGTTATTGCTCTGATCCATCATGTCGTAATACGTTGGATTCATAACGTATATCAACCGTGGCCACATCACGACTGAATCAATTTTGTATTGCTCGTTGGGGTAACTTTCGGCTGAGCGTAAGATATTACCAAAGCGAGTGGGTAAAATGTTGCCATTCGGAGAGGGATAATCTACACGATACCGCGCTTCCAACCGTTTCTTGTATTGCACGAGTGTGTCAATAGCCTTTGTTAAACGGGGATTTTCTTCATTGCGCTGCTCCAATGTGTCCTCAAGGTCAAACATTTTTTCCAACGTGATCTCTAAACGCTTGATTTCAGATTTCCTTCGGATAGCTTTTCGCAACTGGCGGCGACGGACAAAGCCTAACTTCTCCAGTACAAAATATCCCTCTGTTAGTTTTAAGATGAATATATTCAGCCCCTGAAGGATATAGCCCAAGATCAAGGTCAGAACAAAGACCAGCAATGCGCCTCCGATCAACGGGTAATCCAAGGATATGATGAAATCTTCTTTTATTGATGGGGGTAAGATGGGCCTAAAGATGTAATAACCAAGTAGAACAAAACCCAATGAGGGAATGAATGTAGCGATAAGATAGTTTTTTCCTAGCTTATCAAGTATTCCACCCATCACAAACAACCCACTACGGTTACGGCCGTAAACTCACTTTCCTTTACCAATAGTCACTTGCCTGCCGCAATACGGGCAATGAAGAGTTACTTTTCCACCTTCCTTGTGGATCTTCACTTTGTAATAGGGACGGCGACAATTGCGATTCCGACAAGTGCCTTTACTATTTTTGTCTGGCAATTCCTTTAATATTTCCCCGGGTATTTCTAACGGACTCATGTGCTGGCATTCTCTTTTTTACTACATGGCATGAATATGACAAAACTATAATAACCTGTTTTGCCTGCAATTCATAGTAGTTGCCACGTTTTGCCTAAAAACCCAGGCCTTTTCTACGGCCGTGAACCCCATCTACCCATCGTTTTTCTTCACTGCCCGGTGGGTAGAGGGCGGAGAGGGCCTGCGCCAGCCGCCAGAAAGCGGCGTCCTGGCCCACACCGTCTGTGACCAGGAACTGTTTCAGGGCGTCACTACGGCCGTCGCCAAACAGCAGCATCGCCTGGTGTACCCGGTCCAACATGGTCTGGCCGGGGGTCACGGCCGTCTCCTCCGGCAGCCGCCACTCACGCGCTTCCGCCTCCGGTAGCTGGTCGAGCAGGGATAGCTGCTGCACACCCGTTTTGGCAGGGCGGCGGCTGGCCGTTTTCAGGCCATCCCGGCCAAAGAGATAGCGGGTACGTTCGCGCACCGGCAGCAAACGGCCGTTGCTCCCCTTAATCTCCACCAGATGTGTGAGCTGCTCCAGGTGCGCCCCCAACCCCTGCGCGATTTTGCGCGCCGCATCATACTCCAGCACATACCCCGCACTCGCCACCGGGGCCACTACCCGCTCTTCCCCCTCTTCCTCTTCTTCATCATTCCTAATTCCTAATTCATCATTCCTCGAAAGCGTCCACAGCCACATCGCCGTCAGGCGGGCGTCCGCTTCAAAGCCGGTGGTGTCTGCCCCGGCAAAGACCAGGTTGAGCGCCTCGCGGGAGACGGCTGCCCACACCGTTTCCAGGTATTCGCTCAGGCTGATGACCTCACCGCTGGCTTTTTCCACACGGCCGTAGCGGGAGAAGATTTCCAGCGCCGGCCCCAGGCAGGCAAAGATGGCGTCCGCGCCCACCACCCCTTCCTGGGCCAGCCGGGGCAGCCAGGCGTGAATGCGCCCCGGTAATTCTTGCAGCACCTCTCGCCAGTCGCCGATGGCGTTGGTTTCACGCGGGCGACAGACGATATGGATGGACGATGCCAGACGCGCCTGATCCATGCCCGCGACCCTGGCTTGCATTTCGGTATCAATCGGCCAGGAGCCGGTAATTGTCCAACCAGCGTCAATGACCGCTTTGAGGATAGCTTCCCAACTGGAAGTGGTTTTACTGGCAAAAACAATAGACCCGATGCCATCTGCGCGCAGTATCCGATGGCCTTCGGCAAACGCTTTCTGCAATTCCCGTTCGTAAAAAGCAATATCTTTTGAATTGGAAACCAGGCTGTGGGTACGGTCTACGATGATCTCGTTGTCTTTGGGCACGGCCGTTTCCTGGAAAAGTTGTGGATAAACATCAAACAGCGTGCGCCGCAGCCAGACATAGAAAAAATCGGACAGATAGGCATAAGCCACCGCATCGTAGTAAGGTGGATCGGTGAAAAACAGGTTGACCATGTCATCGGCCAATGGATGACTTGTTGCTGAAGCAGATTGAGAATGACTCCTTTCCGTATCCAGACATACATTTGTCTCACATACTTTTGCAACCCAGTCAATTGCACCACTAAAAGAGCCGGTCGAATCGGAAAAAGGATTACCTTCACCAAAATCCCAGACTATAGGCAACGCTTGACGAGCAAAAACACCTTCGATTTTTTCTCCGGTTGTATTCCATCTTGACAATGAAGTTAATGTGTTGGCTTGTCTGTCCACAGTGATAGCCAGGCACGTTTGTAAGGCCGTGCCAAATCCAGCATCATTTGCAGTTTTCAGTTCATTGCTTGCAATCGCTACATACTTTGCCAACGTTGCCAGGGTCAGTGCTTGTCGAAAAGTAAACAAGTCACCCCAGCTTTCAATGCCATAGGTCATAGCCCAGGTATGGCGGATGCCCCGAATGTCCAGCTTTTCGTCGGGTATCAGGCTCAGGCTGCCATTTTCAGCGGCAAGCTGCTGTTGCAAACGGTTTTGGGCCTTACAAACAGCTTCCTCATCCCTCTGTTCCGGCGCACGAAAGAATCGCCCTTTCTGACCAGGACGTGTGGTGACAACGGCAAATAAACGGGGATCAAATGCCCCGCCCCGCCGGGATTTCAGTTGGGTTCGCACTGATTCCACCGGTGTGGTGTAACCGCAGCAGGGGCACGTGGCCGAACCTTTGGCCACCGTGCCTTCACCCACCGCTTTTGTGGTCGCGTTTTCTAGGATGGCAAAATCTACCCGCTTTTCAGCCCGGTTGGGGATCAGCCGCAGGGCTACGCTGCCCTTCTTGCGCTTCGCCAGCCACAAGGAGCGCATGAGCGGCACTTCCGCGCCGCAGCCCGGCCCTTCGCAGGTGATCGTGCGCGCCCACAGGTAGGCGATGGGCGTGGCCCCGTCCGGGTCCGGTGGGTAAAAGGCGGCCAGCTCTTGTTCCGCCTGCTCCTTCACCCAGGCTCCCCATCGGCGCATCTCATCCGCCAGCCGCTGCCCATAGGTGGGAATATATTCCAGCACCACCTTGTTCAGCAGCACCGCCACCGGGTTCAGGTCGCTGGCAAAGGCATCTGCCCCCACCCGCAGCGCCTCCAACGGAATCGCGCCGCCGCCGGCAAAAGGGTCAACGACCAACGGCCGTGTGCCCGGCAGCCCACCCAATGCCTCATGCGCCGCCTGGGTCAGCGCCCGGCTCGTTTCCAGGTAGGCGGGCACGGTGCTGTTGTCCCAATTGGCAAAGTCAGCAATAAAGTCCAGCAGCGCAAACCGCAGCACATTCCAATGCCCCGGATTGGCCGCGTCCAGCTTCTCCTTCGTCAGCGCGTTCCAGCGCCCCATCCCCGGTTCGGAAGCCGTTTCGGCCAGCTTGCGGTCGGCCATCACCTTCTGGGCAAAGCCGTTCATCGCCTGCGCCGCCGCCTGCCGGAAAACCGGCGGGCACAGCTCATCGGCCGGGTCCGGCCACAGGGCAGCACAAATCACAGCGCGGCAGGCAGCCAACGGCCGTCGCGCCCACCAGATATGCAGCGTAGAAATATGCCCATGCCGGATACTCTTCTCCCGCCGCGCATGGGCGGAAATACGCTTGATAGGCAGGTCTACTTCGATGAGGCGTTTGGGGTAGGCGGTCATGGCGATTGTCAATTGTCAATGGTCAATTGACAATTATGTCTCCATCTGCTTCAAAAATTCGTCAATTGTCACCGGTTTGCGTTCGTGGCGTAGGGTTTGCACCGCTTCCTTCATGGCATTGCCTAATAGCTGGCTGGACCTTTCCAGGTTGTCTATTGTCAGTTGGTTTTGCAACGACAGGGCGGCATGATGGTGGCTGATGTGCAGACTTTGTTGGGCAAAGGCAGCGTAAACGGTATTGGCCACGCCAATTTCAGTCAATGTTTGCTGTACGTCACGCACCGGGCCGCGACGTACCAGGGAAATGAGCAACAATACCAACGCCAGGGCAATTTGCAAGAAACTTTGCGGCCACAAATCTTCATTTGCCAATCCCATTGCACCCTGCCACAACAACCACAATCCGCCCACAGCCACAGCCAGCCCCACGGACAGGCGCAGCCACAGCCCCACCTGGGCGCTGAGTACACTGTGCGCCCATTTGCCGCGCACATCCGCCTGCATTGTTTTTAACGGCTGTTCATAGGATTGGGTCAGGGTTGTTCTGAGTTCAGGCGGGGTCAAGAAGCTGTTGATTTCTCGGCGCAGCAGTTGCAGATCAGAGGCAGCATCCGGGTGTGTATTCAGGTAATTATCCAGGCGGTTCACGGCCGTTTGCAGATTGTGGTGGCAGCTTTCAATGATGAGGGCCGCCAGAATGCCGGTCAGGCGCATGTTCTGGCTGTAGCGGGGCGCTCTGGCAACCAGGGTGTCGGCCAGAAGCAGCCGGTTCGCGGGGGCATGGGTGGGGGTCACGGCCGTGACCAATGCCGCAATGTCCAGATGTTCCCGGAAATGCGCGTCAACCCCAAGCTGATTAAACAGGGTCTCCACTTTTGCCAGCCAGACTTCACTGGCGGAAGGGTCTGCATCCCTGGCCGTATCACCGGCAATATCTCTGGCAGATTCGGCAGCAATGATGCGTAGTTGAGCGTCACGGCCGTGAATAATGGTTTGTAACAACCAGGAAACAATCTCTTTCAAGGGAACAGCTTCGCTAACGGGCACATGCCGCAACTTTTTCGCCAGCGCCACCTGCACCGAAACGTTACTGTCTGTCAAAAGAAGTTGCCCCAGCCTTTCTAACTGGGTTGCGTTCACACGATCAGCCACAATCATGCCGGCCGCATAGACACGGATCAGTTCATCCGGTTGACTTTCGTTTTGCACTGCCTGAATAAGAGCCTCATTGTCACCGGCGCCGGCGCGTCTGCGCAGTTCTCGTAATTGAGAGATGGTCGAGAAGTATGGCTCTGGCAGGGGACGATACGCATCAAGGTCCAGATGCACCAACATATCTACGAAGGTCGTTAGTTGTTCGGTCACTGTATCGTTTCTGCCCGCCGATGGTATAGGATAAAACAATTGTACCAGGGAATAGCCTGAAAATAGAAAAAGGTTGTGTTACTTTTTCCGCAACAAGCCATACAAATTCGCCATTTCGTCCCAGGCCAGCTCAAAATCTCCTCTGGAAACGCGAACGGCCGTATCGTGCAGCACCACCCCTGTTCCTTCGATGCCAATAACAACCACCGCATGAGCAAATGCTTGCTGCCAATAAGGCAATTGATTGGTATGCACCAATACGATAGGTGGCACACGAACAGCTACGGCCGCTTCCAGGTCAGCAAACGTCCCTTCACCGTAAAACACCTCTAGCTGAGGAGAGGCTAATAAACGCAGTCGAGAACCAGGCGTTCCTGCCCCTGGTAGCATATACAATTGTTGAGCAAGCACGGCCTGGTCCCGTTGTATCCCCCAATACGCCAATACCATTTGGGTACAGGCTGGCAAACAGTAACCATCATTCAGTTGGCGAAAGTGTGGAACGGGTAAGATGTTGGACATTGGCTAAAATTTGGTCTCGCACCGTTTCACCGGCCAGGAGTTCACCCGTTTCCGCGTTTACATCAATGCTTCCGACCTCACCTACTGTCCCCGTGACCGAGGAAGTCAATACAACAGGCATACGCCAGACGGTCTCTTTGCTGATGATGAGCTGCGGTGCGCCGCTAATGAGCAGGTTGCCAACCTCACTGGCCAGCCAGGCGGTTGCCTTGCGCCGCGCCGCGGCGGCATCCAGGTTAACGGTAGCCACGACATTGATGTCCACATCTGATGCCTGAAATTTTTGCAGCCCGGTACCGGAAAGGGTGATTTTAGTATGTTTTATTGGTGGGGTGAGGACAATTTCACTCATGGCAAACATTGTAACATGAAATCTGAACAAGCTGGAATTTATTTGGCCTTTGCCTGACCTTTACAACCCCATACAGCGCCGCGCCTTTTGCAACAGCGTGACAAACGCCTGCAACTCTTCCGGGCGGGCCTGCTGTTTGACAAATTCGGCCAGCATCATCTTGTAATCAAACCTCTGCCCATCCCGTTCCACCGGCCTGCCCAGGATGACCACCTTTTGCACGCCCCCCCGCTGGAACCGTTCCTCCACCGCTTCCGGGTATTGGCCGATGAAGCTTTCCAACAGCGGCCAGGACAGCATGTCCTCAATTTCCACGTCCCAACTTTTGCCGCTTTTGTCTTTGTAATCGGCCCGTTCCAGTTGGAAATAGTGGCGATTTTTCTGCGCGCCAAAGCGGTGCATTGCTTCGGCAGCGGCCGCCCCTGGCTCGTCACCATCCAGCAGCACCACAAAACGAATGCCCTGCGCTTCCAACGATTGCAGCAGGCCAAAATCGGGCGCAAATTTCTTGGTGCCCCGGCCGGCAATGATGCGCACCTGCCCATTTTCCAGCAGGTCAACACCATGCGCCGCCTTATACAACTGCGCCGCCAGTTCCAGATACACCTTATCGCTCAACCCTTCCACCAGGATGTTGTATTTGCCAATATCGGCCAGGCGGCTTTGCCAGACCGCCTGAAAAGCCAGCCCTATCTCGTCCGGCGGCCCTGACGCCTGGGCGGTGGCTGCGTCCAGTATTGTTTCCGCATCCACCCGGTATTGAATCACCCCTTGCATTGGTTCCCAACGCAGCCGCGCCGGGTCTTGAATGGCGAATAGTTCCGGCACGGTAGCGCAGTTATAGACCACATAAAGCCAGTAATCGGCTTTGAGGCGATAGGCGGTCTTGTATTCGTGTTCGCTCAAGGAGACCAGGCCCACATGTGCCCGCCCTTTCACCTCAATGTAGCGCACATCGGCCGGATTTTGGGGATGATGGGAAACCAGGTCAAATCCCTTGTCTTCTGCTTCCACGCTGGTCACCATCCAGCCACGCGCCTGTTCATGCCGGATGGCTTCGGCCACGGCGATCCGTTCGATCTGTTCGTCCCGTACCAGGGGAGCCATGTTCGGTTTGTCCCGGTCGGGATGAGGCAGCACCCAGGCGCGCCCCACGTGCCGCACATGGGCCAGGGTACAATGGCGTTCTTGCTCCAGTTCACGGCGACGGCGTTCCCGTCGGGCTTCCAGTTCATCCAGCCGGTCCGTTTCCCGCCGGATGTTGGCGGGCAGCAGTGGGTCTTCGTCTCCATCTTGCTGGCGCAGCAGCAGCTCAGCCAGGCGGAAATTTTGCCGGTCAATCAACTCTTTGAGACTGATTTCCAGGTGGCGGCTGACAGTATCTATTTCCTGCTGCCGCTCAGCCTTTACATCCACCAGGAATTCATGGAGCTTTTCCTGGATGAGGCGTTGTTCGGCCTGCCGCACCATTGGTGGCTGACTGTCTGAGGGCAGTTCCGTTCCTTCGGGAGCGGGGATGAGGTCAAGGAACAGGGTGGGTTGGCGGATAAGCATGTCATCAGTCACGGCCGTTTCCACCACAAATAGGCGTTCATGTAGGGTGCGGGCACGGCCGTCTTGAATACGGGCGCTAAACAAATCCAGGCAGGCCGGGATGGGGCGGTGCAAATCATAAAAAATAGCGCCGCGTTCCAATTCTGGCTGTGCTTGCTGCCACACGGCCGTGCGTACCGTTTCAAACAACGGATGGCCCGGCGTCACCCATTCCAGCGTAGGATTTTCCTCCAACAACTCTTTGGTAAAGGTGATATTTTTGTACTCCCGGCCCAGTTGCCCAAAGCGCGGTTCCAATTGTGACCCATATCCTTGCAAATTGTTTGGCAAACGGCCGATAGCATAGATGTGAGGGCTGCTACGCTGCGGTTTGGGCACAAAGCCGGTGAAAGGAGCCGCCTGTACAAAAAAATCTTCAATCACTTCAGGCACGAGCCGCCGCTCTTTGGCTTCGGCCGACTTAGCCAGGACAGAGGATAAATTAAGTTCCCGCCGCGCCAACCCTTCCAGGGTGGAGCGGGTAATGCGCCGGAAACGGTCCGCGTCTACCTCTTGCACAATGCGATCTTTGATGCGTTCCTCTGTCTGATTGTGGGCATACATTTCCCGAATCATGCGCTCTAGCTGGTTAGACGGAAACAGATCACCCAATACATTAAACACTGTGCCCAGCTGATCCGGATCCAGGTCTTGCTCAATCTGGCGTATCCGTTCAAACAGCTTTTGCAATACACGCCCTTCGCGGGTGTTAGTGGCTACAAAATTGACAATCAGGCAATCCTTCTCCTGGCCGTAGCGGTGAATACGCCCCATGCGCTGCTCCAGCCGCACCGGGTTCCAGGGGATGTCATAGTTGATCAAGAACCAGCAGAATTGCAGATTGATCCCTTCCCCGGCTGCTTCAGTTGCCACCATCACCTGACATTCTTCCCGAAATTCCCGTTCGGCATAGATACGCGAACCGGGCGTGTCCCGGTCGCCCACTTTCATGCTGCCGTGGATGGTGGTGACGCTCAGCCCCCATTCGCGCAGTTTACCCAGGGGACGGCCGTCTCGCCCGTCGCCGGCCAGATAGTCAAGGGTATCTTTATGCTCGGTGAAAATGAGTAGCTTCATTTTTGGGTCAGCAAAAACACCTTCCTGGGTCATGGTTTCTTTTAATTGCAGTAGTTTAGATTCCACTTCCCGTAGTTCTAACTGTCTGGCCTGCCCAATAAGGCGTCCCAACTGCATGATTTCCTCTCGCAACGCCTCCGGGTCCACCGATAAAACCACATTTTCCAATTCTTCTAAAATTGCTTCCTGCTCCAGTTCCGTCAGCTCGTCAAAGTCATCAGGCACCCGGCGCATTATTTGTTCCTGGCGGTATTTCTCCGGATCGGCCAGAATCTTCTCTCGTCGTGTTTTCATCCTTTCCAGGGTGCGCCGTACGGCGTAAACACTTGAAGCAAATCGGCGTTGCAACATGGCCATAGTGAAGCCAATAGCCCGCCCTCTGGCAGAATCATCCTCGGCTGCGCGTATGGATTGTTCTTCCACAAATTGGGTCAGGGTGTCATAAAAATCCCATTCCTCGTTATCAATTTGAAAATCAACAGTGCGCACGTCCCGCCGGGTAAACAACTTTTTGACTTCACCGGTATCCGGTGCGGGAAAGGTGACCAATGCTTCTTTCACCCGACGCAGGTAAAAAGGGGCTTCCTGGCGGCGCATCGCTTCCTGCAAACTGGCCACATCACCGTATACATCTTCGTCCAACAGCCGCAAAAAGAGGGAAAAATGGTGTGGATCACCTTTATGGGGCGTGGCCGTCATCAACAGGTAATGGTCGGTGCGCGCCGATAGCTGTTCGCCCAGTTTATAAGCCAATGTCTTGTTATCCAGACTGGCCGCACTCATTTTGTGGGCCTCGTCCACAATGATCAAGTCCCAATGGCTGCGCATCAGACTGTTTTGGGCATCCTCTACCCGTGACACCCAGGAGATGGAAGTGATGACCTGTTCTTTTTCCTGCCAGGGATTGGAACCGTATTGGGCGCGCAATACCTGCCCGTTGAGGATTTCAAAGGATTGGCGGAATTTATCTTTGAGTTCGCGCTGCCATTGGAAGGTGAGGTTGGCCGGGGTGATGATGAGAATGCGCTGGATGAGGCCACGCGCCTTTAGCTCTTGAATCAGCAAACCGGCCATGATGGTCTTGCCCGCGCCGGGATCATCGGCCAACAGAAAGCGGATGCGCGGCGCTTTGATGAAGTAGTTGTAGACGGCCTCTAGCTGGTGGGGCAGCGGGTCTATGCGGGCGATGGAAAGTGCAAAGTAGGGATCATATTCATATGCCAACCCCAGTCGAAGTGCTTCCACACCCAGGCGAAAGAGGGGGGCACGGCCGTTGAAAGGCTGCATAGCCGGGGAGATGACCAGGTTGGTCAGTTCAGCCATTGAGAGGACAGGTTGATAGGTTTGGTTGCTGTGCAGACCCGTACCAATGAGTTTTAGATTGTCACCCAGAGGGATGGTAGTAATGAGCTTCACCGGCTCTGGGAAGAGGGGGGAACGAATAATAGCATCTGGTTTGAGATTTTCGATGATAGTTTGACTCATCTGTGACCTTGATCCAAACCTGGTGGCTTACTAGGCAAGGGTATTTACAGAGCACATGGTCGGGGACAGCTACATATCAGTTTATTGTACTGGTGTTGTAGTGAGTTGGCGAACAGAACAAGACCTTTACCAAATGAGCCTGCTTGCAAACTGCCATCATAATGAGCAGCGCCCTCCCCTCTCTATCCCATGACAGCCTGGCGGCTGTGGGCGGGGTGAGAATGGGCAGGCACGGGCATGCTGCCTTTGGTTTGAAAAAACTTCACAGATTAAGGAGAAACAGATGATGTAGACAGCGGATATTTTAAAATGATTGGTTTTTATTGAAAACATGCCGGGTGTGCCTTATGTAGCACCCGGCATGTGTTGTATTAGGCGCCCATTACGCTTAACAGCGTATATGGGACGAATAAAGCCGGACGGAGATGCGAACTCTATCCGGCTTTTTCATTTCCTGGTCATAGGAGGACCAAAAAATGAATACGCACAATTGTAACACAGAGCAGGTGTGTCGGGAGGAAACCCGGCCGGTAGATTGGGATGTGGATGAACTGCACACGCGGGCAGGGGCGCTGGTGCGGGAAGCACTGGCTCATTGGCCGGTAAAGGTGCGGCAGTCGCACTGGGAGGACATGCGGCAAACGGCCGTGATGACCTTCCTGGAACACGCCGAAGCGCCGGGTGGTTACGCCTATACGGCCGTGCGCACTGCTCTCAAGAATTATGTCTGGGTACACATTCGCGGGCTGAATGGTGGCTGGAAATCGTTGGCCTGCATCGAACACGGGTACACCGTCCTGGATCTGGCCAGCGAACTGGATGAGGACACGGAAATGCCGCAGGTGACGCTGGATGGCATCGTGGCTCGTTCCTGGGATGTGGCTCCCCGACCGGTGGAGTGGGAAGTTTTGCGCCGCCTGTCGCCGCCGCAGGCCACGCAAGAGGAAACGATGCAGACTGTGCTGCACATCCTGGCCGGGATGTGTGACAACTTCTACCCGGAGCAGATGTACCGGGCCGCCCTCATCATGACCATGCTGGCGCGGAGTTACACCTGGGAACACATCGAGGAACGCACGGCGCTGGCCTACGACCAGGTGTGGGACATTTACTGGAGCTGGCGCAAACGGTACCTGCTGCCGTATCTGGCCTTATCACCGCTGCACCAGGAGATCATCAAGATTCGGGGGCAACTGCGCATCACCCATTTTGAGCAGGTAGACCAGGCGTTTCTGAACACGGCCGTGCGCAAGATGATCATCTTCCCCCATGGCATCTACACCGTCACCTACAAACGGCGCAGCCAACATGCGGGCAGCCAAGTTGGTCGGATATAATTAAAGTGTGCCCTGTCGCTCCATATTCCCAACACACCGAATCTCTCTATAATTGTGTTGAGATAATGGGAGTGTAAAAGGAGAATCCAGACAATGCCTCAAAAACGATGGGTGTTCGACCCCAATTCTGGTGGTAAAAAGATTCCTGAAAGCAAAAAGCAGGAAGTGACACAGCGCATTGAAAAGTTTGCCGCAGAACATTATGCCGGGAAATACACTCGACTAGATATTCGCTTTCGCGGCCAGTTTTGCTACATTGATGCCTACACCGAACCGTATTTAAGTGACGGTTGGCCGCCAGCCGATTGGCCGGAGACACGCGAAGAAATGATGGAACGACTGCGAAATACCCCTACACATTTGTGTCGTCTGCGATACTTTGGTGGCGATGATTGGGGGTTCGCCTTTTATGCTTACAGCAGCGAGAAGTACGAACTCTCTGTTTTTCCCGATGGTAACTTTCGGGGCAGACCGGAGGATGCCTTTGCCGCTTCCGCCATGTATTTGGAGTGAATGATATCCAGAGAAAAACAAAGTTTGCAGGAAGTCGTAGGCCGACAAACCTACGCCACCTGGGTAGATATGCTGCGGCGTCTGGTGCCGGACGGCCGTACCCATCGCCTGGCTCCTCTTGTGGCCGGGATGCTGCAATACGCCACGTTGGTTGCCAATGAAACCACAACAGAAAATGAGGTCGTTGACCTGTTACAAGAGGCAGCACAGGCCTATGACCCGGATGAGGCAAGTCAGTGGTTGCTGCCGCTTATTGACCAGCTCTTCACCGCTGCTGGTGTTTCTTACCAGCGCACCAATGCGCATGGCCGTGGATACAGCATTGCCGATGAAATCATCAGTGAATATATTCATTGGGAAGATATGCCCTGGGAGTCGTAAGGCCGGATCATACAGCTAATTGAAGTGAACATCTTAATGGGGGAGGGTCATGAATAGTTACAAGTCAGAAACAAAAAGAGGTACAAGCAATGCTGCTTGTACCTCCTGTGCCCAGAACGGGAGCGACGGGGATCGAACCCGCGATCTCCGGCTTGACAGGCCGGCGTGTTAACCACTACACCACGCCCCCAGCAAGGACGGGATGATAGCAAAACCGGGGGGTTGTGTCAAACACAATTTCGGTCATGCTTCAATGTAACCCTGTCTGACCAATAACTCGGCGTTGAGAATGGAGCCACTGGCGGCGCCGCGTAAGGTGTTGTGGGCTAAGGCCATGAAGCGGATGTCGTTGACGGGGCAGGCGCGCACTTTGCCCACCGTCCAGGCCAGGCCATTGCCGGCATCGCGGTCGAGGCGGGGTTGGGGGCGGTCCTCTTCTGGGCGGTAGATGAGCACGGGATCGGGTAGACTGGGCAGGCCGACGCATTGGGCCGGGGGCTGCCAGTTTTGGAACAGGGCGATGGCGTCTGCGGGGGATAGGGGCTGTTTCAGCTTGACGGAGACGCTGCCCAAATGCCCATCAAAGACGGGGACGCGATTGGTTTGCGCCGAGACGATAAAATCGGCCAACTGTAGTTCGCCGTTGGCAAATGTGCCACACAATTTGCGCGGTTCGCTTTCCACTTTGGCGTCTTCGCCGCCGATGTAGGGGATGACGTTGTCCAGAATGTCCATAGAAGCCACGCCAGGATAACCGGCGCCGGAGATGGCTTGCATGGTGACAACAACGGCCGTCTCCAAACCCGCCGCCTGGTGCAAAATCTGCATGGGCAGGACGACGCTGGTGGTGGAGCAGTTGGCATTAGCCACAATATACCCCTCCCAGCCGTACTTTTCCCGCTGGTGGGGGATGATGCCAATGTGATCCGGATTCACCTCCGGGATGAGCAGCGGCACGTAGGGGTCCATGCGATACGGCGAAGCGTTGGTCAGAACCATGTGCCCGGCTTTGGCAAAGGCGGGTTCCATCTCTTTGGCCTCTGGTGTGGGCAGGCCGGAAAAAAGCACCTGCGCCGCCAGCCCCGGTTCAGTAGGCTGGACAATGAGGTTGGCTACATTTTCCGGCGGGCGACCGGCCAGTTTCCAGTTGACGCCTTCGCCATATGGCCGTCCCACCGTCCGCTCTGAACCAGTGACCACCACAATTTCAAACCAGGGATGGTTTGCCAGTTGTTCCACAAACCGCTGCCCGACTGTGCCGGTAGCGGCCAAGATGCCGACGGGGATTTTTTTGTTCATATAACCTCCAGTTTTTTGAGATTGGAGAGTATAGATTAGAGATTGGGAGCCGGGCAAATCTGCAATCTCTAATCTCCAAAATAAAAAACGACCATCGCCCACTATTGGGGCGACGGCCGTCGCGTTTCCACCCAAATTCGGTAATCAGTTGTCGGTGATCGGTAATCGGTGATTTACCGATTACTGATTACCGCTTACCGATAACCCTCATTCACGGCCGTTAACGGAGCCACCCGTCCCTTCTTACTTGAATTCGGGCGAGGCAGTTAGGAATCAAGTTGGGAAATATATCCAGATCAATTCCCAACCACCTCGCCCCTTCATGTTCAGAAGGTCACTCCCAGGGGGTCTTCGCTGCCCACTTCGTTCCGGCGACTTCCAGCCTGTTGGTCTGCCGGTCTCTGCTACGGGCTGAACAGCTACTCGTCCTGGTCATCGTTTGTAAAGACCTGACAGGTTTCCAAAAACCTGTCAGATCTGCCAGATTGGGCGGAATTATATGGTGTGTGGGCGGCGTGTCAACCCATCGTTGGCATTTCAGACGTTTCTGCTGAAGATTGGGGCGGAAGATTAGTCACATTGGCCAACGGCCGTGCCTCTGCTGACAAGGTCGCCATCATTTCGCCGGGATCATAACCGATGTCGCCCACGAAGCAGAAGGAGCGCACCAGGTTGAATGTTTTCAGGTCAATCTGGCTCACCGGGATGTCGGGCATAAGCACGGCCGTGTCTGCTACCAACTGCTGCCATTCCTGCCTGGTATACGTATCCCTTTCAGCTTTCGGCATTTGTTCCTGGATGTATGCCGCCATTTCCTGGCCTGATTGGGCCTGAATTTCGCGCGAGACGCCTTCAAACAGATCCCGCATCTGGATAGGATACCGTTCTGACAGCGCCAACATAGCCATTATGACCTCAACCATCTCCAGATTGCCCGGCTCGTTGCCTTCGCGGTACCAGATGATTTTGAGCAGCTTATACACATTGGCCAGCCGTTTGATGGCCCGCGGGGTCATTGCTATCCGCTGGCAGCAGTTCTTCATCCGCGCATATTCGTCCGGGCTGATTTCAATGGCTTGCACGGGCAGATCGGTTTCCGGCTCACGGCCGTCGTCTTCTGCCTGCTTTTGTTCCGGTTCCACGTCCCGTTGGCCGTCATCGGGCGTCGCGCCCGTACCAGGCGCGCCCGTACCAGGGGTGGCTGCGCCAGGGGTGACCGTGTCCGCCCCGCCCGTTTCCCCTACCGCCGCCGAAGCAGGCCGGGACACCACCACCTGCTGGCCCAAATAACCGGCAACGGCCGTGTGTTCAATCGGCTGCACTCCATACGGAATCTGGATGATCTTCTCAATATAATCCAACCCGGAGGGACTGCCGCGCCGGGTGAGGATGCCCTTGTACACCGTTTCCAGTGCCCGCGTAATGAAACGCACGTCAATGGCCAGCACCACGATGAACAGGTCCGTCTTCAAGAGAAGCTGCACCGCTTCCAGCACTTCCACCACCCGCAGCGGCGGGCAGCGGTCCAGGTCATCAATGTACAGAATGACCCGCGCCCGGCCACGTGGGAACAACTTGTGTCCCTCGGCCGTCAGGCTTTCGCTCAGTTCGCGCAAGTCACGCTGCACCTGGTGCATCAGCCCCAACTCCTTTTCATAGATCGCCTCATCCAGTCGGGAACTGACAAAATCGAGCAGGGAAACGTAGGTTGCGGTAATCCCCACCCGCTGCCGCTGCCGTTTGGCTTTGGCCTCCAGGGTAGCAATTTCCTCCTCCAAAGCGGGGATATTGGCAGCCGGTAAAAGGACAGGTTGACCGGTTTGTTTGCTCTGGTTGAATTCAATGGTTTGTTCGGCCAGTTTTTGTTTCAGACGGGCGTCACGGCCGTCGGCCAATCGCCCCTTTTCCGCTTCCACCTGTAACCGGTAGGCCACAAAACTCTGGCGAATTAGGTTCAGCCATTTGTCATAACTGTGCAGAAAAGCCATGCCCACCGAACCAACGGTCAAGACCAGGCCGGGGATTTGAATCGTCACATTGTCGCTCACCCATAACACGGTTGCCAAAAACAGCGCCAACAGCAAAAAGGCGGAAAACTCGGTTGGGTTGTTACGAACCATCTGCCAAAGGGCAGCGGTGTTGGCAAAAGTCTGGCGCAAATTGGGGGAATCGGAGGGGGCAACGGCCGTGAACATCTTTTCAATCGTACCCACCGCTGCCCCAAACTGCTGCCTGAACGCATTCTGCAAAGGCTTCCAGGCGGCGTCACGCGCTTCAGCGGCAATTTCTTCGTCCACCCTGGCCTGCAATTCCAACCGCGACTGTTCTAAAGCGGCCTGTTTTACCGCCAATTCCGTTTCCGTCTGGCGAAGTTCAATCAATTCCGTCTCTTTGAGCTGGCGCAGTTCCGCCCACAACAGTTCCTGCGACTGCACCTTTTTGTCCAGTTCGGCCGCAAAATTGACAATATCTTGCGCCTGGCGGCTTTTCAAGTCAGGGTGGGCCAGCGCCTCCCACACGGCGCCGCCGCGCCGCAAAACCTGGGACATGGCGGCCTCTTTTTGCTCCTCGGTCAATGGCTGCTGCCCGGTCGGGTCTCCAGCTACTCTTTTGGCTGCCTGTTCATGCTCAACCAGCGTTTTGGCTGCTTCTCGCTCGCGGGTGAGTTGGGCGTTTAGCTCGTAAAAAATGGTTTGCATCAGGCTGGCCCACAGGTTAGATTTGGCATACGTCCAGGCATCGAACTTAATCTGGTAAACATGGCCGACGTAGGGGAAGTTGGCCGTCGACGGGCGACCACGCAGATGGGCAACCCGCTCCTGCATCAGGTGCATCACAAAGGATTTGCCACTGCCCCAACCGCCCAAGACACCAACCGCTAACGGTGGCTCCAGGTCTTTCAGCATACACATTTCGGCCAGAGCATACACGGCCGTTTCCACCTGCAACAAATCGCGTCCCACCGGTTCATCATTCACCGCCGCCTGCGGCCGTTTGAAAAAGCGCTGCCGCAGCGCCGCCAGCACTTCCGGCTTGACGGTGGTGAAGATGATCTCATCCAACGCCGCCGGGTCAGCCGGAGACCGGGAGGGAATGGCGGCCAGGATGGCGTCTACCATTGCCAACGCCACCTCTTGTTCGGACAGCCCACCGGTGCCGGCGCCCAGCGCCGGGATGGTGAGGCGGCGCAGCCCATTGGCGATGGCTAACTGCACAATGGCGGTAGAAGCGGCAGCGGCGTTGGCAACGGTACGGCCGTTGCCATCATTAGTGGTGGCAGCGATCACCTTACGCCCCGTACCGGGCACTGTCCAAAAGTCGGTATTGTTATGCATCAGGATAAAGGGGGCTGTGGGCAAAAGCTCTGGCGGCGTGCGGGTGTTAACGGTTTGGGCAAACGCTTTATAGGGAGAATCAGCCTGCACGCTGGCTAACGCTTCTTCCAGGTCTCGCGCCAGCAGGCCAGGGCTGTATTCCCGGCCAAAACCAAGCGGCAGCACAAAGGCATCTACCGGCAGGTTCCAGGGCCGGCGCGTCACCAGCCCGTAAATACGGACGCCATGCCGCTCGGTAAGCAAAGTGCCGTTATAGGTAGTAATGGTTTGGAAAGGGTTGGGTGGGGTTTCTACTGTAGGCTCATAGACCTCCCCTTCAGAGGCAATGTGATCTGGTTCAATGGTTTGTTGATACGGTTGTTCGCTCACCTGAGATGGATCAAAGCCGCCTGTTTTTCGTGTCGGGCCTTGTTGCCCTTGCGCGGATGGGTCAGGTGTATTCCAATCCATGTTGGGGCGGGCGCGTTGGATGTAGTTGATCAGGTCATCGGTACGGCCGTGACGTTCGCAGTATCCGATCAGTTCTAGAGCTTTTTCCGATTTGGATTTGCCGCCCAAATTTTCATACTCAATGCCCAAATCATGACAAAGTTCGCGCAACTCTGCGGAATTGAAGTATCTGTTTAGAGCCTGTGCTAACTGCGACGACGATACCATTGGTGCGGCCATACCTGAATCTCCTGGCGTCCCCTTGTGCCCGACAGAGTTTATTGTAGGCGAAGCCGCGGCAGGATTCAACGCAACAAAACAAAAAGGCAGGTGGGCACAGCGTTTGCTATACCCACCTGCCTTTTGTTAACGTTTGCAGAAACAGCAAAGAAAATAAAACCAGTTATGGTCGCGGCAGCGGATATGAGCGAATAAGCGGATAAAATGGCCCCATTATCCGCTTATTCGTTATCCATCCGCCGCCCTGAAATGACCGGGCCGGTATTACCGTCTAAAACGGAATATCATCTTCTTCGTGAGCGGCTGCTCCCTGATACCCCTCATCCATGCCACCATGTTCTCCTTGTTCACCCTTTGTGCTGAGGAATACAAAGTTGTCCGCGGTGATTTCATAGGAGGCAGCCACCGTACCGTCCTGCCGCGTCCATAGGCGTGGGGCGCCGGTAGCCGGGTCGGGGCGTAACCGCCCTTCGACCAATACTTTGCTGCCTTTGGTCAGGTATTGGTTAGCCACTTCCGCACGTTTACCCCATACCGACACGCGAAACCAGATGGTTTCCTCCTGAGGTTGTCCGGTACGAGCATCGGTCCATCGGCGGTTGGTTGCTACGCTGAAATTGGTAACAGCCGAACCATCTGGCATATACCGCATTTCTGGATCACCCCCAAGATTGCCTGCAATTGTAATTTTTTGATACATGTGACACTCTCCTTTTTTGTTTATGGCTTTGGCTGGCGCCTTATTTGAGTCAGCACAACATTGGGAAACAACGGAATCATATCATGTTTTTTGTCTCTGCAAAATTTTCCAGCCAGGCCATTGCGCCCATAGTCTAAATTGAATTATAGTACATTTGTTCTAAAATTACAAGCTGGCAAAAAAGTTGATCGTTTACGCTTCCGGGCGTAAGATGTAATCAGGCTGGCAGCATGAGGCCAGGAAAAAGGATATTCAGACGCTACCCAGGATAAACTATTGAACACGGCCGTACCCCTCTCTCCTTCCTTCTCTCCATTGACCGAAGCTGCCTGGCAAAACCAGGAGCAATACCTGAACCTGCTTACCACAATCACCCATGACGCCGCTTCCATTCCCAACTTCCAACAGATGCTGCACGCTGTAACCTATCACCTGCGGCAGTTATTAGCCGCAGATGGCTGTTACATTACCACCTGGGACGCCAACAACCAGGAGATCAAACCCCTGGCAGCTTCCGGCCCCTACGAAGATAGTTACGCCGCCATGCCCCCGCTGCCAGACAAAGATACCTTCACCAAAGCAGTGCTTCAGCAAGAAAAGGTCGTTGCCGTGCCCGATGCCCGCACGTCTCCCTACCACCAGGTGCGGATTGTCCAGCGGCTGCAAGTGGCCGGTTTGTTAGGCATTCCTCTCATCGCCTTGGGGCAGAAAATGGGCGTCATCATGCTCACTTTTCAAGAACCCCATCTGTTCACCGCAGCGGAAATCCAGCAGGCCGAGCAAGCCGCCACCCCCATTTCTCTGGCCATAGCCAGAGCCAGGCTGCTGCATCAGGAACAAGAACAGCGCGCCCTGGCCGAAGCCCTGCGGGAAGCCGCCGCCGTCATCAACGAGACGCTCGATTTTGATCAGATTTTAGACCGCATTTTGCTCCAGATCGCCCGAGTTGTACCCTATGATTCGGCCAGCATCATGTTGGTGGAACACGGCCGTGCCCGCATCATACGCCACATCGGGTATGAACAAACCAATCCAGCATTGTTACCCAAACTCCCCACATTTGTTTTCGACCTGGAGGCCACAGCCAACTTGCGCCAGTTGGTGCAAACCCATCAGCCACTCATTATCCCAGATACTGCCACCTCTGTAGAATGGCTCAAACCCCATGGCCTCATCCGCGCCTGGGTTGGTGTTCCCATTGTGGTGCGCAACCAGGTAGCGGCGCTAATTGCCTTAGACAAAGTGGAGCCAAATTTCTACAAGTCTGAACACGTGGCCCGCCTGTCTGCCTTTGCCAGCCAGGTGGCGCTGGCCTGGCACAATGCCGAACTGCATAAAGCAGCGCAGCGCCAGTTAGAGGAGATGTTTGCCTTACAAGCCCTGACTCAGGCGGCCACCCAGGCCATCACTGAAGATGATCTGATCAAAAAAGCTACCGAGATCATCGGGGATACGTTGTACCCCCATAACTTTGGCATTTTGCTGCTGGATGAACCCTCACTGACCCTGCGCCCGCACCCATCTTACCGCATCAAAGGCCAACACCTCTCCTTTTCCCCTATTCCGATTAACCAGGGCATTGTGGGCCGGGTAGCCCTGACAGGAAAACCCTATCGCTGCCCAGATGCGCAGAAAGACCCAATTTACATAAAAATCGATCCCGATACCCAATCAGAGCTATGTGTGCCCATCTTTGCCGGTAAACGTCTGATTGGGGTGGTAAACACAGAAAGCACCGAACTGGATGCCTTTTCCGAAGGGGACGAACACTTGCTGCTGACGTTTGCCCGTCAGTTGGGGGTGGCGTTGGAAAAATTGCGCCTCTTTGCCGATATACAGCGGCAAAGTGAAGAAATCAGGCAGTGGGCGCACCGTCTGGCGCTGCTGCAAAATCTCAGCCAGCAGTTAGCCGGACTGGTAGATAGCCGCGCGGTTTGCCATACTTGCGCTGAGTATCTGGTGCAAAATTTCGGTTTCATTAGCGTCTCTGTGCATCGTATTGCGGCAGAAGCTGAGGAAGTGGTTTGTGAAGCTATTGTGGGGCCAAACCGGGAATTGATTCAGCCAGGGATTTACAGGCAAAAAATTGGGCAGGGGCTTATTGGGTTGGTGGCGCAAACGGGCAAGACATTGGTGGTTAACGACACGGCCGTACACCCCCGCTTTGTTCCCTCGCCGCGCATTCCCGTCTGCTCCGAATTGGTGCTTCCCTTGCGACAGGGAACCAGGTTGATCGGCGTTTTGAATGTAGACAGCACCGACAAAAACGCCTTTACGGAAACGGATGTCACCCTGCTGACCATCGCCGCCGACCAATTAACCGCCGCTCTGGAACGCGCCCATTTATTCACCCAAATCAGCCAGCGCGCCGCCCGTTTTGAAGCCTTATCCACGCTCTCTACGGAATTACGCATGGCGCAAAACCTGGAGGAAATGCTGCCCACCATTTTGCAGCGCGCCATGAGTGTCGTCGGCGGTTCTTTGGGCAGCCTCTATTTGAAAGAAAACGCCACCGATGTCCTGATAGCGCGTGGCGTTTACCCGCCCAAACCAGATATGCTGGGACGACAATTTAAGCCGGGAGAAGGCATCATTGGGCATATTGCCGCTACGGGTCAGATTCACATTACTGAAAATATGGCCCAAAGCAACCAGGCGCGCTTTTACCACCAGGAAAAGGAAATGGTTGACCGGCAAGAGATTCGCAGCGGCATTGGCCTGCCTTTACGCGCCCAAGAGCTCATCGTTGGCGTCATGTACATCAGCCTGCCCGAAGTGCATACATTTTTGGCCGAGGAGGTTGATTTTCTGGTGGCCATTTCGGAAGCGGCAGGCGGGGCGTTGGATCGGATGCTGGTGCTGCAAACATTGGAAGAGCGCGTCGCCAACCGTACCCGTGAGTTGGAAACAGCGAACGAGCAGTTACTGGAGCTAGATCAGCTAAAATCACGGTTTATCTCCGAAGTGTCGCACGAACTGCGCACACCCATCACCAATTTGGGCCTCTATATGGATTTGCTGGCCCAGAGTAAACCGGAACGGCAGGCGTATTATATGGAAGTGCTGCGGCGACAAACAGACCGGCTGACTCAGCTTGTGGAGGACATCCTCAGCCTGTCACGCCTGGAACTGGGCCGGGACAAAATCGAGCTGAAACCGGTGGATTTGAATGGGGTGGTGCGCACGGCCGTTACCAGTCTTTCTCTGCGCGTGGCCGAAGCTGGCCTCACCCTGACCCAAAAGCTACAGCCCGATCTGCCACCGGTTCACGGTGAACCGATTCAACTCTCCCTGGTTGTGTCTCATTTGCTGCATAACGCTATTCAATTCACCCCTGTCGGCGGCATTGTGGTGCGCACCGGACTGAATGAAGCGGGCACGGCCGTATATCTGCAAGTTATGGATACCGGCGCCGGCATTCCCCAGGCCGATCGGCCCCATCTGTTTGAACGTTTTTATCGCGGCCAACGCGCCACCCAATCCAACATTCCCGGCACCGGCCTGGGACTGGCAATTGTTAAAGAAGTAGCAGATTTACACGGCGGCGACATTGAGGTGGAGAGTGTGGAAGGCGAAGGCACGACATTTACGGTATGGCTGCCGGTGGCGATGAGCGGTGATCCGTAATCGGTAATTGGTAATCAGTGACGAATGACGAGTGACGAGTGACCAATGACCGGTGTCCGATTAATCTTTTGGAGGAAAAATGGCAACCAGAAAACCCTGGCATGAAATGACAAAACAACTGGTGGATGTGGCCATGGGGCGGCGGGCGGCGGATATGGTCATTCGCCACGGCCGTTGGCTGAACGTCCACACCGGCGAAATTATCCCGGATACGGATGTGTCCGTCAGCGGGGGGCGTATCGCCTACGTGGGGCCGGACGCCGATTATACGATTGGGGAAAAGACAGAGGTAGTGGAGGCACACGGCCGTTACCTCATCCCCGGTTTGTGTGACGGCCACATGCACGTGGAAAGCGGCATGGTCACGGTAACAGAATTTGCCCGTGCCGTTATCCCGCACGGCACCACCAGCATGTTCATTGACCCCCACGAAATTGCCAACGTGTTGGGGCTGCCCGGCGTGCGGCTGATGCACGACGAAGCGACTACCTTGCCCATCAACGTCTACGTGCAAATGCCCAGCTGCGTGCCCAGCGCTCCCGGCCTGGAAACACCCGGCGCCAGCATCGGCCCGGCCGAAGTGGCCGAAGCCATGACCTGGCCGGGCATCATTGGCCTGGGGGAGATGATGAACTTCCCCGGCATTTACCTGAACGATGACAAAATGCACGCCGAAGTCGCCGCCACCATGCAAGCGGGTAAAACCGTTGGCGGCCATTATGCTTCGCCAGATTTGGGACGGCCGTTTCACGGCTATGTGGCCGGCGGCCCGGCGGACGACCACGAAGGTACACGCCTGGAAGACGCCATCGCCCGCGCCCGCCAGGGCATGAAGGCGATGTTGCGCCTGGGTTCCGCCTGGTATGATGTGGCCGCCCAGGTGAAGGCGATCACCGAAATGGGGCTGGACAACCGTAACTTCATCCTTTGCACCGATGACAGCCACTCTGGGACGCTGGTACACGAGGGGCACATGAACCGCGTCGTGCGCCACGCCATCGCCCAGGGTTTGTCGCCCATGGCGGCTATTCAGATGGCGACGTTGAACACGGCCGTCCACTTTGGCGTGGAAAAGGACATCGGCAGCATCACGCCCGGTCGTTACGCGGACATCATCCTCAGCCGCGATCTGGTGACGCTGCCCATTGAGATGGTGATTGCGGGGGGCGAGGTGGTGGCGGTGGACGGCCGTCTCACCCTAGACCTGCCCCCCTACGCCTACCCCGCCTTCGCCAAAAACACCGTCAAACTGGGCAAACCCCTGACAGCCGACGACTTCAATCTCCAATCACCAATCTCCAATCTCACCACACCGGTCAAACTTCGCACCATCGCCGTCATCGAAAACCAGGCGCCCACGAAAGCGGAGGAAAGAGTGCTGCCGGTGGTGGACGGCCGTGTCCAGCTAGACCCGCGCCAGGATGTGGCCCACATTGCCCTGGTAGAACGGCATCAGGCAACCGGCGGCGTGGTCAACGGCTTCGTCTCCGGCTTTGGTCTTAACACCCGCTGCGCCATTGCCAGCACCGTCGCCCACGACAGCCACCATATGATCGTCGTCGGTACCAGCAAAACCAACATGGCGCTGGCGGCCAACCGGCTGGGGGCGGCAGGCGGCGGCGTGGTCGTCTACAAAGACGACGCCGAAATCGCCCTGGTGGAACTGCCCATCGCCGGCCTCATGTCCGACGAACGCGCCGAAGTGGTGGCCGAAAAAGCGGCGCGCATGGTGCAGGCATTCCGCGACTGCGGCTGCAAACTGAACAACGCCTTTATGCAGCTCAGCCTGCTGGCCCTCGTCGTCATCCCCGAACTGCGCCTCTCCGACCTGGGTCTGGTGGACGTAACAAAGTTTGAAGTGGTATCATTGTTCACAGATTGATGCAGTTGGAGGTATACGTGTGGTTGATGAAAAGTTGAAGATCGCAGTATCTGAAGAGAAAATCGCCCAATTCTGTGAGAAATGGCAGATAAGCGAGTTTGCATTCTTTGGCTCTGTTCTTCGTGCTGATTTTCACGCGGACAGCGATCTAGATGTTCTGGTAACATTTGATCCTGCAGCTCAGTGGACGCTTTTGGATCATGTGGAAATGCAAGATGAGTTAGCCTCTTTATTGGGGCGTCGAGTTGACCTGGTCAGTCGTCGTGGTATTGAACACAGCCAAAATCACATCCGCCGCCACGCTATACTAGATTCAGCCAGAGTGATTTATGCAGCCTCGTGATCAGAGTTATGTACTGGATATTCTCAAAGCAATGCAACTCATTCAGGAGTTCATCAAAGATATGGATCAATCTGCTTTTGAGAATGACCTGAAAACACAATCGGCCGTGATCAGGCAACTTGAAATCATTGGGGAAGCGACCAAACGCTTATCTGATGAACTTCGAGCTAAAAATCCAGATATTCCCTGGCGCAAAATAGCTGGTATGCGCGATATTTTGATCCATGCCTATGACCATGTGGATATTCAAGAAGTCTGGAACGCTTCAACGATTTCTATTCCCGGACTGACGCCTAAAATAGAATCGTTATTGAAACAAAAGTGATTGCTCGATGGATGAATTGATACTACACGAGGAAGAGATAACAAACGGCAAGAGTGGGCTACCAAAGCGGCTGTTGGATCGGCTGGCGAAGGTGATTGACGAGACGGATGAGGCGGCGGCGGTGGCGCGGGTGGCGCAATTGCAGGCGGCTAATCCAGGCGCAACACCGGCAGAGTTGACGGATCGGTTGATTCACCAAAAATGCCGCAACACGGCCGTCGTCGGCGCAACGACTTCCGGGTTAGCAGTTATCCCCGGCCTGGGTACCATTGCCAGCCTGACCCTGGGCATCGCTACCGACTTTGGCATCACCTTTAAGATGCAGGCAGAACTGGTGCTGGAAATTGCCGCCGTCTACGGCCACCAGATGACGCCCCACGAAAAGCGGCGGGTGGTGATGATGGTGACGGGGTTGAGTGCGGGCACTACGGCCGTGGCCCACCGCATGGGCAACAACATTTCCAAACGAGTCACCGCCCGTGTCGGCTCCAAATACGTCGCCGGTAGTTTGCCGGTGGTGGGCATGGCGGCTTCGGCCAGCACCAACGCGGTGATGACCTACTATATCGGCAAACGCGCCCAGGCATACTTTAGCCTGGGGCCGGAGCAGATGCAGGATTGGCATGCCGTTTTGCCGGCGCTAACCGGCGTAGACCGGGAAAAGCTGGTGGAAGGGGCCAAAGCCGGTGGGCAGGTGGCGCTAAAGGCGGGCGGCACGGCCGTGCGTAGCGTCCGCCGGGCGGGCAGAAAAGCGCGCACAACCATCAGTCGGCGTAAATCAGCCGCCCCAGATGTAGATGACAGGGATGAGTTAATTCCGGTCTTCGACAAATCTTGAGACAGGCATCATTATGACTGAAGCCGCAAAATCTACTGTTTCCTGGCACCCTGACGGTTACATCGAAATTGTGTTTGTGGGCACGCAAACGCCGGAACAAATCCGAGAGCTAGACCGGCAGGCGCGGGCGATTATGGATGAACGTAATCAGCCGGCCAGTTTATTGATTGACGCCCGACACGGCCGTGTGGGGCGTGATGCGACCAGCTTTTCCGTCATCATGCGCCTCAGCCGCGAGCGTCGGCTCAATCGCTTTATCGTCCTGGTAGATGAAAACCCCACTGACCCCCACGCCGGCCGAGAAACGAGTGTGATTGTCTCTATGGTCACGGCCGCGTTAGGCAAACGCCCCATTTACTTTTATGAGGAAGCCGCCGCCCGCGCCCTGGCTACCAGTGAGTGAGAGAGCTAACGGAAATCGGTGGACAGTAATCGGTTGTCGGAAGTCTGCAAGTATTTTTAGAAAACTTCGCGTTTCTTCACGCTCTTGACAAATCAATTAGAAGGCAGGCTGCCGGTGATGGTAGTACCGTAGCCGGGCCGGGCGTGAAATTCGAAGGTTCCCCCCACAGATTCCAGACGAATTTGCATGGAGCGCAGGCCAAAGTGGCTATCGGCGATAGCTTGTTGTTGCTCGACCGGGGTGCAGCCTTGTCCGTTGTCCTGAATTTGAAAACAGTGTCCGTGTGTGTTGGAGTCCCAGATAATGGTGACGCGGCTGGCGCGGGCATGGCTCTGGATGTTGTCTAGCGCCTGCTGCCACACAGCGTAAATTGCCTGGCGCGTTTCCAGATGGGGCACGGCCGTGTCTAAATCCCCCGGCAACACCATTTCCACCACAATGCCTGTTTCTTCCCGAAACCGCTGCACCAGTTCTTGCAGATAGGCAGCCAGGCCGTATTCCAACGGCCGCACCACCAGGTTTTGTTGAATGCGGCGGATAACGGCCGTGTTGTCTCTCAATTGAGACAAAGTGGTAGCCAGCAAATCGGGCATATCTTCCGGGCAATCGTGCAACAGCCGCTGCCCGGTCTGCAGCTGTAATTGCAGGCGGCCCATCACCGGCAGCACATAATCGTGTAAATCCTGGGCCGTTTTGCGCTGCGTCTCTTCCTGGATGCTCAGGAGTTGACGGTCAGCCTGACGTAGTTGGGCCGTTTGCTGTGCATTTTGCAGGAAGACGGCCGATTGCTGGGCGATGAGCGCCAGAATGTCCAGGTCACGGTCATCAAAAACGGCCGTGTCCCATCGGCTGCCGGAGGCCATCAACCCTACCCAACGGCCAGAGAGGATAAGGGGCAAGACGACAATGGTATGGGGGTGCAACGGCCGTGCCCAAGCCGGTAGGTTTGGCCCCAGACGAAATGGGATTATGGGAATGTCTGCTGGCACTGTCAGGTTGGCGGGGGGCGGAGCGGGCCATGCGCCGTATGTAGCCGCCAGTTCCAGCCCGTTTTCAGTGGACAACCAGACGGCCGTGTGTGTCACCTGGAGCTCCTGGCACAACACTTCGGCCATTGCTTGCGCCAGTTGGCGAGCGTCGGCATGAGCCGCAGCGACTAACCGCTGTCCATATTGCTGCACTTCATGGGTGCTGACACGATCCCATTGGAAAACGCGCCTTAACCAGCCACGCCAGCCACTTTGCCAGCCCCATACCAGCCCAATGAACAAGAAGAGAAGAAAGAGGACGGCCGTTGGTGGGAAAGGCAGTTCGCGGATAAGTTGCGGGTGTTGCCAGAAGAGGACGGCCGTGCCCGCATTGGCCAGAAAGCCGCTCACCGCCAGCACCAACGCCAGAAACAACCACCGCTCCGCCCCAGCGAAGGTGTGGTAACGTAAACTGAGCGCGGCAAAAGCAAAAGGTACCACTAATGATAAAAAGCGCGTGTCGGCCAGTGATTGCAAAAATAAGATAGTGGAATTTGTGCCGGATACACCATGAATGGCAAACCAGACGGCCGGTAGAAACAGGAGAAAGGCGAACAGTAAAATTCGTGCTTCGCCACGTTCCCGCGATTTCTGGGGCAAGAAGACCCCTTCTCCAAACATACGCACCAATACCAACAATATGCCCAAAATGATGAGGTATTCAAAGCCGTGGAACCAGATTCTATCCATCCATTGCGAGATGGGCGTCACACCTACATGCCATGTTGTCACTTTTCCGATGAAAAAAAAGAGGTATAACACGGCCGTCAGCGCATATAAAAACGGCATCGTCCAGCGCATCAGGCGCGGCCACCTGGGAAATGGAAATAGAAAGGCCAGATAGATCAGAAATGCTCCCATGAACGTTCCCATGAGGGAATGAAGGGGATTGATGAACAACAGGATGGTTTCCCGCCAACTACCAAAAATGAACAGCGACCCTTTGACGGCCGCGGCTAGCACGGCAATGGCGCAGAGGACAAGAATCACAGCCCGCTGTTTCCGTTCACCGCTTGATGCCCGGTATAGGATGATGGCTAACAACCAGTAACAGGCAGCCATGACAATCGGCAAGAGGATCAGATCGCTGTATTGTGCCCAAGAAAATATTTCTAGCGGAACGGGAAAAGTAACCAAGGTACCAGCACGTTCGACGGTAACGTTGACGGCCGTTTGCCCCCGATTCCAGGCAGCCTGATATAGTTGGGCTTCGGCTACTGGTTTGCTTATGCCATTAAAAGGGGTGTCGTCTACCTGAATCAATACATCACCCAGACGGGGATGTTCGCCAGTGCTATTCCACCACCAGGATGGGGTATTCCACTCCAGGTCCATGCGGGTGAGGATGAGATTGTGGTAGGTGAGGAAACCGGGAAACGGCCGTCCCACATCACTGGCCAGACTGAGCAGGCTAATGATGCCGTACCCGATGGAAATCACCAGCACCCAGCCTAACCAGTCTTGATACCACCTTTTGTTGTTCATGTGAATCCGTAATCCGTGAGCCGTAATCCGTGAGCCGTAATCCGTTCGGATCACGGTTAACGAATTACGGATTACGAGCTTTGTCGTATATCTGCCAGCAAACACGCCTTGACGAGGATGGGCAACGGCCGTAAGCCTACCCCATCCTCCTTCATATCCGCCAGCCCTAATTTGACATAAACATGGGAAATCACATTATCCACATTGCCTTTGGAGAGGTGCAGCCGGGTGGCAATGGTTTCTGGTGTATAGGACGCGGCCAGTAAATGGGCAATTTCCCGCTCACGCGGCGAGAGGTGGGGGAGTTCGGCCAACGCCTGGTCAATCCAGCTGCTTTCCGTGGGAGTGAAGTGGGTACGCACGGCCGTTTCCAGCACCGTTTTGTTTACCAGGTCAGATTGGAAGAGGGTACGGCCGTTTTGCACCTCTTCCAGCGCCCATTCCAGCCGGGACATATCGCCCCCTTTGTGCAAAAAAGCAATGCTGCGCATGAATCGCTGCGCCATTTGAATCACCTCTCGTTCATATTCATGGTGAGCGGAGAGCAGCACCACCCCCATGGTGGGAAATGACTTTTTCAGGCGCAGGGTCAGGTCAATGCCGTTGGCCTGCGTGGGGGGCGGCCCCGCGTGGGCGGTGGTCAGGGGGAGGCGGATGTCTATGACGGCCGTTGGCGGCGATGACTCCAGCGCCAATTCCCAGGCTGTTTGCACATCACCCGCTTGCCTCGTTTGGTAGCCCAAAGAATCCAAATAACGGCAAATTCCACTGCGGGTAAAAGCGTCATCCTCCACTACTAAAACATCAGGCATTGGCATCATCCTTTGATTATACAGAACAGGTGAGTTTTTACACGGGGAGCACATGAGAAATTACAGCTATGGCAGGGGTACGGCCGTGCTACTATCCGGCTTATTTCTACTCTGCTTGTTATGGGCGACCCCATATGAAGGTAATCAATCGTCCACACCATAACCCTTTCAGGAGGTTTTGCATCATGTCCGAACAATTTGAAACAGGCTATAAGGCTTCTGAGGCCGAACGCGCGGCCGCGCGGATGAAAAGTTATACCGGTTCAGCCGTACTCGTTTTTATTCTGTACATGTTCTTTTTCCTTCCGGGCTTCATCGTCAACTTCATCTACTACCGGGAAGCACAACGAATGCAGCAGTTAGCAGGGCACAGTCTGCCAGGTCAAGGTTGTCTGGGTTTTATGCTCTGGCTCAACGTGATCATCATTGGTATTAGCATTTTGGGGGGAGTATTGCTGCTGCTTGCAGCCGCCGGAATGTAATGATGGCGAGGTTAAAGGTAAAGGCAATACTGGCATAAAGAACCGGTCGCCAAAAATAACACTCAGGTTCAGCCATTCAACAAAAAGGAGGCAATCATGATTACAGTGAAGGTTTTGGGAAACGACGGCCGTCCCGTAAACGGCGCAGACGTACGAATTAGTTGGCGCGAGTATACCCATTCCACCGGCCGCACCAATAGTTCCGGGCAGGTTTCCTGGGATGTTTCCCCTGGCAGCGGCACGATTTATGTGGATGGCACCAAGGTCCATGAAGGGCAAATAAGCGGAACGATGACGTTTTACAAATAATGGTACGTACCGCTTGGCAAGAAAAACAAGTTTACACGTTTTTGAAGGGCAACATGCCCCCACATGATGTATGGGGTCATGTTGCCCTATTATCGAGTTCACGGCCGTGCAGGAAAGAGGCTATTCATGACAGACTTCGTGACATTAACCTGTCCGTCTTGTGGCGGGCAACTACAAATCACAAACGACATTGACAGATTTGCCTGTGGGCATTGCGGCACAGAGCATTTAGTCAGACGGGGAGGAGGGATCGTAACGCTTGCTCCTATTGTCGAAGGAATCAAAAAAGTTCAGGTCGGCACTGATAAAATGGCCGCCGAACTTGCCATAGTCCGTCTTGAGAAAGAAATCAATCAACTTAACAAGCAGATAGATGCCCTCAATAGCCGGTACGATGACATAGAAATACTACCAACCGCTTTCGGCGCAGGTATAGGTGGTTTAATACTAACGAGTATCGTGGCTCAAAACTTTGATGCCGGGTTAATTGTGGGCGTTGTCGTGTTTGTGCTGGCAATTATTGTGATTGTAGCTTTGCAAATAATACCTTCATCCGAAATTCCACCTTTGCAACAACAACTCGAACAAAAAAAACAAGAATTAGCAAAACAACGAAACATCGTCTCCAAATGAAAGGCTTAATCAGGTAAGGTAATCAAACTCATGAAAATAAGTTCAACCATCTTAGCAATAGCTACTTTACTCTTTGTATTACCGTCATGTGACCGGGCTGAAATGCAAAATGAAAATTTACCAACGGGTATGCAGTCTGGTTATTGGCGAGATAACGGCAGCCCTAACGGGTTTGTCTTCTTTGAGAATGGATGGTTTGTCAGTGATAATGGAGAGGCAGTGGGGACTTACACATTGATAGACGATAACACAATCCAGCTAAAATGGCTCGATCAGACGTGGCAATTACTCACGACTGTGGACGAATCAGGTGAAAAAGTTCTTATGGAATGGCCTGGTGGAGGAGGTACAACCTACGACTTGATTATTCCTGATTCGAGTTCAAATAACCTCGCAAAAGATCTCCTGGGCACGTGGCAAACTTATGGTGATCTGGCATTTATAGACGATGAAAACGTGTCAGATTCATGGGAGTTTAAGAAAAATGGCGATCTGATCATGACAGACAGCTTTGACGGTAAAAGCGAAACAACAAGTTATGAATTCGTTGGCGAAAAGGTAGTCCTTGAAATTGCGGGGGAAACAAAAGTCATGACCGTTTTTAGTTTGGGTGACTTGGTCTTTCTGGCCGATCTAAACAACTACACAGATAGCCTGGACAATTATACGTGGGTGTTCCTGGTGCGAAAGTAGAACCGCCAGAGAAGTGCATAGCTTGAGAAATTGAGGGCCAAAACAATGAAAATTCAACTAATTTTTATAGGAACGATAATTGCAACAGCATTGATTGGTTGTGGTAGCAAAGTGCCGCCGAATGAGAACCTGCCAGAAGGTATGGAGGGTGGGCTATGGATGTCCCCCACATCATATGGCGATGAGGTCAATCTGGTCTTTTTTAGAGACGGGGCGGTTGTGGATGGTGATGGTGAAAAGGGCACATATGACTTAATGGCTGATGGTCAAATTATGTTTCAGTTTTCCGATTGGTCGGAGCAAATGGAAATTGCCCAGGCTAAATCTGGGGATCGTATTGTGGCAAGTTCCGAAGAGATGGGGGATGTGCCACTTGACTTAGTGGTAAGAGATACCAATACGGCCGATTTGGAAGATAGCATCATTGGCGAATGGTATCATGTGGATGAGCTGTTCTATTTTCCTCAAGAATATTTGGATGAGGTCAATCATTGGGTCATTGAGCGTGATGGCAAACTGACCTTGACGCCTGGTGCCGCGTGGGGTGAAGAGCCGATAGTCGGGAGTTATGAGTGGGTGGGTGATAAGCTGGTTCTGGATTTGGAAAGGGAAGGCACCCTTATTTTTACGGTTCTCAGTATTGGCGAACTGCTTTATTTACACCAAAGCGATGAAGACTACGGATTTTTCCTGGTGAGCGAGAAGGTAAAAGACATCCTATTTGCTGCGGATCCAGATTAGCACATTGTTTGAGAACGGTTTATATGTGAGACAACCTGGAGGGATAGTTCACATGCAAACAAAAACCTGGGCCATGACTATCATCTTGATTTTATTTTGTGCTGTCTCATCACCACCTATTAGTAGCAAGGCAACGACCACTCATTATACCCTCAAGACTATGCCTTATTGGAAGGCGTTGTTATTAGTCTACAAAAATATAGACAGTGATTATACGGATAGCCAGGGTACAACGCAGCATCTCACTTACACTCTGTCTGAAACTGAAATAGCGGATGGTGTTTTTGCTTTCAGGCGATATGCCGCACTGGCCCATAATGGCTCTAATGCCGAAGCCTTCGTCCAATATGACATCATTTATGTTGACCGTCCGCTCACTACCTTAACCCTCTTGGGTGAAAACCTGTGGTGGCCCTCGCCAACGGATACTGAACCAGAATTGGATGCCTATATACCGCAAAATTATGATTCTGTTTTTGTCCTCTGGCCGCAAACCAACTTTGCTACCGGGCAACAAATCCCTTCCTATTGGGGATTGGGGATGGGGACAACCTCTTGGGCTAATGGGGCAACCTATGCCACTGTGGCCAATGCCGAATCCTGGGCCTGGACAACGCCTACCATTGGCGAACCGTGGCTGCATGAGTGGCTACATGGTGTCAGCCCTTTTTATGCAGACAGGGGATTTCCCATGCCGGCCGGGGATGCTGATGGCGGCGGCAGTCATGGCTATACCTGGGATCCGGCTACAGGTTGGATGGCATATTATAGAGATTTGATGACGGGCAATGTTTTGGATAATAACCAGTTGACGGGGATCACGGCCGTTGCCTGGCAAGGTGGCTCGATATTGGGAAACAGAACACGCATTTTCGCCGACTACTTTGACACAGATTCTCTGGGAAATTACCAGCAGGTTGGTGCCGTCAGTTGGGATGCCGCGAATGAGCGTGTGCAGATGAATAGCAATATCTCCACCGGTAATAAAATCTATGCTCCAGTTTCATTCCAAAGAGATTTGATCGTGATTGGTCGTGTATATATCCCCCAGGCAGGCATTGGGCTGTACGATTCGGTCTCACTGGCATTAGGGGATGGGCAGTTGGGAAATGGACAGGTTGAATATTGGGGAACGTTAGCCTACGGGACGATATTGACAGAACGCAACACCATTTCGATCATGCGAAATGATAGTTGGGGAGAGTTATACCCCCTTACGCTCAATTCAGGCTGGTACACAGTCAAAATGGAGGTTCGTCAAGCCCCAGGCATCATTCGCCTGAAAGTATGGCCTGATAACGCCAATGAGCCAGATTGGCAACTATCACGTTCGCTCGACGCCGGATGGACAGTTGAAGATATGGGTTATCGCCATTTTGGTCTGGCACCAACTTTCGTGGATGACATTTACGCTTTGGAATCACCCTATCGGGTATACCTTCCCACAATCACCCGCTAATTCATGGGGGTTAATGCGCAAGGTTTCGGTTTATTCGGCGTCCATCACCTGGGTATTGTAGATATAGGGCGGTTTCGGCCGTGATACCATCTGGTTTATTTCCGTTCATAACAAACTAACTGCCAGAAGGAAAGAAAGCTATGACAAATATAAACCTTATGGTAGGTGATTCTCTGGAAGGAACACTCTGGCCAGTCAGCATCTTTAGTCAAGCATCTGATCTTCCGGGTTATAGTAACGGCCGTTGCCATCGCCATCATCTTCGGCTTAGGACTACTACTTGGCTGGTGGTAGTTGAGTTTATGGCTAACTAATTAGTAGAGTTCTGGTGTTGAAGTCTGTGAATGATAAATCTTAAGAACTGTAGCTTTCTGTTCACCACAATAAATCAACCCAAGTTTTTATGTCAAATCACTTTTCCAACACCAACCAGGTAATTGGAGGTTTATTTATAATGAAGAAGTTTGCAAACACATATGCTCGAGGTAATGTTATTGGAAGTATTGTTTTTATCTCGATGTTATTACTTCTTGTTTTAGTTGGGCATGGAGGACCAAATTCAGTACAAGAAATACAGGCACTACAGCAAGAGAATATCCTAAATGCAAATTTACCTTTTCAAGTAATGACTGAATCTAAATCACGCATTTCTGAGTGTGGCCCGCATGGGGGTTGCTACAATATCCCGTTACCGAATTGGGTATACCAACAACAAGGAAATGGCGATAATAGCCAAGCTAACAATTGTGGTCCAGCTAGTGTTGTTATGGCTGTGCGTTTTGCAACAAACCAACATGCATCATTGAGACCTGAAGAGGTTCGACCTCATGGTTCTATGGGGGTGAGAAAAAACACGACTTTGGCACAACTCACCCAAGCATTAGATCATTATGGAGTTGCATACAGGCAAGTGTCTAATTTCGATGATCTAGAGGCGGCTATTACTGAGAGACACAATATTGTAATCACACTTGTTAATATGAACGTGTTTCCTGCTACGAGCGATGACTTTAAAGCAAGTAATTTTTATGGCACAAAATGTCCAGTAGCGGGCCGTTGTGTTGATCTGATACAACCAACCTGGTTAGGTCCAGTTCAAACAGTATTGTGGTCACAGACTCCACCGCATGAACTAGCTAGTTCTGGAAGATTTAATGCTTACACTGGTAATCATTGGCTAGTGGCCAAGGGTGTAGTGTGGCAATTTGGGAAACGAATCGTGACATTTGATCCCAATGTATTTGGAACATACTCGGCGTACAATAAATATTGGTATGATAACCAAACTCCAAAAGGGAGAGACCGATCCTATTCAGCCGAATGGTTTAGAGAAGGTTTTGATCTGGCTTCCGGCGTAGGAATCGAAATCATCGGATCAGCCTATAATCTAGATGATAAGCCGACAGATCTAATGACTAATCCTAATGTGCCACTGGATGCCACAATATCCACAGCCTCAGATGATATTTCCTTTATTGACCATGTAAATTATCCCCCAAATAGCAGTGTGCCTCTTGGGCAAAGTTTGGTAAAGAAGTGGCTAATAAGCAACATAGGGTTAACAGATCTAGAATATGAATATCACCTAGTCCAAGTTGAAGGGCCGCCACTTGTAACTTATGGTCCTGAAGCATTAGCTTATACCATATTCGAAGGGGATACATCGACCGTATCCATTCAAGTGTTTACTCCTTTTGAAACAGGCCATTACAACACATACTGGCAGTTTGAAGACTCGCATGGAAACAGATTTGGGGATTTGTTACCATTTGAGTTTGAGGTTGTTGATACACCTGTGCCAACAACAGATAACGCAACATTTGTAGCAGATGTCACTATCCCTGATGGCACCACGGTAATAGCGGGAGCAGCTTTGGGAAAAACGTGGCGCATGCGTAACAGTGGGGCATCAACCTGGGATGGTTATCAGTTGGTGTTTGTCAGTGGCAATCAAATGGGTGCGCCGAATGCGGTGGCGGTGCCGCATACCGCGCCGGGGCAAACGGCCGACATCAGCGTGAACCTGACGGCCCCAAATAGCGATGGTGAATACACCGGCTATTGGCGGCTGCGTAATCCGCAGGGCACGTTTTTTGGCCCCACCATCTGGGTGAAAATCAATGTAGGCACGGCCAGCAGTTATATTTCGGTCTTAACCACCGACCCGCCATCACCGGCCGATACCAACCAGGTAACCATCCATGCCCGCGCCGACAACTTCCCCAACTTCCGGGCCATGCGCCTGAAGATAGATGGGGATGTGGTGTATGAACTTGGCGCTCCGGAATTTTATTACAACTGGCAGACGGCTAACTATGCCCCCGGTGAACATTCCATCCTGGTTGAGGTAGCCAACTGGACCGATTTATCCTGGAACCACCCCGAAACACGCAGCATGACCTATGTGTTAACGGGTAACGGTGCGCCCACCAATCACGCCCCCTACCCGCCAACGCTTACCAGCCCGGCCGACTGGCATGTTTACTATTCCGGCAACACCGCCCAACTGTGCGCTCAGGACACCGGCGACCCGGACGGCGACCCTATCAGCCAGTATCAATTTGACATTTTTGAAAGCGCCCAGTTATGGAACAGCGGTTGGGTAAACAACAATTGCGTCACTACCGGCGCACTTGGCCCCTACTCTTACCAATGGCGCGTCAAGGTGAGGGACGGCCAGGGAGCCGAGAGCGGCTGGAGCGATTCGCGGCACTTCACCCTCGTCAACCCCAATCTGACGATTACCGAACTCTATTTTGAACCGCAGGATGGCAACAGCGAAGCGGTAAAAATACGCGCCTGTACAGATGGGCAAGGCGGCGTGGGCATTACCATGCGCGTCAGCGTTAATGACGCCGCAGACGGCTCCGGCAACGGCGAGTGGCACATCCTCAAAGAGTTGGGCGTGCCCTGTTTTAATGCCGATGACGCCCCTATCTGGTTCACGCTGCCATATGGAGATGGGCCGCATCGTGTCCGTGTCGAGGCTCACGGCAGCAGCACCGGCTGGGATGGCGCGGCCATACGGGAAGAGGTTTACACATTGTCCTACCGCCGGCCGCCGGGCAATGACCAGGTCGCGCCCAGGCCGGTGTCCGGCAATATCCAGGAGGCGGTCTACTTAAACAGCCGCACCATCTCCTTCCGCTGGGAACCAGCCTTACGCGCTACCAGCCAGACATTGCACGTCAGCACCAATCCCTCACCCAAGGACGATCCCAATCCTGTATTCCGGCAATCGTTTGCCTCATCCGTCACCGAACACCAGATCACGTTTAGCCAGGATTACCCCACCCTTTACTGGCAGGTGGAAGCCATTAACAACGCCGGGGCCAGTGCTTCCGGTGACCAAAGATTTGGCATAGATAGAGCAGCGCCTGCCTGTAATATCGGCACACTACCGGACACAACGTTTGAAAATGTCTTTCAGGTTTCCTGGGCCACAAGTGATGGGTTGTCGGGCGTCAACACGGCCGATATCCAGTATCAGGATAGCCGGGAAGGTGAATGGCGTAACTGGCTGATAGATACCCCCGCTGCCAAGACCTATGATTTGTTCTATGGTGAGGCTGGGCATGGTTACCAGTTCCGCTGCCGGGCGACCGATAACGCCAACAACCGCAGCGCCTATTCGTCGGCTTCAACCCAGATTCAAGTTGACCCCACCGCCCGCCCCTCTGAACCCTGGTGGGATGCGGCCTATGCCCAAAAACGGGCCATTCTGGCGCTCAATAACATGCCCGCCAGAAATATACCGGTGGGGTATCCCATTCATATCCATTTTGACGCGACAACGACGCCCACAGCCGCTGAAATTTACAACGGCTCGTTGTCTCCGGTGAAGTGCAATGATTTGCGGGTTGTGTATGACAATTCCATAGAACTGAACCGTCATATAGCCAGTTGCCAGAGTGACAGCATTGATATCTGGTTCCCCTCGCAAACGGTAATCAACCCAGGCGCTACAGACGACACCTCTTACCGCCTCTACTACGCTAACGCCCTGGCCAGTAATCCCCCGGCCGATCAAACGGTAATCTGGCCGCCGCTGGTGGATGCCAATACCGTCGGCTTGTGGTATTTCTCGGAAGGCACTGGCTCAACTACGGTTGATCATTCCGGCAATGGGAACAACGGTAACACAGGCATACTCACCTGGGTTGATGGGAAATTCGGCAATGCCCTGTCCAGCCCTTACGCTGGCCCAGGGCCAAATGGCGTGTTTGTACCCGGTAACTCTTCTTTGGGATCGCCAGTTTTTACGCTGGAGTTCTTTGCCAAACGATACACCATGCATCCTGAAGGGTATATTGCCGGTATGGGTATGTCTGGCAACGGCCGTGAACGGATGCGCCTGATGATTGAAAGTCCCGGCAGAATCAAGTTCCAGATTGACCCAGAGCCAGGCGGCGCTTCAGATATCTGGGCGCAGTCAGGTTGTCTGGCCGACCTGGAATGGCATCATGTGGCTGTGACCTTTGATGGCGACCGCAGCGGGAGCATCTATTGCGATGGCGTTTTGGCCGGTTCCGGACTGTTTAACGAGAGCGGGATCAGCAATCTCAATTACGATCTGCATCTGGGCAGCGACTTCTCCGTGGGCACCCGATTCAATGGCGCCATTGACCAGGTAAGGTTGTCTAACATCGTGCGCACCTCCTTCCCGTATGCAGAAATGGCGCTCGTCACCAATGAACCAACGATAGCGGTGGGTGATGCCATCACGCCGCCAACTGGCAACCAGCCTGATTTGGCTGTTATCAGCCTACGCAGTTATCCCAATCCAGAAGGGGGTATTCTGGTGGAGGCCGTCCTCAAGAATGAAGGCAATGTCCCCACCCAAAACGGCTTCTTTACTGACCTGTATTGGGATAATCGCCCCACCGGGCCTGGCGTCTACACCGATAGTCTGCATTTCTGGGTTAATTCACCGATTCAAGCCGGTGATATTGTCACCGTTACGACGGTAATTGACGATATATCGCTGCTCCCAACTAGAGGAACAAATAATCTGGAAGCTTTACAAGAGTTGAACGGGATGATGTACGTTCAGGTAGATTCAACCGGCGCTGTGGGTGAAGCAAACAACACAAACAATATCTCGACTGAAGGAACTCAGGTCTGTATAGCCAGTGCCGATGTCTATGAAGGCGATAATAGCTGGCAGGAAGCTACCTTGTCTACCTGGGATAGTTCCCAACGGCACAACATTCATACCCTAAACGATGAAGATTGGTTTGCCATCCAGGTCACAGCTAACCAGACCTACACCATCAAAACCATCAATCTGGCCTCCAGCGCCGATACCTATCTCTACCTGTATGATACAGATGGAACCACCCTGTTGACCTCGAATGATGATTACAATGGCACTTTAGCGTCTCAAATTGAATGGTATGCCCCAACTACCGGTACTTACTATGTTCAGGCGAAACATTGGAATCCCAATGTAGGTGGCTGTAACACCGGATATACAGTCTTGTTTGGGCAGACAAAACTATTTTTACCAGTGATAGCCAGACCATAAACCCGCCGATCATAATCCAGTGGGCTTTGGGGTAGGTGGGGGAGTAGTGAACGGTAATCGGTGATCAATACACAGTCACCGATTACCGTTCACCGATAACCAGGATTAATACGTTGGCAGTGAGCGGTCCACTTCTTTCGCCCAGCGGTTGATACCGCCGTCCAGGTTGTATAGTTTCTTGAAACCATGCTGTTTCAAGGTGCGAATCACATCGGCGCTGCGCGCCCCGCTGCGGCAGTAAACGACCATTTCACGGGCCGTATCCAGTTCACCCATATGCTCCACCACCTGCCCTTTGGGAATCAACACCGCGCCCAAATGTTCCAGATTGGAAATTTCCCATTCGTGGCGTTCGCGCACGTCCAACAGGAACAGGTCGTCCCCTTTGTCCAGGCGGGTCTGTAACTCTTTGGGGGTGATGGCGGTCACGGCCGTGCCATTTTCACTCGTCACATACATACTCCGGTCGTGCGCCGGCATCCCGCAGAACTGTTCGTAATCAATCAACTCCGTAATGGTCGGGTTTTCGCTGCACACCGGGCAGTTCGGGTTTTTGCGCAGCCGCACCTGGTCAAACTCCATATTCAGCGCATCATACAGCAGCAAACGGCCGATCAGCGGTTCGCCTTCGCCTAAAATCAACTTCACCGCTTCCGTGGCCTGAATAGCGCCAATCGTGCCCGGCAAAATACCCAACACGCCCCCTTCGGCACAGCTAGGTACCAGACCCGGCGGCGGCGGCTCCGGGAAGAGGCAGCGGTAACACGGCCCCTCTTGGGCATAAAATACCGATGCCTGCCCCTCAAAGCGGAAGATGCTGCCGTACACATTGGGTTTGCCCAACAGCACACAGGCGTCATTGGTCAGATAGCGGGTAGGGAAATTGTCGGTGCCGTCAATGATGATGTCATACGGCGCAAACAGTTCCAACGCATTTTCGGAGGTCAACGGCACTTCGTAGGTGTCCACTTGAATGTGTGGATTGATGTCCAGGATACGATCTCTGGCGCTGTCTAGTTTGGGGCGGCCCACGTCTTTGGTGCCATGAATGATCTGCCGCTGCAAATTGGTGTAGTCCACAATGTCGTAGTCCACCAGGCCAATGCGGCCTACACCCGCCGCTGCCAGGTACATAGCCAGCGGCGACCCCAAGCCGCCCGCGCCAATCAACAGGACGCTGGCGGCTTTCAATTTTTTCTGCCCGGCCATACCTACTTCGGGCATGATCAGGTGGCGGCTGTACCGCTGCACTTCTTCGTGGGAAAGGGTGATATTGGCGATGGCCGCCGGGTTTATCAGGTTTTTGCTGCTCATGGTTGCTCCATAGGTGAGATTGGAGATTGGAGATTAGAGATTTGGGTCTTCTCAATCTCCAATCTCCAATCTCCAATCTCCATTAGATTTGCCAGTTGTCGTGTCAATTTAGCCGCATTGGTCAGCCCATAGTTCACTTCCCGCACCTGGCCCAGGGCGTCCACCAGGATGGTGGTGGGCAGGGTGAAGACGTGGTATTGGCTGGCCTTTTCCGGTTCTTGTTCGGCGTCAATTTTGTGGATGGATATACGGCCGTGCCACTCCCCATCCACCTGCTCCAGATACCGCGCCTGGGCCGGGCAGGCCGCGCAACTGGCGCTGCCAAAATAGAGGATGGTCGGCAAACCAGTGGCCGCCGACGGCCCCATTTGCCGCACATGCTGCCGTTTGAGGAGGTAGTACACGGCCGTGACCACCGCAATCAGTAGTAATGTGAAAATGAGTCGCTCTGTCATGGTCGGTAATCGGTAATCGGTTATCAGTAATCGGTAATCGGGTCACTCTTCACCGATTACCGTTTACCGTTCACCGATTACCGGATCGGGCTGACGCGGAAACCGGGTACGCCCAGTTTGTGCAACTGGTAGTACATAAAACAACCGGCACAGAAACCCAGGAACAGGTTGAGGCCAGCAAGAATGACCACCAGCCAGACCAGCGCCCAGCCAATGGTGGGCTGCCCGGCGAGCAGCGCCAGCGTGGCCAGGGCCACAAAAACGCCGCCCAAGCCCTGCGAAAAACGGTGTGGTTCCGGGTTGTCCTCGATGACCTGGGGCTTGACGATGCCGGCCGGTTGCAGGATGTGTTGGTAGATGCGCTTGAAGAGGCCGAGGCCGGGCACGGCCGTGCCCAGCAACATCACCACCGCTACCACCGCCACCAACCAGACCGCATCCAGCAAAAACGCCAGCACCAACAGCCCAATAATAAACGCCTGGTTCACTTTCAAAGCGGATTGATCAACTTTGCGTGTGGACATGTCTTATCTCCGTAGAGATTGGAGTTTAGAGATTGGAGATTAAAGCAATCAATCTCCAATCTCTAATCTCTAATCTCCCCATCTCCCTCCGGCAATGGAAGGAATAATCATCAACGTGTCATTCTCGCCAACGGCCGTTTCTGCCCCTTCCAGGTAGCGCACATCTTCCTGATTCAGGTAGATATTGACGAAGCTGCGCAGGTCTTCGCCTTCAAACAGATGTGGGCGCAGTTCTGGGTGCTGCGCGGTCAGGCTGCTCAAGGCCGCCCCCACCGTGCCGCCGCTGACAGACACCTGCGCGTTGTTGCCGGTATACGGCCGTAAGGGGGTGGGAATACGAATGGTTGCCATAGAATTAAATCTCCTTGCTGAAAAATGTTAGTGTCACGAAGCTTTCGCCACTCCCTTAAGACTACAACGGATGGAGAATTAAGCGGATAAATTTCCAGAGAGGAATCCGTTCATTTCTTTATCCGCTGTAGTCATGGCGAAAAACGAATGACATTAACGAAAAATAGAATTGAGATTAGGAGATTGAAAATCTCTCAATCTCCCAGTCTCTCAATCTCCTCAATTACCTCTTCCTCAAACCCAGACCGATCACTCTTCAACTGCCATGACCGGCTGAATGTTGGTTCTGCTTTTAAGACCTGGGTGATCAAATAGGAATACCCCGGCCAACTGGCCCAGGCCAGATCACGCGGCGAGGCGACGGGTACATCATCCGGGTGGCTGTGAAAGACGCCAATCACGTCCAGGTCGCGGCTCATCGCTTCCAGTTCCGCCTGCTGCCACGCTTTGGGGTCAATCAGAAAGCGGATCGGTCTTTCTTCTTCTACAGGCCAGACATTGGGCATGGGCTGAATGTCGGTGACGATGTTGTCGCCATTTTCGACGCGCCCTAGCAGCAGGCCACACCCTTCATACGGGTAAGCGACCGCGCCATGTGCCTTGATCTGGTCATGAAGTTCTGCTGTCAGTTTTAACACAGTTAAATCTCAACAAATCATCGTTAGCGGAGTGCGCATCCTCAGATGCGCATCTGAGGATGCACACTCCGCTGATAAAATGTCCAACATGTCAATAAAAAACGCCTTCCCGAAAGATAAGGAAGGCGTTGGATTTTTTCATCCCTTCTCTCATCTTCCAGGTCAATTACCTTTTGGGTAATCATTACCCTTTGGTAATCCCTGCCGGATTTAGCACCACTTCCATTTCGGATTACCGATTACGGATACCGATTACAGACGGTTGCTGAGGTTTCATCGGGCCGGTCCCTCAACCTCTCTTGATAAGATAAGCAGCATATAAAATTGTGACCGTGATCTTAACAAGAGAGAGATGGGGCGTCAAATGGTTGTTTTGACCAAGAGTTGCAGGTTGCAAGTGTGCAAGTTGCAGGTATTTCCTTCTTCACCTGCCACCTGCCACCTGCCGCTTGCCACTTGCCATCTCCTACCCTTTCGTCCAAAACGCCTCGCTCATGTATTTCAGGCCGTCATCGGGCAGGATGGTGACGATCACACCCTCGTCCAATTCGCGGGCCACCTGAATGCTGGCGACGGCGGCGGCGGCCGCCGAGATGCCCACAAACAGCCCTTCCTGGCGCGCCAGGAAACGGGCCAGGGCGTAGGCGTCTTCGGTGCGCACGGCCGTGTCCCCATCCGCCAACTCCTCATCATAAATCCCCGGTTTGATGGCTGTAGCCATATGCTTTAACCCTTCCAGGCCGTTAAACGGACTGTCCGGCTGCATGGAGATGCACTGAATGGCCGGGTTTAGCTCCTTCAAGCGGCGGGTGGTGCCGGTGAAGGTGCCGCTGGTGCCCAGACCGGCCACAAAATGGGTAACACGGCCGTCCGTCTGCGCCCAAATCTCGTTGCCGGTGCTGTGGTAATGGGCCAGCCAACTGGCTTCATTGTTATACTGATTGGCGTAATAAATGGTGGGGTCGGCGGCGGCAATCTGGCGCGCTTCAATAATCGCCCCATCCGAACCTTCCAGCGGGTCGGTCAGGATGAGTTCCGCGCCATAAGCGCGCAAAATGGCGATGCGTTCCGGGCTGGCATTGGCGGGGAGGGTGAGCTTCACACGGTAGCCCCGCGCCGCACCGAACAGGGCATAGGCGATGCCCATATTGCCGGAGGTAGAGTCCAGCAGGGTCATACCCGGTTTTAGCAGCCCTTCCCGCTCCGCGGTGAGGATGATGTTCAGCGCCGCCCGCGCTTTGACGGAGCCGCTGGGGTTAAACCATTCCGCTTTGGCGTACAGTTCAACGGTGGGGGGCAGGTGGTGCGCGACGGCCGTTTTCCGCAGCCGAATAAGCGGCGTGTTGCCAACCTGGGCTTCCAGAGTATGGGGTAAAATTTCTGCCGGAGCAGTTTGGGGAGGGTATGAGATTGTAGACAACATATTTTGCAAGTGAATCCTTCAGTTTTGACCAATTGACAACAAAAAAACGGCCGCCGTCACCCAAAAGTGCGCGAGAACAACGTGTCGTTGCACCGCGAGGGTCGCTGCTGCCGTTTTCCTTTTCGTCAAAACTTCAGGATGGGAACGACAGCTAACGCCCTCGCTCCATACACCTGCAATATTGTCCGTTCATCACTAAATGCCTTTTCAAGTTTATTGAATCGTAACGTTTTCGAGTATAACAAAGCCGATTGCGGCGTCAAGTAAACGTTTTGTAAGAGACAAGACCTGACAGGTTTTTGGAAACCTGTCAGGTCTGTGCAGTCACTTAAGATATTGCACGGCCGTGCCCACCGAATACACAATCAGCATCTGCCCTGGCCCATAGGTCAGCCAGATCACATCACCAATCGAATTAAAAGTCAGACCGCTAAATAGTTGCGCCCCCAGGATCAAATCGCTAAACAAGAACAAAGCCGCCCCCACCGCCAGCAGCGTAAACGCCGGCGCTTGCAGCGCCAGCCCGCTGGCAAAACCGGCCGTGCTGGCCAGCAGCAGCGCATACGGCAGCGCCGCCCAATGCAGCACCGTTGTCTCCTGTCCCCGAAAAATGAGGAAATACCAGGCCACCACCGCCACCAGCAGCCACACGGCCAACGCCCCCCACCGCCGCGCCGGGTCATCCAGCCCTACCTGATTGCTGTAGCGCACAATGGCGATGATGTACAAAATGTGGCCGATGCCAAAGGCCGTCATCCCGGCCAACACGTTGCGCCCACCGGGCAGCAAACCGGCCAGGATCAAATCACCCAAAAAGCCAAAGGTCATGCCGATGGCGATAAAAATGGCATAGCTTTTGGCCAGACCGGCAGGGACAAAAAAGTACCAGCTAAAGGCCGCCAGCACCAACGTGGCCGACGAAGCCATGCGCGCCCAGCGGGGCATGCGCTGCGTCACACTCTCGTGGCCGAACAAAAAACCGCCCAATAAAAAAACAGCCCACAGCAGCAAAAGTGCTATGAGCCAGTAACGTTGGGGATTTTCGAGATAGGAAAACATGGGATACCTCAGTAAAAAGTAGAAACGTTTCTACTTTTTGCTGAGGTATTTTAGCCCGTTATCCGGTAATACGGTAACAAAAACGCCGGATTGTTCGGCGCGGGCGCGGGCGACGGCGGCGGCTACGGCCGCACCCGCCGAGGGGCCAACCAGGAGACCCTCTTTTTGGGCCAGGAGTTGCACCATGTGGCGGGCGGCGGCGGCGGTCACGGCCGTGTTTTCGTCGGCCAATGTCTCATCATAAATCGCCGGTTTAATGGCCGTGGGCATGTGCTTCAGACCGGCAATGCCATCGTGGGCGGTGGCGGGGTGGGCGGCAATACAGCGAATGGCCGGGTTATGCTCGCGCAACCGTAGGGTGACGCCGGTAAAGGTACCGCCGGAGCCAAGTGTGCTGATGAAGTGGGTGACACGGCCGTGTGTCTGCTGCCATATCTCCTCCCCCATGGGCAGGGCCGCCTGCCAGTTGGCCGGGTTGTCATACTGGTTGGCGTAAAAGAGAGTGGGGTCGGCGTTCGCCAGTTGCCGCGCCAGTTCAATAGCCCCGTCCGAACCGGCGGCAACATCCGAGAAAACCAGTTCCACACCATATTGCTGCAAGATAGCGATGCGCTCCGGCGTGGCGCTGGCGGGCAGCACCACTTTGAGTTTGTACCCCCGCGCCGCGCCCAACATGGCGTAGCTGATGCCCATGTTGCCAGAGGTGGAGTCAAGGATGGTCATACCGGGCCAGAGACGGCCGTCTTGCTCCGCCGCCTGGATGATACCCAACGCGGCCCGGTCTTTCACCGAACCGCTGGGGTTGAACCACTCCGCTTTGGCAAATAGTTGGACGGTATCCGGCAGGCCGCAGGCGACGGCCGTGCGCTGTAAACTGAGCAATGGGGTATTCCCGACCTGGCTTTCCAGGCTGTGGGGGGCAAATTGGGTGCTGGTGGACAGTATCTCTTGCATGGTGAACATGGCGGCAGTATAAGGCCGTGCCGCACCCGGTACTATCACCATGCAAAACATCCATTATTTTTATAGTTACTATTTGCAATATCTATTATCTGGCATTTGGGGCATATCTGCTCAATGATACATCTCATCCAACCACCCTTCATATCGCGCTTCCATTTCACGCCGTTTCAGCTTCAAAGTTGGCGTCAGCAGGCCGTTTTCCACGCTCACCTCTTCCGGCAAGATGCGGAAATACTTGATCTGTTCGTAACGGGCCAGGGAAGCGTTGCCCTGGTCTACGATGCCTTGCACCAATGCCCTCACGTCGGCATCTTGTGTCAATTCTTCGTAAGGTAATGCGCCCTTACGGTGATCATTGGCCCAGGCGAGCAGGGCGTCGGGGTCGAGCGTAATGAGGGCCACCAGGTAGTTGCGCCGGTCGCCGTGTACCATGACCTGGCTGATGAGGGGGTGGCCCATCAGCAGATGCTCGATGTTGGCCGGGGCGATGTTTTTGCCGCCGGCCGTGACGATGATGTTTTTCTTGCGGTCGGTGATGCGCAGGTAGCCGTCGGCGTCCAGTTCGCCGACGTCGCCGGTCTGGAACCAGCCATCGGCGGTGAAGGAGTCGCGGGTGGCGGCGGGGTCTTTGTAGTATTCGGTAAAGACGCCGGGGCCTTTGAGCAGGATTTCGCCATCGTCGGCAATTTTGACCTGTGAGTTGGGCAACGGCCGTCCCACTGTGCCAAATTTCACCTCCCCCGGCCGGTTCACCGTAATGGGGCTGGTCGTCTCCGTCAGGCCATAACCTTCATAGATGGGCAGGCCGATGGCGTCAAAAAAGTGCAGCAGTTCCAGGCTGATGGGGGCGGCGCCGGAACTCAGGTAACGCATCCGCCCGCCAAAGAGGGCGGCGCGTAATTTGCGATAGACCAGCCGCTCGTAAACGGCGTGTCTCAGCTTCAGGCTGAAGGGGATCGGCTGTTGATTACGGCGGCGGTGGGCCACTTCATGACCGACGGCGAGGGCAGTGCGGGCCAGCTTTTGGCGGCGCGGGGGAGCCTGGTCAATACCGGTGAGCACGGCCGTGTGAATCTTCTCATACACACGCGGCACGGCCGACAGCACGGTGGGCTGCACCACTTTGCTCACCTCCACCAGTTTGCTCATATCAGTGAGATAGTAACCGGTAACGCCTACGGCCGTGCCAATATAATTCGATACCCGCTGCAACGAATGAGCCAGTGGCAGGTAGGTAATGCCTACGTCCTGCTCGTTCAGTTCCAGAAATTCGGCCACCGTTTGTGCCACCTGCACCAGATTATTGTGACGCATAACGACGCCTTTAGGCGGGCCGGTGGTGCCGCTGGTGTAAATGAGGGCAGCCATATCGTCCGGCTGCACCGCGTCGCGCAGTTCATCCGGCAGGTGGGGCTTTTGCGCCAGCCGGAATTTGCCCTGGGTGGCTACTTCATCCAGCGTCAGCCAGTCGCCTGGCGTCAGGCCATGGCTGTCTATGACCACGATTTTTTCCACAAATTCCGGTTCAGCCAGCCGCACTTTGTCGTATTGCGCCTTGTTTTCGGCGATGACGATGCGTGTTTCGCTGTGGTCGAGGATGTAGCGGATTTGTTCGGCCGTGCTGGTGGGGTAAATGCCCACCACCACACCGCCAAAGCTCAAAATGGCGCCGTCAAACTGGCTCCACTCGGCGCGGGTGTTGCTGATGATGGCGATGCGGTCGCCTTTGGCCGCGCCCAACGCCACCAGCCCCAACGCCAGATTGGTGATCAGGGTATAGTTTTCGGCGTGTGTAACCGGCTTATACCCATCCTGGCGCTGCATGTAATAGGCAACCTTCTCCCCTGACTGCTGCGCCCGCTGCCAGTTCAAATGTGCAATTGTCTGCCGCATCACTTCCTCTTTTCCTGTCATTCCGAACGAAGTCTTCGGAGTGAGGAATCTTTCCCCTTAAACAGCCCAAAAGATTCCTCCCTTCGACAATCTCAGGGCAGTCTCTCGAAGACTCGTTGGAATGACAATAGACGGCCGTGTCTCACAACAATGACCCGGCGGCCCACAAAATGCCGCGGCGCTGAATCTCGCGGGCTTCGGGCACGTCAAAGTCGTGCGCTTTGTGCCCCAGAGAGGAGTAAAAGACACGGCCGTGACCCCACATCCGCTTCCACACCACCGGCATCACACAGCCATTCACCCAGGGCGCAATCTCCGTGTTAAACGTCGTCGTTGCCAGCACCTCGTTAGATGGGTCCACGTGCATGTAATACTGCTCCGTGTGCATCCGAAAGTCGCTCAACCCTTGTGTAATCGGGTCGTCGTGCCGGGTGATGTTGACGGTGTAATCAATAATGTCGCCGGGATGGGCCACCCACTGCCCACCCACCATCCACTGGTAATTGGTATTGTTGCGAAACGAATCCCCCATACCGCCGTGCCAGCCCGCGATGTTGACGCCGTTGCGGACGGCCGTGAGCAGCCCGCTCTCCTGCTCCTTCGTAATCGTGCCCATCGTCCAACAGGGCACAATCACATCCAACCCCGCCAGAAACGCCGCATCCAGATACACATCCAGCGTATCGCTGATCGTCACCTGGAATCCAGCCGCCGCCAACAGCGGCGCAAACAAGCGCACACACTTCTCCGGCTCATGCCCATCCCAACCACCCCAGACCATCAATGCTTTTTTCATCTGTTTTGTCTCCTTGATCTTCGTGATGCGTGATGCGTGATGCGTGAAAAGTCACGGGTCACGCATCACGCATCACGTCTCCAATCGCCTCCCGCACAATACCCAACACCGTATCCACCTCTTCCTCCGTTATAATCAACGGCGGGGCCAGGAGCAGGCTTTCGCCTTTGACGCGCGTTAGCAGGCCACGTTCCAGACATGCTTTGAGGATGGGGCCGGCGAGGTTGGCGGTAGCCTTGCTTTCCCGGTCGGCCACAAATTCAACGGCGCACATCAAGCCCAGGCCACGCACATTGCCGATACAGTCAAACTCATCGGCCAACGCCAGCAGGCCCGCTAACAGCCGCGCCCCCATCTGCCCGGCCCGCTCCGGCAGCTTTTCCCCTTCAATGATGTCCAGATTCGCCAGCGCCACCGCACAGCAGGTGGCATGGCCGGAGTAGGTGTAGGCGTGCATCCACGTTTGCGCGGGCGGCGCCGTCAGGATGACTTCTTTGATCGCGTCCGAAAGCTGGATGCCCCCCAACGGCAGGTAGCCGCTGGTAATGCCTTTGGCAAACGAAAGAATGTCCGGCTGGACGCTGTAGCGATTGAGAGCAAACATCTCCCCTGTGCGCCCAAAGCCCGTAATCACCTCATCCGCAATCAGCAGCACCTCATACTGGTCACAAATCTGGCGGATACGCAGGAAATAATCATCCGGGGGCACAATCACCCCGCCCGCCCCTTGCACCGGCTCGGCAATAAAGGCGGCTACCGTCTCCGGCCCCTCGCGCAAAATCACTTCTTCCAATGCCCGCGTCGCCGCTTCGCCAATAGATTCCCCCTCTTGCACATCCCCGGCAAAACGGTAGGGATACGGGGCGACGATGTGCAAAAATCCGGGCACACGCGGCTCAAACATGGGCCAGTACGGAGCAATGCCGGTGGCGCTCATGGCCGCCAGCGTCACCCCATGATAAGCGTCTTGCCGGGCGATAATTTTGACCTTATCTGGCTTGCCCAGCCGCTTCCAATAGTAGCGGGCGGTTTTGAAGGCGCTCTCGTTGGCCTCTGCGCCGCCGGAGGTGAAGTAGGTGTAGTTGAGGGCCGGGTAAGCATAGCCGGCCAACCGCTCCGCCAGTTCAATCACCGGCAGGTTGGCCAGCCCGGCGTAGTTGGAACAGTAAGCCAGTTGGCTCATTTGCTGTTGGGCGGCAGCAGCCAGTTCAGCACGGCCGTACCCCACCAACACATTCCACAGCGCGGAGAGGCCGTCAATCAGGGTACGGCCGTCTACCGTATGCAAATAAATCCCCTCGCCCGATTCCACAATCAAGGGGGTTGCGTGACTATTCGGATGGTGCAGCGGGTGCAGCAGATGGTCACGGTCTTGGTTCAGCAGCTTTTCAATCATCGTTTCCTCCGTAGTCCGTTATCCGTAAACCGTTATCCGTAAACCGACGGATGACGGTTCACGAAAATATAGCGTAACGGCCGTGATTGTCCAACCTATGGGG